>JBDTOX010000023.1:0-2933 GCA_039933015.1 Methylophilaceae bacterium
GTAATAAAAAAGCCGTTACAGTGATGTAACGGCTTTTTTTGTATTTGGCTCCTCGGTAATCCCCCCATTTTCAGCAGCGGCTAGAAGTAGAGTTAGTTAAAAGCGCTAATTTCTGTTTTGGGGTAATGCCGCCCAGCGCCATGTTGGGGCGTTCGTGATTGTAGATCCACATCCAGTCAGTTGCATAGCCCTGTACTTCATCAATAGACTCGAACAGGTAATGACTGAGCCAGTCGTAACGTACAGTCCGGTTGTAGCGTTCAATGTAAGCATTCTGCTGTGGCTTTCCGGGCTGAATGTGGTCAAGTCGAATGCCATGCCGCTCAGCCCAGTGTGTCAGCGTGCGGCCGATATACTCTGGCCCGTAGTACATGCAGAATAGGTAGTGGTCAGTCATGAAGAACAGGTTCATTCTCTTGATTGCGACATCTTGAGAGGAGAGCTCCAAATGACTGACCGTGTTCAGAGTAAAGCCTTTGCTTCTTGGATAGCAATAGATATTGCCAAGGATTTCAATGTGGTGATGGTCGAAACGCTCGATGGTAAGACCCGTCGTTTCCGGATGGCCAATTCGGCCATGGATCACGAGCGCCTTGTTGAATTGATTAGAAGCTTGCCTCAACCCTGCCGCATTGGTTTTGAAGCGACCGGCAACTACCACCGGACTCTGGCCTTTCGGCTGGCATCCGAAGGGTTTGACGTTTGTCTGATTTCGTCTTTGGCCAGCGCCCGTTACCGCGAAGTGATGTTTAATTCTTGGGACAAGAACGATCCTAAAGATGCGGGTATCCTGCTTGAGCTGCTTAAGCAGCGTGTCGTTCAGACGTATGTCGATCCGGTTCTGTCCGGGTTCCACGACATCCAGGAATTGTCTAAGACCTATTACCACATCACGCTGAGCCGAACCCGGCTGCAGCATTCGATTTTGACGCACTATCTGCCGCTCTACTTTCCCGAAATGAGGAAGTGGTGGTGCAGTACCCGCAATTCCTGGTGGGTGAACTATCTGTTGCACTTCCCGACACCCACTTCTGTGACCCGATATACGGAAGAGGGTTTCTGTGAGATTGCCTCGCCCATTGTTGGCAGAAAGGTCAATAAGGCAGCCAAGCTGCTTGAGCTATATTCGACAGCACAACACAGTATTGGCTTACCCATTGCAGAAGACTCGATTGCTTGTCAAACCTTCCGGCTGCAATTGCAGCGCTATCAGGAACTCAATACCCTCCGACAACAGCTCGAACAGCAGGCTGAATTGACGCTTAACGGGCATCCAGACTATTTTGTCCTCAAATCGGTTCCCGGCATCGGGCCGATCATTGCCTTGACAATTCTTGCTGAAGGGGGTGACCTGCGTCGCTTTGGTCATCACCGCCAATTTCTGAAGTATTGCGGTCTGGATTTGGCCAAGAACCAATCCGGCGCTTTCCGTGGACAGGAGAAGATTTCCAAACGCGGAAATGCCAGGCTTCGATACGCGCTTTACATCGCATCTGTTATCGCGATCAGGCAGCCAGAGAATGCTTTCAGAAATAAATTTCATCGCTACACAGAGGCATCACCCAATGATGCTGATTTGAAACGCAAAGCCATGACTGCTGTCATGGCCAAGATGGCGCGTGTACTCCATGCCTTAATCAAATCCGGTACCCCCTATCAGGGTTACTTTGAAGCTTTGCCCAGTGGATCGATCTCGCTCTGTCGAGCCGTTGGGGCCTATAGGACCCCGTAGATAATGTTTGGACCTTCCACTGGGCGACCGATTGTTTTAAGTTCGGTAAAGACCACAGCCCTTCGCTGTCGGATCTTGTGTTCATTATGGTAAATCGTCGCCCTGTGTGACTCGTGGAAGTGACTACTGGATTAAGCGTTGAAGTGACGCTGTTGTTTTTTTGACCGCTCATCGCAGTCAGGGGGGCTTTGTTCTTTCTGTTCAATACCTATTGCATTTAGTTCGTTGTCACTGCGAATCGCCTGTGGCTTGCCACGCCATTCGATGATCTGATTCAGGGCCCGCACCACGCGCTCGGCGGGGAGAGACAGATCAATATCGATCGCCAATGCCTCCCGGTTGAAATCGTCGATCACGTTGAATAAGCGATAGCTGCGCCCATCCGATAGTTGATCATGCATAAAATCCATCGACCAGCATTGGTTGATGGTATCTGGCACAGCCAACGGTTCAGGCTTCTCCCGAACGATGCGTTTTCTGGGCTTGATGCGCAGGTTGAGCTCCAGTGCGCGGTAAATGCGATACACCCGTTTGTGGTTCCAGCCGTAGCCCTTCACATTACGCAAATACAGGAAGCACAACCCGAATCCCCAATTGCGTTGATTGTGGGTCAGGCGAATCAGGAGGTCGGCGATTTCAACATTGTCCGCGGACTGCTTTGCCTGATAACGGTAGCAGGTCTGGCTGATACCGAATGCCTGACAGGCTAACCGGATGCTGCTGTCTTTGTGTTCAACTGCGTTGAGAGCCATCTCGCGTCGGCAAGATGGCTTCACCACTTTTTTTGCAGCGCCTCCTGCACGAGCTCGGCTTTGAGCCGCTCCTCGGCATACATCTTCTTCAGCCGACGATTCTCGTCTTCGAGTTCTTTGAGCCGTGCCATCAGGGAGGCATCCATGCCGCCGAACTTGATGCGCCACTTGTAAAACGTAGCGGAGCTGATGCCGTGTTCACGGCAAAGCTCTGGTACTGGACTGCCAAGCTCGGCCTGCTTGAGAATGGCAATAATTTGACTGTCTGAAAAACGTGATGACTTCATGTAAAACTTCCTCCGTTGCCGTTGAGAAAATTCTACTTCTAAATACTGCTAATTTCTGGGGGGATTACCAGGTGACGCAGGCGCAAAAGAACGATGCGCGCACCACGCCGCTGGGGGCTTTTTTGCGCCGCACCAGCCTGGACGAGCTGCCGCAGTTCATCA
>JBDTOX010000024.1:0-4426 GCA_039933015.1 Methylophilaceae bacterium
TTGGCTCCTCGACCTGGGCTCGAACCAGGGACACACGGATTAACAGTCCGTTGCTCTACCGACTGAGCTATCGAGGAATCGGAGAAGGCGCAATAATAATGACTTAGAAGCTTTTGGTCAACAATCAACCGAGGTAAATTTTGAATAGGTGGAAACGTAGAGCAGTTATTGCGGGGTCAGTTCTCGCTGTGCTCTTTTTTATACCGTTCTTGATCCCCATGTCCGCTTACCTAGGACAGGTAGAACAGTTGGCTGCAGACAAGCTGGGGGCACCTGTAAGCATTGATGCTCTGAGAATTGCGTTGCTGCCCAGCCCGCGTCTTAATATCGAGGGGCTTGTCATCGGCAAGAATAAAGAGATCAGCGTAGAGCGCGTTGCTGTTGTGCCTGCAATTACATCGCTATTTTCTGATGGAAAAGTACTTTCCAGCGTGCAGGTTAGTAAGCCTGTCATCCATAAGACTGCGCTGGAAATACTTTCCGCTTTATCAAAGCAGCCGAGTACAGCGCCTGCCGCCGTGAATGTTAACCAAATTATCGTGAAGGAGGCCAGGCTTGAGTGGCCAGGAATAACGCTGCCTGAATTTAATGCTGAGATTGCCTTGGCGGCTAATAAGCCGAAGTCTGCGCTGATCAATAGCCTAGATGGTAAGCTGGAAATGAAACTGACGCCGCAAAATAAGCTGCAAAAAGATAAGCTACAAACTATCACGCTGAGTGCCAATAAGTGGACTGTGCCTCTAGGACCACCGCTATTGATAGACCAGCTAAAAGTGGACATGGTGTTGTATGACAACAGGCTGGAAATTTCTCGATTGAATGCCGCACTATATAAAGGCAAGGTGAGCGGCAACCTAATATTGCATTGGGATAATGCTTGGCGCATGGCTGGCAAAATTAGAGTGGATGACCTTGCAGTACGTGAACCCGTGAGCTTGATGAGCAAGTCTACCAATGTCAGTGGCCGTCTGTTTGGCAATGGCAGCTTTCATGCCAGCGCAAAAGAGCCGGCAAAGCTAGCTGATCATATAAATGCTGATTTTCGTTTCAAGGTGACGGATGGCGTGCTCTACGGGCTGGATTTGGCAAGGGCCGCGACCATGCTGCTGCATCAGGGACAGAAAGGTGGTGAGACCAGGTTTGATGAGCTTTCCGGCTTACTGAATGTTGCTGGAAAACAGTATAAATTTAATGGGTTAAAAGTAACTTCCGGTTTAATGACTGCCAGCGGTAACGTAAAAATCAGCCCGTCAAAAAATCTGGATGGCGTGGTGGAGGTGGAAGTAAAGCGCAGCGTGAGCATGGCTGCAATTCCATTACAGATTTCCGGGACTTTAGATAATCCCACCGTATTCCCTACCAAGGCCGCGATGGCGGGTGCCTTGGCAGGTACCGCTCTACTGGGCCCCGGGGTAGGTACAAGTATGGGCGTTAAGGCTGGCTCGGCCTTGAGTAAGCTAAAAGGGCTGTTTGGTGGCTCTGGTAAGCAATGATTCCTTACTAAACTACAACCACTAGGCGCTGATTATGAAAGCATTACATGTTTGACCTCGGAGTGCCATGGTGGGAGCTAGTAATAAGGGGTATCGTTGTTTATACCGCTCTGATCTTGTTACTGCGAATGACGGGTAAACGCCAGATAGGTCAGCTTTCACCGCTTGACCTGGTATTACTGCTGATACTTTCCAATGCTGTACAAAACTCAATGAATGGAGGGGATAACTCCCTGATAGGCGGGCTCATTTTGGCTGTGACCCTGGTGGGATTGAATTACTTGGTTGGGCTGGTAGCATTCAAAAGCAGTGGAATGGAAAATGCGATTGAAGGTCGCCCGCAAGTATTGATTCATGATGGAAAGATATTTGAGGACACCATGCTAGATGCAAAACTCACGCGAGCCGAATTGGATTCCGTCTTGCGGCATCAAGGCTATTTTGAGCTCAAGGACATCAAGCTGGCGATTCTAGAAACCAATGGCACTGTCAGTGTTCAGGGATATAACAAAAAGCCTCCTGCAAAAACCCGCCCGAAAAAGACTTCATAAAAAAGACCTCATCAAGAGGCCTTTTTGCATAGAAAACAAGCCTAAGCCAGCGCCTTGGCTATTCTGTCCAGCGCGTTGCGCAGATTGTCCATTGAAGTCGCAAACGAGACACGGAAATAACCCTCTGCACCGAACGCCGAGCCAGGCACGACCGCTACGCCTGCGCTTTCCAGCAGATACTCCGATAACGCCATATCACTCGCTTCAGCGATTTTACCAGCCTTGTGCAGGTTGCTGATGGCTACACGCGCATCCGGGAATGCATAGAACGCTCCGCCTGCTGCAATACACCTGATGCCACGCATTTGATTAAAGCGCGCCACCACATAGTCATGGCGTTCCCGGAAAGCCTCAACCATAGGCGTAATGCAATCCTGCGAGCCTTCCAGCGCAGCTTGTGCCGCTACTTGCGAAATGGAAGTAGGGTTGGAAGTTGATTGCGATTGCAGGATTTCCATAGCCTTGATGATATGGGCGGGGCCTGCGGCGTAGCCGATGCGCCAACCCGTCATGGAATAGGCTTTGGAAACACCATTCAGTACAATGCAGCGTGGCTTGAGCTCTGGCGCGGCATTGAGGATGTTGCAAAACTTATCACCGGTGAGGTTGACGTGCTCATACATATCGTCAGTTGCTACCAATATGTGCGGATGGCGCTTGAGCACTTCCCCCAAAGCTTGCAGCTCTGCCAGCGTGTAAACCGCGCCGGTGGGATTGGAAGGGGAGTTGATCATGAACAGCTTGGTTTTTGGCGTAATGGCCGCCTCAAGCTGTGCGGCTGTGAGCTTAAAGCCCTGCTCGATATCGCATTGGATGATGACAGGCTTGGCGCCTGCTACTAGCGCGATATCCGCATATGAAACCCAGTAGGGCGCAGGCACGATGACCTCATCGCCGGGGTTAAGCACTGCAAGAGCCAGGTTAAAAATGCATTGCTTGCCACCAACGCCGACAATGACTTCTTTTTCAGTATATTCAAAACCATTTTCATACTTGAATTTGGCGACGATCGCTTTTTTCAGGCTAGGAATGCCTGCAACCGGGGTGTATTTGGTAAAGCCTTCATCAATGGCTTTTTTTGCAGCGTCTTTGATGTGTTGTGGCGTATCAAAATCGGGTTCGCCAGCTCCCAGACCGATAATATCTTTGCCTTCGGCCTTGAGCTTGGCCGCACGCGCTGTTACTGCGAGGGTAGGCGACTCTTTGATGGTTTGAACGCGCTGCGAGAGTTCCAAATCAAAATCCTTGCTATCTGGTGAGTTTATAAGTAAAAGCCTAATTTTACTCATAAAACCCACCCGACGGAACCCGTAAGCTGCGTTTAAGCTGTCTTTAATTAGCACTAACCATCACAACCGAGGGTCTGGCTGAACTCTCCGGCAATATCTTTACCCAGGTCAGTCATTGTTTACAACGTAAGTAATATCATCAAGCCTCATACTTAAAGTTCTTATGCGGGTTTTATGCCATGACTGCTAGAATAAAACTCTACGTTTAAGGCTCTTGATGTGATTGTCACCTTCCCCAATAGTAAATATCAACTTTATCAGCCCTTTGCACCTGCAGGCGATCAGCCTCAGGCCATAGAAAAACTCACCGCAGGCATTAACCAGGGTATGCGTTTTCAAACGCTGCTCGGTGTGACCGGCTCGGGCAAGACTTACACTATAGCTAATGTAATCGCGCGCATAGGCCGCCCGGCGATAGTCATGGCGCCCAATAAGACTTTGGCAGCGCAGCTGTATTCTGAATTCCGCGAGTTTTTCCCACATAACTCGGTGGAGTATTTCGTTTCTTACTACGATTACTACCAGCCGGAAGCTTATGTGCCTTCGCGCGATCTGTTTATCGAAAAAGATTCCAGCATTAACGAACATATTGAGCAGATGCGGCTTTCTGCCACCAAAGCGTTGCTGGAGCGCGAGGACAGTATCATTGTTGCGACCGTTTCCGCTATCTATGGCATTGGCGATCCGGTGGATTACCACGGCATGGTGCTGCATATGACACAGGGCGAGAAAATGAGCCAGCGCGATGCCATCCAGCGCCTGGTTGGCATGCAATATGATCGCAATGACTTTGAGTTTGATCGCGGCACCTTCAGGGTGCGCGGTGATGTGATTGACGTGTTCCCGGCAGAAAACTCGGAAACGGCAGTGCGTATATCGCTATTTGATGACGAGGTCGAATCACTAACGCTATTTGACCCACTTACCGGGCAGATTTTCAATAAGATCCCGCGCTATACGGTTTATCCCTCCAGCCACTACGTGACCCCGCGCGAGACTACCATTCGCGCCATGGAGAAAATCAAAGTCGAACTGCGCGATCGCGTGGACTTCTACATTAAAAACAGCAAACTGGTTGAAGCACAGCGCATCG
>JBDTOX010000025.1:0-41262 GCA_039933015.1 Methylophilaceae bacterium
TGGGCATTGTAGCTTACCGGGGTGAGAGAGGGAGCTACAACCACCAAACGTGGTAAACCGCTGCGCCTACCATTGTAGCTTACCGGGGTGAGAGAGGGAGCTACAACGCTATGCCAACGGTCAATTCGCAGCAGGCAATTGTAGCTTACCGGGGTGAGAGAGGGAGCTACAACGCTGAGGCAGGCAACCCCATTAAGGGGCCACCTGCCTCAGCGTTGTCGCTTCGCGAGGTCTGCAAGAAGGGGGGCTTAATTTCAGCAGCAACGCTTAACGCCCTTCCACTTGTTGTCCTGCCACTGCTTGAAGAACTCTTCTTTGCTCAGTGGCGGCTCTTCATGTCCGTGCTCGGCATGCTGCTGCAAATAGCGCTCATAAGCATCGTCGCCGGAAAGACGACGCACCCCACGCCAAAAAGATTTGAGTCGATTCAGCATTAATCCCTCACCCAGTCATTATCCAAACTGCTGGGGATATGGGGGGATTCCGTCAAAGGCAGCACGGGCTTGCCCGCCAGATGACGGTAGCAAACGCGCAGCATGTCAAAAATCACCACCCATAGCACCGCAACAAAAAACAACGTCAGCCAGGCATCCAGATGCTGATTGAAAATCAGCTGTGGCGCCACTGCTGCCTTCTCCGGCGGCAAGCTGCCCGCGGCCAGTTTGGCTGCCATATCGTTAGCCGCGGCAAAAAAGCCGACGCGCGTATCGCTGCTGGCGATCTTTTCCCACGCGGCAGTTGTCGTGATGGTCACCAGCCATACCAGCGGCAACCCGGTCACCCAGGCATATTTGAGCTTGCCGGATTTAATCAGGATGCCGGTCGCCACGCACAGGGCAATGGCTGCCAGCATCTGATTGGAAATGCCGAACAGCGGCCACAGGATATTGACGCCACCATTCGGGTCTATCACGCCGATGTAGAGGAAATAGCCCCAGCCCGCGACCACCAGCAGGCTGGTAAAAATCACCGAAGGATACCAGGAAGTTTGCGCCATTTTCGGCCAGATATTGCCGAGCATGTCCTGCAGCATAAAGCGTCCGACACGGGTGCCGGCATCCAGCGTAGTCAGGATAAAAATAGCCTCGAACATGATGGCGAAGTGATACCACAAGGCCAGCAAGCCCTGTCCGAACGCGCTGCCGAAGATACTGGCCATGCCTACAGCCAGTGACGGCGCACCACCGGTGCGGGCAAACAAGGTAGCCTCACCCATTTGTTTGGCCAAGGTCTGCATTTGTTCCACCGTCACCGGGAAACCCCAGCTACTGATCATGGCCACGGCGTCCGCGGCCTCTTTGCCGACAACGCCCGCCGGGCTATTAATGGCGAAGAATACGCCTGGATCCAGCACCGTAGCGGCTATCATCGCCATGATGGCAACAAACGATTCCAGCAGCATGGCGCCGTAGCCTATCATGCGGATGTCGCGCTCATTGGCTAGCAGTTTGGGGGTGGTGCCTGACGCTATCAGCGCATGAAAGCCAGAAATAGCACCGCAGGCAATCGTAATGAAAACAAAGGGAAATAATTTGCCGCCAAAAATAGGCCCTGTGCCATCGGTGAATTGCGTCAGTGCAGGCATTTTAACTTCAGGCTGCAGCATGACCATCGCGATAGCCAGCAGCATCAACGTGCCCAGCTTCATGAACGTGGAAAGATAGTCGCGCGGCGCCAATAGCAGCCATACAGGCAGGATGGCTGCCGCAAAACCATAGGCCATAATCCACCACGCCAGCGTCAGGCCTTCGTGATCAAACAGGCCGCGCAAGGTTGCGTTATGGTCGATCCAGCCGCCGCCCACCACTGCCAGCAACAGCAAAATCACGCCAATTGCCGAGGCTTCCAGCACTTGGCCGGGACGAAAATTGCGCATGTAAAAACCAACCAGCATGGCGATGGGGATGGTCGCGGCCACTGTCGAAGTCGCCCACGGGCTGTGCTTCATGGCATTGACCACCACCAGCCCCAGCACCGCAATCAGGATAATCATGATGGCGAAAGTGCCTACCAGCGCAGCAGCTCCGCCTACCGGTCCCAGTTCGTCACGCGCCATCTGGCCCAGGCTTTTAGCGTCGCGCCGGGTAGAAAGAAACAGGGTCACCATATCCTGCACGCAGCCACCTAGCACCGCGCCTATCAATATCCACAGCGTGCCCGGCAGATAGCCGAATTGCGCTGCGAGAGTGGGCCCTACCAGGGGGCCAGGCCCGGCAATTGCGGCAAAATGATGGCCGAATACTATCCATTTATTGGTAGGCACGAAGTCGCGGCCATTATCCAGCCGCTCGGCGGGCGTCGCCCGCGTTGCGTCTATCACCAGCACCCGCGCTGCTATCCAGGCGGAATAAAAGCGGTAGGCCAGCGCGTAGACGCAAAGCGCTGCGGTAATAAACCACAGCGCATTGATACTCTCACCCCGATGCAGAGCGATGCCACCCACCGCTCCTGCGCCCAGCAAGGCCACCAGAGCCCAGACTAATTTTTTCAGTAGTTTATTCATTATGTTAGCGGGTATAGAATTAAAACAGTCGTTCAGTATAATTCAGACTGCTCTACAGCAGGCGCTTGCTAACACTTGTGGGGACGTAGCTCAGCTGGGAGAGCGTCGCGTTCGCAATGCGAAGGTCGGGAGTTCAATCCTCCTCGTCTCCACCAAATTGAAGAGCTCGGATAATATCCGGACCCTTTTCCTTGCCTGAAATCCCTGCGTGGCGCAGGGTTCCGGCCATCGGTGCTGCGGGTGACAGTGCATCCGAACATCCCGATCTCAACGTTTTTGGCTCGGAGCCTGTCTCTTTTCTCTGCTTGGCCTGCGGGTAGGCGCAGTTCGCGCCCTCGAAAAATCAACCACTTACGCGCGCCGGTTCATCGTTAACCACGGCGACCGGCCACGCATCAAACCTTGCGACACCACCCGCCGTGCCATCCAGTCGGTCGGTAGAGGGTTCCGCTTGAACCATAGCAGACTCATGCATCGCGGTTGCTGACCCGGTTTGCAGGTTTGCACTCTCCGCACAAAACGGCCACCCTTTAAAACCACTGAGAACAGTGCAACCGCTTTGCGACCGGCTCCATGATAACGACAGGCGCGGATCAAAAACGGAGCAAAACTGCTCATCCCCGCCGAATAGGGTAATCAGTTGCTTATAAGGGTAATTACATGGCAAAATACCCCAATATTCAGTAGCATTACCCCATTACTAGCCAATGGAATAATCCATGCACTCACTCTCGCCTGACTACCTCGCCAAGCTGCGCTTTGACGCGCAGCAACTGGCAACGCTGCGCGCCCTGGGTGAGTATCGGGGCAAGCAGCAACTCTTCGTCGCCCAGTCGCCCGAGGTGTTGAGCGATCTGCGCCAGGTGGCCGTCGTGGAATCCACCGAATCGTCCAACCGCCTCGAAGGTGTGGTGGTGGCTGCACACCGCCTCAAGTCACTGGTGCTCAAGAACGCCACGCCGCAAAACCGGTCGGAGCAGGAAGTGGCAGGCTACCGCGACGCGCTGGGCTTGATCCACGAAAGCGGCGAGCAGATGCCCTTCTCGGAAGGCACCGTCCTGCAACTGCACGGCATCCTCTACCGTTACATGCCGCAGCCCGGCGGGCGCTGGAAGGCCACCAATAATGACATAGTCGAGCGCCACCCCGACGGCAGCTCGCGCATCCGCTTCCATCCCGTGGCTGCGCATCTCACCCCCATGGCGATGGCCGACCTGAGCGCGCGCTATCACACCGCATTGGATCAACACCTGGCCGACCCGCTGGTGCTGGTGCCGCTGGTCATCCTCGATTTCCTCTGCATTCACCCCTTCCCGGACGGCAATGGCCGCATGGCACGGCTGCTGACGCTGCAACTGCTCTACCACTTCGATTACGCCGTGGGCCGCTTCATCAGCCTGGAGCGCATCTTCGAGGAATCCAAAGAGAGCTACTACGAAACACTGGAAGCCAGTTCGCAAGGCTGGCACGACGATGCGCATGACATCGCCCCGTGGCTCGACTACTTCTGGGGTACGCTGCTGCGCGCCTACAAGGAGTTTGAAGAGCGTGTGGGCACCATCGAGCGCGGGCGCGGCGCCAAGGGCGACCGCGTGCGCGCCGAGATACTCAAGCGCCATCTGCCGTTCTCCATTTCAGAGGTCGAAGAAGCCTGCCCCGGCATCAGTCGCGACATGGTGCGCGTCATCCTGCGCGCCATGAAAGCTGAGGGGCTGATTGCCCCCACCGGCAAGGGCCGAGGCGCCCGCTGGGAACAAACTGGGCAGCCCGCCCCCGCCCAACCGGACTCACAAGGGGGCAATGTAACGCATGAGTAAAACTGAGTCCAAAACCCGCTCGGAGTTGATCGACCAGCAACTCGCCCTGTCCGGCTGGAACGTCAAAGACCCCACGCAGGTCGTGGAAGAGTTCGACATCCTGACGGAATTGCCGCCCGGGGTGGCCGAGCCGCGCACGCCCTATGAAGGCCACCAGTTCAGCGATTACGTCCTGCTGGGCAAAGACCGCAAGCCGCTTGCCGTGGTCGAAGCCAAGAAAACCAGCAAAGATGCCGCCATTGGCCGAGAGCAGGCTAAGCAGTATTGCTACAACATTCAAAAACAGTTGGGTGGCGAGCTGCCGTTCTGCTTTTATAGCAACGGGCACGACACCTACAAAACCAATTTTCAACCATCGTCGAAAAAGTCGATAGCATCAAATCCCCCTACCAGAAAAGCCTCACCGAACTGGAAAATCTCTATGGTGCCTTGAGCCAAAAGGCTTTCAAAGGCAAGCTGGATTTGTCGCGGGTACCGTTGCCGGATCGGCGCGCAGGATGATACGGTTGAATTTAAACCTTATGCACCCATTCCAAGGAGGTGGGCCGCGGTTCCTATAGTGCAAATGGATATTAAACTGCGATCATGAGCGCTGCACTTTTCGTCTTTTCCGTTGTCAGATACTGTCTGCTTTATGGCTTACTGGTTTGTGCGCTTCACAAATCACACGCTGCGTTGGTACCATGTGCCATTCAGTCATATAACAACCAGCATATGCATGGCGTGGATGGGTGCCAAGGTGGATACGCTGGTGGCATTTGTGCTTAAAAAAACAGATGGATGAAGTAACGATGGTTGAGGAACCCCTTCCTTTTATATCATCGACAACAGGAGAAATCATTTGAACAAGATGTTGCAATGTATGTTGGCGGCTAGCCTGTTATTGGTAACGGCAAGCGCCGTGGCAGAGACCAAGATGGGCTATGTGCAAATTCAAAAACTCATGCAGTCACCGCAATCACTGGAATCCGGCAAAAAGCTACAAGCCGAATTCAGCCCGCGCAACGCCGAGCTTGAGCGGCTCAAAAAACAAGTTGATGCCAAGGAAACGGCACTGAATAAAGAATTGCCTACGATGTCAGAGAGTGATCGCCGCACCAAATCCCAGGACTTATCTAACCTGAAGATTGACTTCCAACGCAAACAGCGCGAGCTGAATGAAGATTTCAATCTGCGCAAAAACGAAGAGCTGTCCAACCTGCAGAACCGCATTAACAAGGCCGTCACTTCAGTTTCCCAGACTGAGGGCTATGATCTGGTGTTTTATGGCAATGCCGCTTACGCAGGGAAAAAGGCCGATATCACCGACAAGATACTCAAAGCGCTCAAGTAATGTCATTGCCAGGATAACTACCTGGCCTGACAGCACACACCTGACGGGGGTGTGCCGATAAGCTTGCTGCCAAAAACGATACAAACTGATACAAATCTCCCGCCTTTTTAGAAAACTCCAGGTACCAAAGCCTAGTCCTAGTTATATAAGCTCTTCCGACTAGTTCTTTTGCATCAAGGAGTTTTTCATGAAACCACTGAAATCAATGGCCGCTCTGGCGCTATTGGCCTGCTTGTTTACCAGCGGCATGGCTTTAGCAGACCGCGGACATGGAGGAGGAAATTGGCATGGGGGAGGTCATGGGCATGATGGGGGACATTGGCATGAAGGGCATGGGCATACACACATAGGCATCGGACTTAATTTCGGGCCAAGCTTTGGGCCATACTACCCCTATCCGTACTACTCTTACCCTGCTTATCCTTACCCAGCCTATCCTTACTACTACCCGCCTGTAGTCGTAGCGCCGCCATCGCCGCCTGTCTACATCGAGCAGGATAGCCCGCAACAAGCTGAATCCCAGTCTCAGGACTATTACTGGTATCACTGCGACAAGCCCGACGGCTACTATCCTTACATCAAGGCATGTCCTGGTGGCTGGCAAAAAGTCGTGCCTGAACCGCCACAGTAATCAAGGAATACTGTCATGACTACATTTCCCAGATATGGCGCGCTTGGTATAGCACTTTTGCTCGCGGCTTGCGCTACGACACCTGAAGGACCGAGTGCCATGGCACTCCCCGGCAGCGGCAAGAGCTTTGACCAGTTCCGCTATGATGATAATTATTGCCGGCAGTACGGCCTGGAACAGAGCGGTGGCATGACTGCCAACCAGGCCGCAAATGACAGCCTGGCTAAAAGCGCCGTCGTTGGCACCGCGATTGGTGCTGTTATAGGCGCTGCCGCTGGCGGACACGACGGCGCCGGCATCGGCGCGGCAACCGGGCTGGTGGTGGGCAGCGCCGCAGGCAGCAACGCTGCTGCTGCATCCTCTTACAATGCCCAGCAACGCTATGACAATGCCTATGTGCAATGCATGTATGCCCAAGGGCACCGCGTTCCGGTTGCCGGGCGTTTTGTGACCGAACCCAGGCAGACTTACACACCGCCGTCACGGCGTTATTATCCCCCACCCCCTCCGCCAGGCTATGTACTGCCGCCTCCGGGCTAACGAGGTAACGCACCCCGGCCTTATCCCTTGCTAAAGGGCTAGGCTGGGGCGCGCGATATGTCGATACAATGCGATACAAAACTACATGATTGTAAATAGATTGCAGGTATACCATTCTGCTTAACCGCTTAATTTTAAGCATAATTAAAAGAATGAAAGTTTGCCGTATGCCTTCAAATCTGAAATTGCTCACATGAGCAGCATCACCAGCATTGATCAGCCGGCACATGTCCTGGTCGTGGATGATGATCTGGATATCAGGACCCTGCTGGCTGAATATCTGGAGACTTTCGGCTGCCATGCCTATGCTGCAGCTGATGGGGCCGGGATGTGGGAAGTACTGGACAACCACCAGGTCGATATTGTCATTCTCGACCTCAATCTGCCCGGTACCGATGGATTGACCCTGTGCAGGGAGCTGCGATTGCGTTCCAACCTCCCCATCATCATGCTCACTGCCCGCAGCGCCTCACTCGACCGCATCCTGGGCCTGGAAATGGGTGCTGACGATTATGTATGCAAGCCATTTGAGCCGCGTGAGCTGCTATCACGCATCCGCAGCGTGTTAAGGCGTACTCATGCCCCCAGCCATGAGAGCAAGGCCGCCGAAATCAGCCAGCTTCAGTTTGCCAGGTGGACACTTGATCTTACAGCGCGCCATCTGGTGAATCCGCAGGGGGTGATCGTCTCCCTGTCCGGTGCGGAATTCCGCCTGCTGAAGATATTCCTCGATCATCCCAATCAGGTGCTCAACCGCGATCATATCTTGAACCTGACCCAGGGACGCGATGCCGACCCTTTCGACCGCTCCATTGATATACAGGTCAGCCGCCTGCGCCAAAAGCTGGAAGAAGATGCACGCGATCCGCAGATCATCAAGACCGTACGCAATGAAGGCTATGTTTTGGCAACGCACATCAAGGCTGAACATTAATGTTCAAATCATTCATCAATTCAATGACGGTACGCTTTTTCCTGATCCTGCTAGGGGGCACTTTAATCTCGGCGGCTATCGCCCTGATGCTCGCTGCCTACGAAGGCCGGGACATGCTTGGCCAGATCAGGACGCGCCACCTGAGCGAACGTATCGAACAGATCATGCTCACGCTGGAAGCAACGCCTCCGGCAGCCAGGGAGAAAATAGCCGCAATTACCGAAAAGTCCGGCGTCCGCATTGATTTCTCGCCGCTGGTGCCGCTCACTGGCCACACCGCTGATGCAGAACTCACTGCCGCGCTCACGCGCACGCTGGGCAGCAACAGGCACATCAGCACATTTCAGCGCTATGGCGCCGACTGCCCTGTGCGCCCGGAAATGCCCGGAGGCAAGGCCGTCGATATCAATCAGAACAACAACCCGCGCAATTGCCGGACAGTGTTGGCGACCCTGCTGGATGGAACTGCTGTGCGTGTAGACATTGCCTCTCCTCCCGATCGCCTGCCCGTGCCTTTCCGGCCCAACTTCCTGCCCTATTTACTGCTGTTTCTGACGTGCATTGCCGGCCTGGGATTTTTTATCGCTCATCTTGCCACCAAGCCGCTGCGCAGGCTGGCACAGGCAGCCCATGATCTGGGGCAAAACCTTGAGCAGCCGCATCTGCCTGAAGAGCAAGGCCCAACCGAAGTACGTGAAGCAGCCGCTGCCTTCAACAGCATGCAATCGCGCATGCGGCATTTCATTGAAGAACGCACTTATATGCTCGCCGCGATCGCGCATGATTTACAAACACCGCTGACACGGCTGCGCCTGCGCCTGGAAAAGGTAGCGGATGCAGACCTGCGTACTAAACTGGTGAATGATCTGGTGGTCACGCAGGACATGGTCAAGGATGGCCTCGAGCTGGCGCGCAGCCTCAATGCGGAAGAGCCTTTCGAGCTGCTGGATATGGATTCACTCATAGACACCATCTGCAACGATGCGACGGATGCCGGTCTGGAAGTCACACACAGCGGCAAGGTGGGCACTCCCGTAATGGGGCGGCCCAACGCTTTGCGGCGCTGCCTGGCCAACCTGGTGGATAACGCCGTCAAATATGGTGAATTCGCCCATATCATTGTCAAAAAAGAGGGTCAGAAGGTGATCATTTCCATCATAGACGGCGGGCCGGGCATCCCCGAGCATGCGCTGAAAACCGTGCTGCAACCCTTCAAACGCCTGGAAGACTCGCGCTCCAGGGATTCCGGCGGAAGCGGCCTGGGGCTGACCATTGCCTGCGCCATTGCAGAAAAACATCGTGGGACGTTACGGCTACGCAACATCTGCGCCGGTGGGCTAGGGCTGGAAGCCATCCTGGAAATGTCGATCGGCTAAACGCATTCAGGGCTGTGCAGTCTTGCCGGCTTCGTTATTTCCCAGCGCGCTATTACCCAGTTCACTGCTATCCCAACCGCCACCCAAAGCCTTGATCAGCAGCACGGCGGCAACCAGGCGGCTACTCTGGATGTTAAGCGCCGTTCTTTCATTGGTCAGCGCAATGGTTTCCACGTTGACCACGTTCAGGTAGTCCACGATGCCGGCCTTGTACTGGTTACGGGTGATCTGCACCGATTCGCGCGCCGATTTCACGGCATCATCCTGCAAACGGGCTTCCTCTTCCAGGATGCGCAGTGCAGCGAGGTTGTCTTCAACTTCCTGGAAGGCAGTCAACACTGTCTGGCGGTAATTGGCCACATTCTGATCGTAAACCGCAATAGCCTGGGCTTTCTGCGCACGACGCAGGCCGGCATCAAATATGGTCTGCGCCAATGCCGGGCCCAGCGTCCAGAAGCGGCTGGGCAGGGTAAGCCACTGCGCGAAGCTACGGCTCTGGTAGCCCAGCGTACCCGACAAGGTCAGCGCCGGGAAATACGCCGCCTGCGCCACCCCAATGCTGGCATTGGCCTGCGCGGCACGGCGCTCCGCAGCTGCAATATCGGGGCGGCGCTCCAGCAATGCGGAAGCAACGCCCAGCGGAATCTGTGGCGGCACAGCCACAAAAGCCGATGTGGCAGGAGCCAGCGAAAACTCGGCCGGGATCTTGCCCATCAGGATGGCGATGGCGTGCTCGAACTGGGCGCGCTGCACACCGATATCAACAGCCTGCGCCTGGGCCGACTTGAGCTGGGTTTCGGATGCGACCACATCACCTCTCGCCACCACACCCACTGCATACTGATTCCTGGTGAGCTGCAGCGATCTTTCATAGGCCGCCACGGTATCGTCCAGCAACTGTTTCCTGGCATCGGCAATACGCAGCAGAAAATAGTTCTGCGCCAGCCCGGCCTGGGCACTTAGCTTGGCGGCCTCGATATCGGCGCTGCTGGCCTGTATGCCGGCAGTGCTGGCTTCTACCGAGCGCTGGACACGGCCCCAGATGTCAGGTTCCCAGCTCGCATCGAGGCTCATGCGATAGCTGGTGTTGATGCTGGGATTGAAATTCTGGGCATTACCGACGTTGCTGGCGGGCTTGTTGCGGATAGTGGAAACACCGCCAGTCAGCGTCGGGAAATACGCTGACCGCGCCTGCTGCGATAGCGCACGTGCCTGGCGGAACTGTGCTTCCACGGCGCGTATGTTCTGGTTGGAGACTGCCACCTGCGCTACCAGCTGATTAAGCTCGGCATCGCCAAAAATCTCCCACCATTTGCCGCGCGGCAGCTCATCCTGCGGTTGCGCGGTTTTCCAGCCCTGCTGTTCCTTGAAGGTGGCCGGTACCTGCATGTCCGGCTTCACGTAATCCGGCCCTACCGCGCACCCGCTTAGCACCAGCATGCTGGCCAGCAAGGCCGCAGGCAGGGTCCGGTTCAATTTACAGCGCATACCAACTACTCCTCATTTTTCATGGCCGGATCGCCAAATCATCGGTAGGAGCCCTGCGTGCCAAGCGACGGCGACTCCACAAGCTCAAGCGATCAAGATAAAGATAGACCACCGGCGTGGTATACAAGGTCAGCAACTGGCTGACGATCAGGCCGCCAACGATGGCGATGCCTAACGGCTGGCGCAATTCGTAGCCCTCGCCTATGCCCAGTGCTAACGGCAATGCGCCAAGCAAGGCTGCCATAGTGGTCATCATGATGGGCCGAAAGCGCAGCAAACAGGCTTCATAAATGGCATTGCGCGGGCTGATGCCGCGCGTGCGCTCAGCATCAATCGCAAAATCAATCATCATGATGGCATTCTTCTTGACAATGCCTATGAGCAGGATCACGCCTATCATGGCCATGATATTGAATTCAATATTGCACACCAGCAGCGCCAGGAGGGCACCGACCCCGGCAGACGGCAGCGTCGAGAGGATAGTCAAGGGATGCATATAGCTCTCGTAGAGCATGCCGAGCACAATATATACCGCTAGCAAGGCCGCCAGGATCAGCCACGGTTGATTCTGCAGCGAGGCCTGAAATACTTTGGCCGTGCCCTGAAAACCACCGCGTACGGAGTTGGGCACGCCTATGCTGGCAAACGCGCCGTCTATCGCCGCGGTAGCCTGTGAAAGCGAAACCCCGGGCTGGAGATTAAAAGAAATGGTGGAGGCGGCAAATTGCCCCTGGTGATTGACTGCCAGCGGCCCGGAGCTGGGCGCGAAGCGGCTGATTGCCATCAATGGCACCTGGGTGCCCTGCGCAGTGGCGATATAAACGTCGCGTAATGATTCCGGGCTTTGCCAGTATTGCGGCGCCACTTCCATTACCACGTAATACTGGTTGAGGGCCTCGTAAATGATCGACACCTGGCGCTGGCCAAATGCGTCATTCAGCGTACTGTCCAGCAATTTGGTACTCACGCCCAGCCGGGCGGCGGCGTCGCGATCTATGGTGAGTGTGGTCTGATGGCCTTTATCCTGCTCGTCGCTATTGACGTCAGCCAGGGGCTTCAATGCGCTTAAAGCTGCACGGATGCGCGGCTCCCACTCGCGCAGCTCGGTCAGGCGGTCGGCCTGCAGCGTGTACTGATACTGTGCATTGCCCTGCCTGCCTCCCATGCGGATGTCCTGCACCGGCTGCAGAAACAGGTTAGCGCCGGGCTCTTTACCCAGTTTGGGGCGCAAGCGCGAAATCACCTCGTCGGCAGACAGTTTGCGCTCGGATTGCGGCTTCAGCGACACGAACATAAAGCCCGTATTGCGCTGCCCGCCGCCTATGAAACCGACCACATTTTCCACCGCCGGATCGTTGCGCACGATATTGATAAAATCTTCCAGCTTGTGGCGCATGGCCTGGAACGAAATGCCCTGGTCAGCCAGAATCGCCCCTGACAGGCGGCCGGTATCCTGCTGCGGGAAAAAGCCCTTGGGCACAATCACGTACAGATAGACGTTCAGGCATATCGTTGCCAGTAATATCAACATAGTCAGCAGGCTATGACGCAGCACAACGTCCAGCGTGTTTTTATAGGCCTGCAGCACAGCATTGAAAGCGCGTTCGCTCCACATGGAAAGGCGTCCAGGGGATTTCCCAGGATGCTTATTTTTAAGCAGGCGCGCACACATCATGGGCGTGACGGTGAGCGATACCAGCAGTGAAATGGCTACGGCCGCCGACAAGGTGACAGCAAATTCACGCAGCAAGCGGCCGACTATGCCACCCATCAACAGTAATGGCAGGAATACCGCCACCAGCGAGACGCTCATCGATACCACGGTAAAAGCCACTTCGCGCGTGCCTTTAAGCGCTGCCTGAAACGGCGGCTCGCCTTTTTCGATATGGCGCGAGACATTTTCCAGCACCACGATGGCGTCATCCACCACAAAGCCCGTCGCCACGGTCAGCGCCATCAGCGACAGGTTATTCAGGCTGTAGCCGCACAAATACATGACGCCGAAAGTCCCTATCAGCGATACCGGCACTACCACAGCGGGGATCAAGGTGGCGCGCGGGTTGCGCAGGAACATGAACACCACCATGATGACCAGGCCGATAGAGAGTGTCAGTGTCAGCTCGACGTGATGCACCGAAGCGCGGATGGTAGGACTACGGTCCAGCACTACAGTGGTATCGATCGCGCGCGGAATGGAAGCGCGCAACTGCGGAAGTTCGGCGCGGATGCGGTCTATGGTTTCGATAATATTGGCACCGGGCTGGCGCCGGATCACCAGCAGTACGGCAGGCTTACCGTTGGACAAACCCTCATTGCGTACATCCTGCACTGAATCCACCACCTCGGCCACGTCGGAGAGCCGCACCGGCGAGCCATTACGGTAGGAGATAATCAGCGGCATGTACTCCTTGGCAGTATGTGCCTGATCATTGGCAGAAATCTGCCATTGGCGGTCGCCTTCCTCAATTGTGCCTTTGGGACGGTTCACATTGGTAGCGGCTATGGCGCTGCTCACGTCGCTGAACCCGATGCCGTACTTGTTGAGTGCTGTGGGGTTGAGCTCGACGCGCACCGCGGGCGAGGAACTGCCGCCCACGCTCACCTGACCAACGCCCTTCACCTGCGCCAGCTTCTGCGCCAGTATGGTAGATGCGGCATCGTACAACTTGCCCTGCGGCAGGTTGTCGGAAGTCAGCGCAATAATCATGATGGGCGCATCGGCCGGATTGACCTTGTGATAGCTGGGGTTGCGCGGCAAGCCGGTCGGCAACAGCGTGCGCGCGGCATTGATGGCAGCCTGTACATCACGGGCGGCGCCATTAATGTCGCGATTCAGGTCAAATTGCAGGTTGATCCGCGTTGAGCCCTGCGCACTGGATGAGGTCATTTCATTGACACCGGCAATGCGCCCCAGCGAACGTTCCAGCGGCGTCGCCACAGCGGTGGCCATGATTTCCGGGCTGGCACCCGGCAGCGAGGCTTCCACCGAGATGGTAGGAAAATCCACCTGCGGCAGCGGTGCCACCGGCAGCAGCGTAAAGGCCACAGCCCCAGCCAACATAATGGCCAAGGTCATCAGGCTGGTGGCGACCGGTCGGTGAATAAAGATGCCGGAGAAGTTCATGCCTGGCTGTTATCCATCCCGGCAGCGGCCTGCACAGGCTTGCCACGATAAGCCGCAAAACGCGTAGCCATGCGGTCGAAGGCCAGGTAGACCACGGGCGTGGTAAATAGCGTCAGTGCCTGGCTGACAATAAGCCCGCCCACCATGGTCAACCCTAAAGGGTGGCGCAGTTCAGAGCCTACGCCTGTGCCCAGCATCAATGGCAGCGCGGCCAGCAGCGCGGCCATGGTGGTCATCAGGATAGGCCGCAGGCGCAACAGGCATGCCTCGTAGATGGCTACACGCGGCGGCTTGCCCTGCTCGCGCTGCGCCTCCAGCGCGAAATCGATCATCATGATGGCGTTCTTCTTGACGATACCGATGAGCAGAATAATGCCGATAATGCCCACGACACCCAGATCATTGCCCGTCAGCATCAGCGCCAGCAACGCGCCGACACCCGCGGAAGGCAGCGTGGACAAGATGGTGATCGGATGTATGTAACTCTCGTACAACACGCCGAGCACGATATACATGGTGACGATGGCAGCCAGTATCAGCAGCAGCTGGTTAGCCAGCGAGCTGCGAAATGCCGTTGCCGCGCCCTGGAATACCAGGCGCGTGCTTTGCGGCAACCTGGCCTCCTGCTGCGCCGCATCGATCGCCTTGACCGCTGCGCTGAGTGATGCTCCCGGTGCCAGATTGAACGAGATATTGGCGGCGGGGAATTGCCCCAGGTGATTGATCACCAGCGGTGCCTCGCGCTCGCTGATCCTGGCTATGGCGTTGAGCGGCACCTGCCTGTTATTTGTTCCGCCATTGGTCGCCGTGACGTAGATCCCGTTCAGCGCGCTTAAGCCCTGGCGGAATTCCGGTGCTACTTCCAGTACTACGCGATACTGGTTGGACTGCGTGAAAATGTTGGAAATCAGGCGCTGGCCGAAGGCGTTATACAGTGCGCTGTCTATGGCGGCGATGGTGATGCCCAGTCGCCCGGCAGCGTCGCGGTCGATTTCCAGGTGAGCCTGCAGGCCATTGTTCTGCAAATCGCTGGCCACATCCTTGAGCAGTGGCGATTGCCGCAGCTTGCCCAGCATGCTCTCGGTACTTGTCGCCAACACCTGGGCATCGGCATCTTCCAGGATGAACTGGTACTGGCTGCGGCTGACACGGTCTTCAATCGTGAGGTCCTGCACTGATTGCATATACAGGGCAATGCCGCTGACATCCCCGAGTTTACCCTGCAGGCGCTTCATGACACCCTGCACATCATCGCTCTGCCCTGAATGCCCGCGCTGCGCCTTGGGCTTGAGATTGATCAGCATGCGCCCGCTATTGAGCGTGGTGTTGCTGCCGTCGATACCGATGAAGGAGGACAGGCTTTCCACCGCCGGATCCTGGAGGATCACGTCTGCCAGCGCCTGCTGACGCTCGGCCATGGCACTGAATGAAATGGATTGCGGCGCTTCCGATATAGCCTGGATCACGCCGGTATCCTGCACCGGGAAAAAGCCCTTGGGGATTGCGATATACAGCACCACCGTGAGCGCCAAGGTCCCCAGCGCCACCAGCAGGGTCAGCCCCTGATGATCCAGCACGCGCGTCAGTAATTTGCCATAGAAGCGCGTCATGCCATCAATAAAATCCCCCGCCGCATTATAAAACCAGCTGCGCTCCGATGGCGGCGCATGGCGCAGCAGTTTGGCGCACATCATGGGCGTCAGCGTCAGCGAAACCACGGCAGAAATCAGGATAGCCACGGCCAGCGTAATGGCAAACTCGCGGAACAACCGCCCTACTACGTCGCCCATGAACAGCAGCGGAATCAGTACGGCAATGAGTGACAGCGTGAGCGAAATAATGGTGAAGCCGATTTGCCTGGAGCCCTTGAGCGCGGCTTCCAGCGGCGAATCTCCCTGCTCGATATAGCGCGAGATATTTTCAATCATGACCACGGCATCATCCACCACAAAACCGGTGGCAATGGTGAGCGCCATCAAGGTCAGGTTATTGATGCTGAACCCGGCCAGGTAGATCACGCCAAAGGTGCCCACCAGCGACAAGGGCACGGCAACGCTGGGGATGAGTGTGGCGGGGATATTGCGCAGGAACAGGAAAATCACCATGACCACCAGCGCCACCGACAGCATGAGTTCAAACTGCACATCCTTAACCGAGGCACGGATAGTGGTGGTGCGGTCAGTCAGCACAACCACCTCCAGCGCGCCGGGCAGCGACGCCTGTAATTGCGGCAATAACTGTTTGATGCGGTCAACCACCTCGATGACATTCGCACCGGGCTGGCGCTGAATGTTGAGAATTACCGCCGGATCGCGGTTGGCCCAAGCCGCCAGACGTATATTTTCGGCGTCTTCCACCACTGTCGCCACGTCGCTCAAGCGGATGGCAGCGCCGTTACGGTAGGCGATTACCAGCTCGCGGTATTCCTCGGGGGTTCTGACCTGATCATTGGCCTCAATCGTGGAAGCGCGCGTGGGGCCATCAAAACTGCCCTTGGCCTGACTCTGGTTGGAGTTGCTGATGGAAGTGCGCAAATCGTCCAGCGTCATGCCATAGGCCGCCAGTGCCTTGGGGTTGGCCTGCACACGGATGGCCGGGCGTTGTCCACCGCTGATGCTGACCAGGCCAACGCCGGATAACTGCGATATTTTCTGCGCGAGCCGCGTATCGGCAAGATCCTGCACCTGGGTCAGCGGCAGGGTCCTGGACGTGAGCGCCACCGTCAGTACGGGCGCGTCGGCGGGGTTTACCTTGCTGTAGATAGGCGGCGTGGGCAGATCCTGCGGCAAGAAATTACTGGCGCTGTTGATAGCGGCCTGTACTTGCTGTTCCGCCACGTCCAGACCCATGGACAGCGCGAATTGCAGGGTAATAACCGACGCCCCGCCGGAGCTGGTGGACGTCATCTGGCTGAGCCCCGGCATCTGGCCGAACTGGCGCTCCAATGGTGCGGTAATAGAAGATGTCACAACATCGGGGCTGGCACCGGGATACAAGGTCACAACCTGTATGGTCGGGTAGTCCACCTCCGGCAGGGCCGACAGCGGCAACATGCGGTAAGCCAGCATGCCCGACAGCAGAATGGCCAGCATCAGCAGCGAGGTTGCCACGGGCCGCAGAATAAACAGGCGTGAGGGATTCATGCCGCGTCCCGGTGCTGTCGCGCGCCCTCTTTGCTATGGCCTTGGCGCTTGCTTTTATCAGCTGCGGACTCGTCCGCAACAGCGGGTGTCGTGGGCTTGACTTTGGCACCGTCGCGCAATTTATCGGCACCGTCTACCACTACGATCTCGCCTACACCCAGCCCGCTTAAAATCGCGATTGATTCTCCGTTCACGTGGCCCGCTTTTACTGGCCGTAAAGTCACGGCTTCGTTGTTAACGACCACATACACGTAATTGCCGTTTCTGCCGCGTTGCAGGGCAGAGAGCGGGATGACGGTTGCCGCTTTTTGCACATCCACCAGCATTTTTATATTGACGAACTGGTTGGGGAACAGCGTGCCTTCGTCATTCTTGAATTCGGCGCGCAGCTTGATGGTGCCAGTAGTCGGGTCTATCTGGTTATCTGCCGTCAACAAGCTTCCGCTTGCCAGCTTGACCTTCTGGCCGCGATCAAATGCATCTACAGCAACCGCCCCGCCTGACTTCATGCGCTGGATTACTGCAGGCAGATTATCTTCCGGGATATTGAATAAAACCGTAATCGGCTGCAATTGCGCAATAGTGACAATGCCATTGGCGTCCGCGCTATGGATCATGTTGCCGGGGTCGACTTGGCGCAGGCCGATACGGCCGCTGATCGGTGCGGTAATGCGGGCATAGCTCAATTGCAGCCTGGCAGTATCTACCGCCGCCTGGTCAACTGCCAGCGCACCGCGGTATTGCCGGACCAGCGCTTCCTGCGTATCTGTCTGTTGCCTGGAGATGGAATCCTGCGCGAGCAAGGTCTGGTAACGCTCCAAATCTATCAGCGAGTTTTCCAGCAGCGCCTTGTCGCGCGCCAGCTGGCCGCTGGCCTGCGCCAGTTGCACCTCAAACGGACGCGGATCGATCTGCGCCAGCAGGTCACCGGCCTTCACCATCTGGCCCTCGCGGAAATACAGATTCAGCAACTGGCCATCCACGCGCGCTTTGACCACCACGGCATTGCGCGGCGTCACCGTACCCAGCGCATCCTGATACACAGCAATATCGCGCCGCTCGGCCTGGGCCACCAGCACCGGCATGGGGCGGGAGTCGGGGTCGAATTTCTTGTGTCCCTTGGCAGCTTGGTCGTGATGTCTAAGCGTGTAAATACCACCGACAACAGCTGCGATAACCACAAGGGCCAGCATCCATCCCAGATATTTTCTGGAGGTGTTTGAGGTGGCAGAGGAACGAGGATCTTGATCATGCGTCATGAGGCAACCTAGATAGTTAATACTTCACAGCAAGTTTTATTTTCAGCATGCCTGGAAGGCGCGTGCAAAATGCCATCCACTGAGCAAACTCTCACCAATTAATTTATGGAAGCTTAATCTTAAAACTCTTTAGAAACGCAGTCGTTACAAAATGATACGCAGCGAATATGCCCACTAAGGAGGTGCTGAGTAAGATTTTCGAAGGGTTATCATATCCAATTGCCAACCTTGAAGGCTCTGAAGTGCCTAAACAACAAATAGCCCTGCCCGTAATCGCCCCCTGACGCAAACAGCAGGTCACGCCGTGCTGCCATCTCCATGAATCACCCTTGTTATGCATGCTGTTAATTATTGACAAGCCTATTTCAGGGTGGTCAACTAACATCAAGTTTCTGCTTGGAATAAATATTCTTTGCCGCAAGTAAGTAAGGAATTCAATGAAACTTGCTTAACAACAACAAACGAAATATTCCTAAACCAGGAGATAACTATGAAGCAAAAAACTTTAGCGGCCATCCTTGCCAGCGGCCTATTGACGGGTACTGTTTCCGTCCAGGCATTGGCAACGGAACAGGTCGAAACCTTCAAAAGCAAGCAAAGTTCCGTTTCTCAGGACATGCTCAACAAAGCCGCCGTTTCTCAGGATATGCTCAACAAAGCCGCCATGGACTCCAACAACTGGCTCCATGCCAACGGCAACTACAGCCAAACCCGTTATTCCCCCGCAACCCAAATCAACACCACCAACGTAAGCAACCTGAAACCGGCTTACGTATTCCAGACGGCGGTGCTGGAGTCCATGGAAACCGCGCCGCTGGTCGTCAACGGCGTGATGTACCTGACCACCTCATTTAACCACGTGTATGCCATCGATGCCGTAACCGGCAAAGAGTTCTGGCATTACGCGCACAAGATGGGGCCCATCACCACGTATTGCTGCGGCCCTAACAGTCGCGGCGTCGCCATGTACGGCGATACGCTGTTCATGGGCACGCTGGATGCCAAGCTGATTGCGCTGGACGCCAAGACCGGCGCAGTGAAATGGCAAACGCAGATTGCCGACCCGGAACTGGGCTACAGTGAAACCATGGCGCCCGTAGTGGTAGACGGCAAGATACTGATCGGCACCAACGGCGGCGAGTATGGCATCCGTGGCTTTGTGCGCGCCTATAATGCTGAAACGGGCAAGCTGGCATGGAACTTCAACACCACCGCGGAAAACTCCGTTGGTGTCTGGGCGACTCATGACGCTACCGGCCGCAACATGCATCGTGATATCGCAGCGGAAAAAACTGCGCTGCGGAAATTGGGCGACCCCTACAAGACCTTGGGCGGTGGCGTCTGGATGTCTCCGGCGGTCGACCTCGCCACACGCACCGTGTTCTTCGTGGTGGGCAATCCGTCACCTGACCTGGACGGTGCCATCCGCCCCGGTGATAACCTGTACACGGATTCCCTGGTGGCAGTCGACCTCGACAGCGGCAAGTACAAGTGGCACTACCAATATATTCCGCACGATGTCTGGGATCTGGACGCAGTCAGCCCACCCATTCTGGTTGACGCCAAGGATGCCAGCGGCAAGATGGTGCCGGCTGTAATCCATGGCGGCAAGACCGGCCATGTTTACGTGCATGACCGCCGCACCGGCAAGCTGATCCGTTTCTCCGAGGCCATGGTGCCGCAGGAAAACATGTGGACGCTGCCCACCAAGGACGGCGCGCGTATGCTGCCTGGTGCCAACGGTGGTGTGGAATGGTCGCCCATGGCATATAGCCCGCGCACCCACTTCAGCTACGCCATCAACCTGCATCAGCCGATGACCTACCACGTCGAGTCTTCCCCCTACCCAAGTGGCAAGCTGTGGCTGGGCGGTGCTTTCAAGGCGATTCCAAGTGAAGAGCAATGGGGCAATGTGACCGCAGTCGATGTCGACACCGGCAAGATCACCTGGCAGGTCAAGACCGAACAGCCGATGATAGGCGGCGTACTCGCCACCGCAGGCGATCTGGTCTTCACCGGTGAAGGCAACGGCCTGTTCAAGGCCTATAACGCCAAGACCGGCGAGGTGTTGTGGCAATTCAACTGTGGCGCCGGCGTCAACGCGCCCCCCGTCACATTTACCGCGGGTGGCAAACAGTACATCGCTGTGGCTGCAGGTGGTAACACGCAGCTGAATTTCAAACGCGGCAACTCCGTGTTCGTGTTCGCACTGCCGTAAACATCCACCAAGGTATGGCAAGCGGCCGCTTAATGGGCGGCTGCTTGACTTGCCCCATCCTGTATAGTTAATTGAAGTGTGTTGTAATCCTTAAATCATATTGCAAGAATAGCCAATGAGTTTTCCAACTATTTTCCGTTTACTGGCGGCGAGTTCGCTTCTAATTTCCGTATCATCATTTGCCGATGACATTTCTCCATCTACTCGCGAAAAAGCGGCCATTTGCATGAGTTGCCACGGGCCGAATGGCAATTCCACCAACGGGAAATATCCCTCTTTAGCGGGACAGAAAACCACCTATATTTATTTGCAGCTCAAGGACTTCATGCAAGGCCGCCGCAGCGACCCCGAGATGAGCGCAATAGCGGCCACCATTGCCGACAAAACCGAGGCGCTGGAACTGGCCATGTTCTTCGGCTCTCTTCCTCCTTTTCAGCGCAATACCGAGGCTGAGAACACCTTCAAGCCGGACTCCACAAAGGTGGCGGCAGGCAAGGTGATTGCCGACAGGACCATCTGCACCATGTGCCACGGCGATGCATTCAAGGGCATGGGCGACGTACCGCGGGTGCAAGGGCAGCAACTGCAATACGTGATGAAACAGATCAAGGACTTTCGTGACGGCAGACGCACTAACGACGGTGGCTCCATGAAGGGAGCCTTGGGTCCGCTCACCGACGACGAAGTGGAAAACCTGGTTAATTACATCGCCAGTCAATAAGACAAGGATTTCAAACATGTATCGTATTTTTTTGGGCCTGATTTTCAATTTCATGCTGGCCATGCCACTCCTCGCTTCAGCGCAAAACATTAGCCGCGACATGCTCCAGGCTGCCGAAAATGGCGAGGCAGCTACCGTAAAAGCCGCTCTGGAACGTGGGGCTAACGTCAATGCGCTTTCCCGCAAGGATGGCACCTCTCTCAACCTCGCTGCCAAACGCGGACATGCCGAAATCGTCCGCCTGCTGCTGGAGCATAACGCCTACGTCGATTCCCGTGACGTCATGCGCATTACACCATTGATTGCTGCATCATTTGGGGGCTATACAGAGGTAGTCGCCATGCTGCTCGACAAGGACGCTCTTGTCACGACGCGCGACAACACCGACAAGACAGCGCTGGATTACGCTGCCGGGAACGGCCATCTGGAAATCGTTCACCTTCTTCTGAAAAAAGGAGCGGATGTCAACGATACCAGCCTGAACGGAGTCACTCCGCTGATGTGGGCTGCAGCCTCTGGCAGTACGGTGGTAGTACAGGCATTGCTCGACCATGGGGCAAACCCCAAGCTTGTCGACAACCATGGCATGACGGCGCTCAAATATGCGCTGCAAGGCAACCAGCAGGAAACCGCTGCACTGCTTAAGTAAACAGTGCAGCACAACATGCCAAATTGCCGTCAGATTCTGCTGGCGAGGGCATTAAAACATGCGCCCTGCGCTTTGCAGCCTAACTATTGCCGGCTCTTAGCCCAGCGCTCTTCGGCCTTGCCATCCACCGCGATAAAGATTGCGCTTGCGAGCCCGCGAAATATGCCATGCTCAACCACGCCGGGCGTGCTGTTCAAGGCTTCGTCCAGGGCCTTGCTGTCCAGGCTGGGGTCAAACACCATGTCCAGCACCAGGCTGCCATGGGATGTCACCGCCAGGCCGTCTTTGCTGGAGTTCTGGCGCAGATCCCCACGCCCGCCTATGGCCTCCAGCCTGTGTTTGACTAACTGCCAGGCAAAGGGGGCGACTTCCACGGGGATAGGGAAGCGCTCGCCGATGCGGTCAACCAGCTTACTCTGATCGACCAGCACGATGAATTTGTCGCTGGCTCTTGCCAGCAACTTCTCACGCACCAGGTCAGAACCGCGGCCCTTTAATAGCGTCATGTCCGGCGTCACTTCATCGGCACCATCCACGTACAGGTCAAGCCTGCTCAGGTGTTCCATGGCAACTAAGGGCAGCCCCAGCTCCTGTGCCTTAATCGTGCTGACAACCGAACTCGCCGCTGCGGTTATGCGCAGGCCTTCTGCCATGCGCCGACGCGCCAGCTCCTGAATAAAATAATTGGCGGTTGAACCTGTGCCCAGGCCGACCAGCATGTCGTCCTGGACGTAGCTTGCAGCTTGTATAGCGACGAGCTCTTTATCATTCATGGTTTTGCTCCTAGGGTGCCTGAGTTTATTATTGCCCGAGGTCATTATCATAAGGGTAAGAGAGAGAGATGACCCTATTATGCAGTGACATTATCAGATTGATAACTGGGTAAGGAACCACAAATGTATTCTGCGGCTGGCCTCTATTGGGCTACCTGCTGGCGCTGGTACTCGTTATGTTTCATTTCGAGGTAATCAGGCCGCTCCACTTCATGCAACTGGCGGGCGTACTGATCAGTACCGTTATACCAATACTGCAGGCGTTTCTCCAACTGCTGCTCAGGCGGTGCACTCAACGCGGCAAGATACGCATCGATAGCCAAGTAATAACGCATGGTATTGCGTTCCACCACGCCGCGTACCCCTTGAATGTAAACAGGCTGGCCATTGGGCAGTTTACCGGTGACGGTAAACCCGACCTTGTCCCTGCCGAGTGTTGCCAGATAGCCTTGCATGGCAAGACGGCCAGACATGCCAAAGGCATAGGCATAGGTGAAATGCAGAAAGGTGCGTCCATCTTTAAGCGGTGTGGCTTCAATACGAATGCGGTAGCCATGGGTGCCCAACGGGCCGTTCTCGGCATCGAGTGCCACCGCAAAAAAATCCGGCGTTGTGATCAACTCGCGATAGTTGAACTCTACACGATAGGCATCCGCCAGCGGCTGTTCGTCTTTCTTACCGAGATTTACGCTGAGGACAGCACCGGCCGTGTTGCTGGCAGCATGACAGTATTTGATATTAACGTGCAGGATTAGCACATCACACCAATGCGTGGGGTCGTTGAGCGCCACGTTAACCATGGCAAACGGATAATCGACCACTGCATAGATTTCGCCCCTTAAATCGTGCGAGGATTCCTCAGAATTAAGATAGAGCGCGCGCTGAAACTGATTATTGAATAGCTGTTTGCCCAATTCCATGTACTTGGCACGTAGCAGTACTGCGGACATACCCGGCTCACCGGTAATAGACTGCCCAGCTACGCTCCATACCCCCCACAAGAGACCGCAGATCAGCACTAAACCTGGCATACATTGCAACAACCTTGCCCTGAATGCTTGGCTAAAATACATATGCCATATTCTCATTGCAAAAATCTGGCGCATAGCAAATCCCGGTTGGTGTCAGCATATGCAGGCGGCCTATAACCAGCGTGCCCACAAACGCGCCGTCCTTTCCTTGATGCGGGCCAAGATTGAACGTTTTCTCCAGCCGTCTACCGTAATGAGTGTGGACGATGCAAGGTCATTCTCGAACATAGTCTGCATTTGCGTGCCAAAATCCTGCCCCAGAATGACTGCATTGATTTCCTGGTTGTAGACGAAACTACGCCAATCGAGATTGGTTGAGCCTATGGTCGACCAAACGCCGTCTATGAGTGCAGTTTTGGCATGCAGCAATGAATCTTGCCGCTCATAGATTTTTACACCGGCGCTCAGCAACTCATCGTAATAAGAACGCGATGCATAAAACACCATGGTTGAATCTGTTTTTCCGGGTAACAACAGCCTGACGTCTACCCCGCGCTGAACCGCCCCCTTCAGTACGGCTAGAAGTTGCGGATCGGGAACAAAATAGGCATTGGTCAGAGAAACCCGGGTCTCCGCACTATTGATGGCGGAGAGCAAAGTCACGTACATCTGGCTGTAAGGCTCTTCGGGTGAACTGCCGATGGCACGTACTACCTCATTACCTTGGCTACCAGGTTCAGGCAAATAATCCTTGGGCGCCAATGGCTCGCCATTTTGTTCGCGCCATGTCGCCATGAACAGTTTCTGGAAATCGCTGACAACCGGCCCCGCCACACGCAAATGGGTATCACGCCATGGCGGTTTGTCCTTGTTCGATTTAGCTCTGCCGAACGATCCGCTGGAATATACGCTGCTGATATTGATGCCGCCGACAAAAGCGACCTGCCCATCCACTATCAATAACTTACGGTGATCACGCCGGGTGAATTGCCAGCCCTTGCGCGCAGTGAGTGGGTTAATCGGATTGAATTCCAGCACATTCCCACCGCTTTCTATCAGCGGCTTGAAGAACTCTTTGGGCGTGCTGAGGGATCCCACGCTATCGTAAATAAGGTTTACCTGCACGCCGCTCTTTTGCTTGCTGGTTAATAGCTCGGCAAAACGTTGCCCGACCTCATCATCTTCGATGATGAAGGTCTCCATATTGACATGGTCTTTTGCATTCTCGATTGCCGCGAACATGGCGTCATAAGTAGTCGGACCATCTACCAGTAGTTCCACCTTGTTGCCCACCACCAGGGGACTACCGACAATCTCCTCTTCCAGTGCCAGATGTTTATCGAAGATATTGGTTTCATCGCCATTTTTTTTAAGTCTGGCAAGAATCGCTTTGCTCTGCTGGGCGGTCAAGGCCCCATGGGCGCCTTCCAGCTGCACGGGATGCGATGGTCGCAGCGCCATGTCCGGCACCATAGTGGGTATTGCACTACAACCTGCGAGTAGCGCCAGGCAAAGCGCTGATATAAGTGTTGCCATGCTCATATAGCCAGTTTTTCTTATATACATCAGCATATCCACCTAGCAGTCATCAGGTCAGTATACACAGGGAAAGTCAAATCTGTGCGAGCCTACTCAGCAGGTATCATGTTGGTTAGTGGCGCGTCATTGAGCTTATAAGATTCATGAAAATCATGAGGTGCTATTCATGGCTTTAGGCAGAGGGTAATTGCAATGTCAGGCGCATGATGCAGTCATACATACAGAACGTTCATCTCCAAAGTGCACACGTTCCATGTTATTAAAAGTGAGTTATTAATTTTATAAGGAGCTTGATCATGTGGACCAAACCAGAAGTTACCGAAATGCGTTTTGGCTTTGAAGTTACGATGTACGTCTGCAATCGTTAAGTTTAAGTGAACCAAACGCGCTACCGCTAAGATTCAGCGTCATTCAAGCAAACGGGGACAATTGTCCCCGTTTGCATTTTTCCTTTCCCATAGACCACGTTCACTGAACGTCAAGCTGATGCAGCTGTCTTCTCCAGTAGTTAGATTATCAGTGCTACCATCAACGTTCAATTTCCCAAGTCCATTCTGCGATGCGAGCTCCAGCTACACCCATACAGCCGGCACCAGCCAAACATTTATTGTCGTTACGCGATTTATGGCCGTTTTTACGACCCTATCGCCTGCAGGTCATGCTGGCCTTTGTTTTGCTGTGCCTCGCGTCTGCCACACTGCTATTGGTGCCGCTAGCATTTCGTGACCTGATTGATTTTGGCTTTGGTCAACAGACCAAGTCCCATGCCGGGCTGATAGGGCCTTTGGGGCTGAATGGGCAATTTCTCCTACTATTTGGCCTGGCCTGTTTTTGGGCAATCATGGTGGCGACACGCTATTACACCGTGTCCTGGGTGGGCGAACGCGTCACAGTGGACTTGCGCAACGCGGTATATGCGCGTGTATTGGCGCAATCGCCACAGTTTTTTGAGACCTTGCAAACCGGCGAGGTGCTATCTCGCTTGACCGGCGACACCACATTGATTCAAACCGTAGTCGGCAGCTCGGTATCCATGGGTTTGCGCAGCCTGTTCCAGTTTACTGGCGGCATGATCATGCTGGCCGTCACCAGCTTTTATTTGTTTTCGCTGAATTTTGGGCTGATGCTGCTGTTGATATTACCCATCATGCTAATTGGGCGTTCGGTCAAAAAACTCTCGCGTGAATCACAAGACCGCATAGCCGACAGTTCGGCCATGGCAGGTGAAATCCTCAATGCCATGTCCACGGTGCAATCCTATACGCAGGAATTACGCGAAATCGGACGCTTCCGCGGCACTACGGAAGTCAGCTTTACTACGGCCATCCGCCGCGTGCGCGTGCGCGCCGCACTCACCGCCATCATTATTACCGCCGTAATGGGCACCATTATTTTTGTGTTATGGGTGGGGGCACGCCAAGTGAGCGCAGGCATCATGTCAGAAGGCGAGCTGGCTTCATTTATTCTTTATGCGGCGATGGTAGCAGGCAGCGTTGGTTCCATGGCCGAGGTATGGGGAGATATCATGCGCGCAGCCGGAGCAACTGAACGCCTGCTGGAACTACTGTATGCGCAACCGGTTATCGCCGAGCCCGAGCAGCCTGAGCTGTTGCGCAGCACTACTCAAGCGGCCATTCAGCTTGACCAAGTGACGTTTAGCTATCCTTCACGGCCAGAAACTGCCGCGCTGGATCATATCTCGCTGCATATCCCGGCCGGCGAGAGTATTGCGCTGGTTGGCCCTTCTGGCGCAGGCAAAACCACGCTATTCCAGTTACTGCTACGTTTTTATGATGTATCCAAGGGCGCTATCACCATTAACGGGCAGGATATTCGCCAGCTCAGTTTGGAAAGTCTACGCGGTATGATTGCCGTGGTGCCGCAGGAACCGGTGATATTCTCGGCCAATGCCCTGGAGAACATTCGCTATGGCCGTCCCTATGCCACTGATGCCGAAGTCATGGTAGCCGCCAAGGCTGCTTTGGTTGATGAATTCATCAACCGCCTGCCAGAAGGCTACAACACCTTTCTGGGAGAACGCGGCACCAGACTTTCAGGCGGGCAGCGCCAGCGCATTGCCATAGCGCGGGCGATTTTGAAAGATGCGCCCATCCTCTTGCTGGACGAAGCTACTAGCGCACTGGATGCCAACTCCGAAATATTGGTGCAGCAAGGAATAAACACCGCCATGCAGGGACGTACTACGTTGATCATTGCGCATCGGCTGGCTACAGTACAAAAAGCTGATCGCATTGTAGTGATAGAGCATGGCTGCATAGTTGAAATCGGCAGCCCCGCCGAATTACGCCACAATGGCGGGCTTTATGCCAGATTGGCTAGCCTGCAGTTTGACCTGCAAGCAGATACCCCAGACACCTCACTGGAACATCCTGCTTGACCGCTGTTGCTGGCCATACGCTCCATAAAGATAATCGTCACACCGGCGTGATGCCAAAATCATTAATTTCAGCAATCACTTAAATAAGTGCGAAGCCCGGCCATAGCAATTTCCCGGTAATTGCCGACCTTGGCTATACCGGCGTCAACCAGTTATACGTAGGCTGGACCGGTATCCGCAACACCAAGACCCGCGTCGGTCGTCAGCAGTTTAATTTGGACAACGTCCGCTTTATCGGCGACATCGGCTTCAAGCAGGTCATGCAAGTGTTTGACGGTGTTTCCGTGCTGAACAAATCTATCCCGGATACCGAGGTTTTCCTGGCGCACTTCGAAAAGGTAAGACAGACCAATACCTAGCTACGCGATACCAATATTGAAATCGCCAAGATCAAGTACCGCATCTCCCCTAGCGAATCGCTGATTGGTTAAGGTTACTTCATCGACGCACCTAATCTGCCTCAGAACAGCGGCAGCCCAACGGCCAGCCCTCTGCTAGCAGGCCCGGCAACGGCTTGGGTGCCAGCAGCGACATCCCGTCCACCAGCACTGCAACCACGGATGCCAGCAACCGTACCTTGGGTTTGCGCCTGGATGGCGCGTACAAGCTCGATGACAACTGGAAAGGTCTTTATACCGCTGAATACGCCAAACAGGACAATTACAAGGGTAATAGCGACCTGATTGATGCGCACTATTACAAGTTCGGCGGCGGCGCGATGTATCAGACTTGGTCATTACGCATAGTCCAGGAGTTGTTGTCCAGCAACAGCGGCAAATATGGCTTCCAAACGCCGCTAGGCATCAACCACTTGTTCCAGGGTTGGGCTGATTTATTCCTGACCACGCCAGGACAAGGTATCCGTGACACCTACGTCACTCTAGCCACCTCCATCAAAAATGCAAAACTCATGGCCGAGTACCATGACTACAAGTCAGATAAGGATTTCAAAACAATTGGTAACACGCTGGTAGCTCATTACGGCACCGAGTTGGACTTTAGCGTGGCTTACCCATTGACCGATAAGCTCAACGCCAAGTTGGAATATGCAAAGTTTAACGAGGACGATGTTTATGGCACCTCGCTTCAGGCTGCGCCCCGCAAGCCAGATACTGAAAAGATCTGGGCAACGATGATGTATACGTTCTAAGACATTAGGCAACTAGCGATCGATTGCATACGCACCATGCTGGAGCACAGCATGGTGCGTATGCACTTATTACATGTGGTTTTTGGTCATGGTTTCCCTGTGACGTTTTTAACAGACTGTATTTAATAGGAAATTTTGCAGGCATGCTAATTGCTCATTAAGTTCAAATTGATAAGGAATGGCACTCAATATGGCGGGTAAGGTTTTTCTCATAGGCGCTGGACCTGGCGATCCAGAGCTAGTCACGGTAAAGGCAATCAAGACGCTGCAAGCAGCTGATGTGATTCTGCTGGATGATTTGATAAATCGCGATCTCTTGCAGTATGCACCGCAAGCGCGTGTAGTTGAAGTGGGCAAACGTGGTGGCTGCAAATCCACGCCACAACACTTTATCAATCGCATGATGGTAGCTTTGGCAAAGCAAGGCCATACCGTGGCACGCTTGAAAGGTGGAGACCCCTTGCTATTTGGTCGTGGCGGTGAAGAAATGCTGGTTTTGCGGGCGGCGGGTATCGATACCGAAATTATTCCCGGTATCACTAGCGGCATCGCCGCGCCGGCCTGCATAGGCGTACCGGTCACACATCGAGCATTCACGCATGGCGTTACTTTCGTTACCGGCCATACCCAGGATGGCGCTAGCCCTAACTGGAAGGCGCTAGCCGAAAGTGGCACTACTCTCGTGATTTATATGGGCATGAAACATTTGCCTACCATTGTCGGTGACCTCTTGAAAGCCGGCATGTCACCCGATATGCCTGCAGCTGTCATCCAGCAAGGCAGCCTGCCACAACAACGACATGTCACCAGCACCATCAGCATGCTGCCGATAGCCGTACAGCAAGCCAGGCTGACCAGTCCCGCCATCATAGTGGTAGGCCATGTTGTGCGGTTAGCGCAAAGCATGCACTTAACAACTGCACTTTCTGTTGCAGCGTAGCTGAATATCAAGAGGTAGGAGAGAAAGCATGAAAAAAATGCAGCTAGTTGTCATTGGCAATGGCATGGCCGGTATGAGAACCATTGAAGAATTGCTTAAAATCGCGCCTGACTTATATGAAATCACCGTGTTTGGCGATGAGCCACACCCGAACTACAACCGCATCATGCTCTCACCAGTGCTGGCAGGTGAGCAAACGATTAACAACATCATCCTGAACAGCCGTGAGTGGTATGCGGAAAACAACATCACCTTGCATACTGGCAAGCGCATCAACAAGATTGACCGTTTAAAACGCATTGCCTCTGCCGAAGATGGCACCAGCACAAACTATGACCGCCTCCTGATCGCGACCGGTTCCACACCATTCATGCTGCCTATCCCGGGCAAGGATTTACAAGGCGTGATTGGCTTCCGCGATATCAAAGACGTAGACACCATGATTGATACCGCAAACCAATATAAGCATGCGGTGGTTATCGGTGGTGGTTTACTGGGGCTGGAAGCGGCAAACGGCCTCAAAATCCAGGGCATGCAAGTCACTGTAATCCATAAGAGTGCCTGTTTGCTGGAGCGCCAACTAGATAAACCGGCAGGCAGCATGCTGCAAAAATCTCTGGAAGACAAAGGCCTCACTTTCTTGCTAGAAAAAGATACCGAGCAGATTCTTGGTGAAAATAACCGCGTGACCGGCGTACGCTTCAAAGATGGCAGCGAAATCCCGGCTGATATCGTAGTGATGGCAGTCGGCATACGCCCCAACTATGCGCTGGCAGAATCCGCCGGCATCCATTGCGACCGCGGCATTGTAGTCAACGACACCATGCAAACCTACGATCCGCGTGTTTATGCCGTAGGTGAATGTGTTACCCACCGCGGCATCAGCTATGGTCTGGTAGCACCATTATTTGAGATGGCCAAAGTCTGCGCCACGCATTTAGCCAATTTTGGCATTGGTCAATATAAAGGCTCAGTCACTTCCACCAAACTGAAAGTCACCGGCATCGACCTCTTCTCCGCCGGTGATTTCAGTGGCGGCGAAGGGACTGAGGAAATAGTGTTGCACGACGCGGTTGGCGGGGTTTACAAAAAACTGGTCATTCAGAATGACAAAATCATCGGTAGCGTGCTTTATGGTGATACAACAGATGGTGCGTGGTATTTCCAGATGTTGCGTGGTGGCAAGCCCATCCATGAAATCCGCGACCATCTGATGTTCGGTCAGGACAGTCTGGGCAATTCCGGTCATCAAGGCCAAACCAAAGCTTCCGCCATGGCCGACGAGATGGAAGTCTGTGGCTGTAATGGTGTATGCAAAGGCACTATCGTTAAATCCATTAAGGAAAAAGGCCTGTTCACCATTGATGACGTCAAGAAACAAACCAAAGCTGGTTCCAGTTGTGGTTCCTGCGTTGGTCTGGTTGAACAGATCCTGGCTTCCACCCTCGGCGGCGGTTATGCTCCCCCATCCACCAGCAAGGCTGTTTGCGGCTGCACGGATAAAAACCATGAAGAAGTACGCAAGATGATCCGTGATAAAAAATTACTTAATATTCCGGATGCCATGAAAGCCATGGAATGGCGTACGCCCAATGGCTGTGCGACCTGCCGCCCGGCACTCAACTACTACCTGCTCTCCACCTGGCCGCACGAAGCGCAGGATGATCCGCAATCTCGTTTCATTAATGAGCGCATACACGCCAATATCCAGAAGGATGGCACCTACTCTGTGGTGCCGCGTATGTATGGTGGTGTCACCACGCCCGATCAGTTACGCAAGATTGCGGACGTGGCCGAAAAATATGCTGTACCCATGGTCAAGGTTACTGGCGGTCAACGCATAGACTTGCTGGGTGTGAAGAAGGAAGACCTGGTAGACATGTGGTCTGATCTGGATATGCCATCCGGCTATGCCTATGGTAAGAGCATCCGCACCGTCAAAACCTGCGTGGGCTCTGAATTCTGCCGCTTTGGCACGCAGAATTCGACACAAATGGGTATCGATATTGAAAAAGCCTTCGACCATATGTGGGCGCCGCACAAGGTCAAATTTGCCGTCTCCGGTTGCCCTCGCAACTGCGCCGAATCCGGCATCAAAGATGTCGGCATCATCGGCGTCGATTCCGGTTGGGAAATTTATGTCGGGGGCAACGGCGGCATCAAGACCGAAGTCGCGCAGTACCTGTGCAAGGTAAAAACGTCTGAAGAAGTGCTGGAATACTCCGGTGCTTTTATCCAGATCTACCGCGAGGAGGCTCGCTATCTAGACCGCACCGTGCACTGGATTGGACGCGTCGGCCTGGACTACGTGAAGAAACGCGTGCTGGAAGATGCCGAAGGCCGCAAGGCCGCCTACGAGCGCCTGCTGTTCGCATTGCAAGGCACAGCAGACCCATGGGCTGAACGCGTACAAAAACGCGACGAGCATAAAGAATTTGAAACAATTACGGTATAAAAGGTAAATCATCATGAAAAAAAGTTTCTGGCAAGCCGGCCATAAACCGACCTTGTTTTCTGCGTTTCTGTATTTTGATTTAAGCTTTATGGTGTGGGTGCTGCTAGGCCCGTTAGCAGTCCAGATCGCGGGGGATTTACATCTCACGCCAGCACAAAAAGGCCTGATGGTGGCAACACCTGTTCTGGCTGGCGCGCTGCTGCGCATAGTGATGGGGGTCCTGGTTGACCACATCAAACCCAAGATGGCGGGCTTGCTGGGCCAGGTGATAGTCATTGCAGCACTGACTATCGCCTGGCTGCATGGTATCCAAAGTTTTCAGCAAGTTCTCACCCTAGGTATCTTTCTGGGTTTTGCCGGTGCTTCGTTCGCTGTAGCCTTGCCCCTGGCATCACGCTGGTATCCGCCTGAGCACCAAGGCACAGCACTGGGCATTGCCGGTGCCGGCAACTCAGGCACCGTGTTGGCAGCGCTGTTTGCACCTGGCTTGGCAATGGCTTACGGCTGGGATAATGTATTTGGCTTGGTACTGATCCCGCTGGTACTCGTATTGATTATTTATTCCATCAATGCCAAGGACAGCCCTGATACACCACCCGCCAAATCGTTCAATCAATACATAGCGATTCTTAGAGATAAAGACGCTTGGTGGTTCATGTTCTTTTACAGCGTGACCTTTGGTGGTTTCGTGGGCCTCGCCTCCTCACTCACTATCTACTTTAACGACCAGTTCGGCCTGACACCGGTGGCTGCCGGCTATTGCACCGCGGCCTGCGTCTTTGCCGGTTCCTTGGTGCGTCCGATTGGCGGCTATATTGCCGACAGAGCAGGTGGTATCCGTACCCTGCTGGTGATGTATGGCCTGGCTGCTACCTTATTGTTGGTGATGAGTCTTGGTCAAACTAACCTAGCAGCCTCTCTGCTCGTCATTATTCCAGTCATGGCAGCACTCGGCATGGGCAATGGCGCAGTGTTTCAGCTTGTGCCACAGCGCTTCCGCAAAGAAATTGGGGTAATGACGGGCTTGGTTGGCATGGCTGGCGGTATCGGCGGCTTCTATCTTGCCGCCAGCCTAGGCTGGTTCAAGCAAGCCACAGGCAGCTACCAAATAGGCTTACTGATTTTTGCGGGTCTTGCCGTGTTAGCGATCATTGGCCTTACCGGTGTTAAAACCCGCTGGCGCACCACCTGGGGTTCTGCCGCACTGACCTCAGCTAAAATATAAAACGCAATCAGACCAAGGTAGCTTGTAGTGAGCTTAAAAATTATCGTAGGTCAGGGCACAGCAAAAGGTCCACGTGAACGCAACGAGGACTACGCTGGCATCGTCATGCCTACCGATGAACAACTCTTAACCAAGGGCGCCTTGGTCGCCATCGCCGATGGTGTCAGTGGCAATACCGGTGGGCAGGAAGCCGCCGAGATGACCGTACGCAGCGTTCTGTCCGACTATTACGCCACGCCGGACACCTGGGAAATTAATGCTGCGCTCAACAAGGTAATCACAGCAGTTAATCGCTGGCTGTTAGCACAAGCAGCGGCCCATCGTGGTTTTGCCGGCATGGCAACTACGTTGTCTTTATTAGTATTTAGAGGCCAGCGCTATTATCTGGCACATGTGGGTGACACCCGCATTTACCGGCTACGCGCTGGCAAATTGGCGCTGCTAACGACAGATCATGTATGGGACAGACCGGATATGCGCCATGTATTAAAGCGTGCTGTCGGCCTGGACCAGCATCTGGCAATTGATTTTACCGAAGGCGGCTTGCAAAAGGGCGACGTATTTGCCCTAATGACAGATGGTATCTGGGATGTGCTGGGACCACAAATGCTGCACAGTACCCTGGAGCTGTTTGACAATCCACAGATGATTTGTGACCAGCTCACCAAAACGGCCATGGCGCTTGATGGACAGGATAATGCCACCGTACTGGTAGTCCGCATCGAAGATATTGGTAAAGACTCACTATCTGACTTATTGGCAGAAGGCAAACTGCTTGCTGTTCCGGAACGGCTCAAAGTAGGCGAGATATTAGATGATTTTGAAATACTCAGCCTAGTGCATGAATCACGTGCCAGTCTGCTTTACAAGGTAAAAAACAATCTCAATGGCCAGATCTGGGTACTAAAAACGCTACAACCGCTATTGGCCGAAGATAAGGATAGCTGCCAGGCATTACTCAACGAGGAATGGCTGGCCAAACGGGTGGTCTCGCAATACGTGCCACAGGTATTGCCACTTACAACCGATAAGCGCAGCAAGCTGTACTATGTCATGAGCTGGCATGAAGGTGCTACGTTGCAACAGCGGCTTGATAATGGTCATCATTTCACTGCGACCGGCGTCTCACGCATAGGCGCAGAGATGATGCGCGGATTAGGTGCGCTGCATCGCCTGAACATTACCCATCGCGACATCAAGCCTGCCAACCTGCACATGGGGCAGGATAACCGCTTACGCATTCTGGATTTGGGCGTAGCATTAACTGCAGGCGCAACCACCATAGCCGCCGTGCAGAATCCTGGCACGCCAAGCTTTATGGCACCAGAACTGTTTGATGGCAAAACGGCCGATACCAGCACAGATATTTATGCCGCCGGGGTGACGCTGTACCACTTGCTGACCAGACGCTACCCCTATGGCGAAATAGAGCCTTTCCAGCACCCACGATTTGGCGAACCTACCCCCCCGACACGCTATCGCCCGGAAATTCCCAGTTGGCTGGAAAACATCATCCTGAAAGCGGTTGCGCACAACCCTGCTGCAAGATTTGAAACGACGGAAGAAATGCTGCTGGCACTGGAACATGGGGAACTCAAACCCATTCTAGCCCCGCAACGCACACCGCTGATTGCGAGGGCAAGATTATTAAAGTGGCAATGGATCGCTATTTTTTCGCTCATCGCCAATTTTTTACTGATTTATTTATTAGTTGTTTCTTAACCTGTATAGCGTGGAGCTTGTATGAGCAATTGGACCAAAATCGTCAGCTTAAATGACATTCCCAAGCTGGGTTCGCGTGTTGTTCGTAGCGCAAAAGGCGAGATCGCGGTATTTCGTACGGAAGATGACCAAGTGTTTGCCTTGCACAACCATTGCCCGCATAAAGGCGGCCCACTATCTCAAGGCATCGTCTATGGTGAAAAAGTCACCTGCCCATTGCATTCCTGGCAGATTAGCCTGGTGGATGGCAAGGCGCAGGAGCCGGACGAAGGCCACACTGCCTGTTTTACCGTAAAAGTTGAAGATGGTACTGTTTATTTGGAATTATAGTGAGTATTGAAATGAGCGAAGCCAGCACAACAGCAAATTCACAAGTGACTGAGACCAAGTCCACCTGCTGTTATTGTGGCGTCGGCTGCGGTGTCATTATTCAAACAGAAAATGGCAAAATCACCGGTGTGCGCGGCGATCCTGATCACCCAGCCAACTTTGGCCGCTTGTGTACCAAGGGTGCGACCCTGCATCTGACGGCAAAACTCGATACCCGCGCGCTATTCCCGGAACAACGCCAGGATCGCCAACAGCCGCGCCAGCAAACCAGCTGGGATTATGCGCTGGATTATGTGGCCGAGCGTTTTGCCGCCATCATCCGCGAGCATGGCCCGGATGCTGTGGCCTTTTATATCTCGGGTCAATTACTGACCGAGGATTACTATGCCTTCAACAAGCTGGCAAAGGGTCTGATCGGCACCAATAATGTCGATACCAACTCGCGCCTGTGCATGTCGTCGGCCGTCAGCGGCTACAAAGCCACGCTGGGCGCCGATGCGCCGCCAGCCTGCTATGAGGATATCGACCACACGGCATGTCTGTTCATCGCCGGCTCGAATACCGCTTATGCCCACCCCATCCTGTATCGCCGCATCGAAGATGTCAAGGAACGCAATCCTGCACTGAAAACCATCGTCGTCGACCCGCGCCGTACCGATACGGCACAATCGGCCGATTTGCATCTCGCCATCCTGCCCGGCACCGATGTCGCCCTATTCAATGGCATGCTGCATGTGATGTTGTGGGAGGGCATGCTGAATATGCCCTACATTGAAGCCCACACTCAAGGGTTCGAGGCGCTGAAGAATACTGTGCGGGAATACACGCCGAAAATGGTGGCCGATATTTGCGGCATTAAAGAAGCCAATATTATTACCGCTGCGCAGTGGTTTGGCGCAGGCCCTACCCTTTCCATGTATTGCCAGGGCCTCAATCAATCCACCAGCGGTACCGCTAAAAATGCTGCCTTGATTAATTTACATCTGGCCACCGGCCAAATTGGCAAGCCAGGTGCCGGCCCGCTTTCTCTCACCGGCCAGCCCAACGCCATGGGCGGTCGCGAAGTTGGCGGCATGGCCAATCTGCTATCTGGTCACCGCGATCTTGCGAACCCTGAGCATAGAGCCGAAATTGCAAAACTGTGGGGTATCGACAGCGTCCCTGAGCAAGTAGGCAAAACTGCTGTGGAAATGTTCGACGCCCTGCGTGACGGCAGCATCAAAGCCATATGGATCGCCTGCACCAACCCCGCACAGTCCATGCCTGACCTCATCAGTGTGCATGATGCACTGAGCAAAGCTGAACTGGTTGTTGTACAGGAGGCCTATCATGATACCGACACCACAGAGTTTGCCGACGTATTATTGCCTGCCACCACCTGGGGCGAAAAAGAAGGCACAGTCACCAATTCAGAGCGCCGCATTACCCACGTGAATCCGGCGCTTGAGGCGCCCGGTGAAGCACGTCCTGACTGGGAGATTGTGACCGACTTTTCCCATAGGCTGGGACGCTTGCTGGAGCATCTCCCTAATGCGGCCAAGCTGTTCCCCTATACCCGTACTGAACAGATTTTTAACGAGCACAGGGAAACCACGCGCGGTCGCGACCTCGACATTACCGGCCTGAGCTACAAACTACTTGATGAGCAAGGTCCCCAACAGTGGCCGTTCCCGCAAGGAGTAAGCACTGGAAAAATGCGCCTTTACAGTGATGGTGTATTTGAAAAATCCGATGGCAAAGCCCAGTTCGTGAACACAACATACAAAGCTACCGCCGAGAAACCCGATGCACGCCATCCGCTACACCTCAATACCGGCCGCCTGCGCGATCAATGGCATGGCATGAGCCGCACCGGCACCGTAGCGCAACTATACAACCACGCTGAAGAACCTGTCATTTCCATGAATGACGATGATATGCAGCGGCGCTCCATCAAATCAGGCGATCTGGTCAAGGTCAGCAACAAGCGCGGCAGCCTGGTACTGCGCACACAGTCATCAGATGAGATGGCCCCGGCGCAGACTTTCATTCCCATGCACTGGGGCAGCCAGTATATGAGCGGTCTTGGCGCCAATGTGCTGATGCCGAGCAGCTTTGATAAAATCTCCAAGCAGCCGGAGCTCAAGCATGCCGCTGTCAAAGTAGAAAAAATAGATTTGCCATGGTGCATGACTGTGATGCGTCAATGCCAGGATTTGCACTTATTACAACAAGTGCGCGCTTTGCTCAAGCATTTCGATTACGCCAGCTGCGGCTTGTACGGGCGTGGGCCCGGTATAGTCATGCTGCGCGCAGCACATCATACTGCCCCAGATACGGCGCTGATTACCGAGCTAGACCAATTATTAGGCATGACAGACGATGTCCCAATGCTGAACTACCGCGACGCTACACGTGGCATTTGCAAACGCATCCTGGTCGAAGGCGACCAGATCATTGGGGTACGGCTGGTAGGTGAAATACTGGCAGCCGACTGGCTAAAAGAAGTCATGACCCAGGGCCGCCTCACAGACGAACTCAAGCGCTGGGCGCTGGCACCGTTGAGCACACCGCCTACAGGACAATGTAGCCGCGGTAAAATCGTGTGCAGTTGCGAGGATGTCGCAGAAAATGAGATCCTTGATAACATCAGGATCGGCGCCGATTTAATCACTTTGCAAAACAAACTGAAATGCGGCACGGAATGCGGCTCTTGCGTACCTGAACTCAAACACCTGATACACATTCATGGTAAAAGCGCAGCTTGAACTTTATCTACTAAAGGACACTGCATGAGAGTTATTGCTTTAGGTTTTTTGCTAACAACCTTGTTCTCACTGCCTAGCATGGCTGAGGAGATTACAGCTGACATTCACACAGTGGCGCCCAATGGCGATCAGGTTACGCTGCACCCTAATGACCGCTGGGAGTTTGTGGATAGTAAAAAAAGCGGCTGAAGCAGACAAAGTCGCCAAGTAGTTCCCGGAGAATCAGGCTTGCCCACCTGGGACCCAGAGTGCGTACTGGGCTTGGGACACTGTGTTCCAATCGGCGACAAGGACATCAAACGCGGGTCCATGGGCGGCAAAGGCCGCTAATAAATCATAGCAGGCCGCGTTCAGCGAATGACAGGGTCGAATTCCCGGCCACGATAAAATGATCCAGCACGCGGATATCCATCATCGCCAGCGCCTGTTTCAATAAGGTTGTCAGCACCTCATCTGCCCGACTTTGCTCTGCCACGCCTGAGGGGTGGTTATGGGCAAAAATCACCGATGCCGCGTTGTGATGCAATGCTCGCTTGACTACCTCACGCGGGTAAACGCTGGTTTGCGTGAGTGTGCCTTCGAACATTGACTCTTGCGCCAATACGCGATTCTGCGCATCAAGAAACAGCACCATAAAGACTTCCCGCGAGAGGCTGCCAAGCTTAAGGCATAAGTAATCCCTCACTTGCTGAGGCGAGCTCAGCACATCTCTCGTTTGCAGTTCTTCTGACAGCGCACGACGGCTCATTTCAAAAATCGCCTGCAACTGAGTATATTTGCTGGAGCCTATGCCATGAACCTGGCTCAGGCTTTCAAGATCAGCAGCAAAAATACCATTGAGGCTGCCAAAGCGGGTAAGTAAGTCGCGCGCCAGATCTACCGCGCTTTTGCCGGTGACCCCCACGCGCAGAAATATGGCCAGCAACTCTGCATCTGACAAAATTGCCGCACCCTGTGCCAACAGCTTTTCACGCGGCCGCTCGCCCTCAGGCCAATCGGTAATCGCCACACTGTCCCCTTTCATATAAAATTGAATTTATTAAGAATTATCTCAATTATGGCGCACTCCCCAATTAAAAAACTGCTATTAGGTATAACAGGTGGTATTGCTGCTTACAAAGCAGCTGAGCTTGTGCGGCTACTGGTCAAACAGGGTATGGATGTGCAGGTGGTGATGACCGAGGCAGCAAGCCATTTCATTACGCCTTTGACCCTGCAAGCGCTTTCCGGCAAGCGCGTGTTTACTGACATATGGGATGAAAGTATTCCCAATGGCATGCCGCATATCGAATTATCACGTAACGCCGATGCGATTCTTATTGCGCCGGCCAGTGCTGATTTCATGGTCAAGCTGGTACATGGCGCCGCGGATGATCTGCTTTCCACGCTTTGCCTGGCACGCGATTGCCCTTTGCTGGTAGCGCCGGCCATGAATAAACAGATGTGGGAAAACCCTGCAACCCGGCGCAATATTCATCAGCTTCAGCAAGATGGCGTGCAAATACTGGGCCCTGGCAGCGGCGATCAAGCCTGTGGCGAAACCGGACTGGGGCGCATGCTGGAACCAGAGCAGTTAATGGCTGCGCTTGAAGCTTGCCAGCAATCCAAAATACTCGCTGGCAAGCGTATCCTGATTACGGCAGGGCCAACAATCGAAGCTATAGACCCTGTACGCGCCATTACAAACTTCAGCTCCGGCAAGATGGGTTACAGTATCGCGCATGCCGCTACTGAGCTGGGTGCGGAAGTTACGTTGATAAGTGGCCCTACTTTATTAAAGCCTCCACTAGATGCCAAAGTCATTAATGTGGTGAGCGCGCAGCAAATGCTCAATGCGGTAATGGAAAATATCGGCGCCCAGGATATTTTCGTTAGCGTTGCCGCCGTGAGTGATTATCGCCCTAGTAAACCCAGTGTACAGAAAATCAAAAAAAGTGAGCAGACGCTTACGCTAGAATTAACGCCGAATATTGATATATTAGCGAAGATAGCCAGTCTGCCGAATGCACCTTTTTGTGTGGGCTTCGCGGCTGAAAGTGAAAACCTGCTGGAATACGCTGAACACAAGCGCCAGCGCAAGAAACTGCCACTCATTGCCGCTAACCTGGCGACAAAGGCCATGGGCCAGGACGAAAGCACACTGACGCTGCTGGATGATGCAGGCTGCCACCCCTTGCCGCACGCCCCTAAAATAGTACTGGCACGCATGTTGTTGCAACATATAGTCAATATGCTGAATAAACCCTGATATACAACGAAAGCCTATCCCATGAGCTTAAAAGTTGAACTAAAAATCCTGGATGCCCGCCTGCACAATATGATGCCAGCCTATGCCACCATTGGCTCTGCCGGCCTCGATTTGCGTGCCTGTATTGAACATACGCAAACCCTGAATCCCGGCGAAACGACACTAATCCCAACCGGCATGGCGATCCATCTTTCCGACGCGGGCTATGCAGGCATGATACTGCCGCGCTCAGGGCTGGGCCATAAACACGGCATAGTACTGGGTAATCTGGTCGGCCTGATTGATTCGGATTATCAGGGACAATTACTGGTTTCCTGCTGGAATCGCGGTCGCGAGACTTTTCTGCTCAATCCTCTGGAGCGCATCGCACAGCTAGTGATCGTGCCTGTGGTGCAAGCCAACTTTAATGTCGTAGAGGACTTTACTGCCAGCGAGCGTGGTGAAGGTGGCTTTGGCAGCACCGGAAAACACTGATGCGGGTATTAAAAACAATAGAATAAACTTGAAAAACCGCCTGTTTTCATGGTATAAATGCGGTCTTTCGAATTTCGGAGTCCACCATGGCACGCGTATGTCAGGTAACCGGCAAAAAGCCGATGGTTGGGAATAACGTTTCCCATGCTAATAACAAGACCAAGCGTCGTTTCCTGCCTAATTTGCAAAATCGCAAATTCTGGGTAGAAAGCGAAAACCGCTGGGTAAGTATGCGTATCACTAACGCTGCACTGCGTACGATTGACAAGAATGGTATCGACTCCGTTCTGGCCGATCTTCGCGCACGTGGCGAGAAGATCTAAGGAATATCATCATGCGTGAAAAAATTAAACTGGAATCTAGCGCTGGCACAGGTCACTTCTACACCACGACCAAAAACAAGCGCACCATGCCAGAAAAGATGGAAATCAAGAAGTTTGATCCGGTAGTGCGCAAGCACGTGATGTACAAGGAAACCAAGCTTAAGTAAAAGAAGGCTAAATAGCCCTAAATAAAAAAGCCCACATATGTGGGCTTTTTTATTTAGGGCTATT
>JBDTOX010000026.1:0-6180 GCA_039933015.1 Methylophilaceae bacterium
TCACAATTTGTGATTTCAAGCTGGGGCTTTCTAAATCGCCTACGCGGCGACAAACACGCGAACCAGCGCATTTTCCCCTTCGTCATATTTCTAAATCGCCTACGCGGCGACAAACCTTATGGACTTGGGTAACAAGATTCATGATATTTTCTAAATCGCCTATGCGGCGACAAACGGCCTGTGCTACCGCGGTCATCGCTTCGAGCATTTCTAAATCGCCTATGCGGCGACAAACGGGACGCATCGCCTAGCACCATTGGAACTACTCCAAAATGCGGGGCCAGGAAGCGAAGCATGTGGTCTGTGGCCTTGCCACGTACCGGGGCAGCCGTAACGCTAACCTTGAGTTGGTTGCCTTTGGGCTTGCCTATAGCGTCGCATCCGGCACTAGGTTTCCCCAGAATATTGACCACGAGTGTGTCACCATCCCAAGCAAAAAAGTTATCGCCTGTGCTGTTACGAGGTTGCATCTTTTATAGAGTGATGTTGGCAGGTATCAGAATCCATGCGGCGCTATATTGAAGCATCTGGCTTGGTTGCGGAGAATCGCAAGCGGACATAATCAGCAACCCAGTGTCCATCCGTGTCACAGAGTGCAGGACGTAAGGCGTCAACCACCTCAGAAACAAAGCGACTCCTTTCCGTTACGGGTAGAGCAGAAAGGAAGGACTGAGCGAACGTCTTAAGCCACCCGCCAACATCACCAGGCAAGTAGGTGGGGCGGGGAATTAACGCCATGCTCCCTACATAAAAGCCATGAGCTTCAAGTAGCGATGTGTATTGTTTCGGCTCAGGAAAAAACCAGAGATTATTGGAGACCATCCCGCGTGAGGCCAACGCTGATTCGATTGCTGTGACGATGGTGGCAACATTCCCATACCCTCCGAATTCCGCTACAAAACGGCCACCTGGTTTGAGTGAGCGCCAGACACCTGCAATGACACTTTTAGGATTTGTCATCCAGTGCAACGCGGCATTGGAAAACACTGCGTCGAAAGCATTTTCGAATTGGAGCGCTTCCCCATCCATGACGTGAGCATCCAGACCAAGTGCTTTGGCCGCTGCAATCATGTCATGGCTTGAGTCGACACCAATCACATTGCAACCGAGTCCCACCAGTTTGACAGTCAATGCCCCATCGCCACATCCAAGATCCAGAATGTGTTCGCCTGGTTGTGGAGACAGGAGCTCAACAACCGGCATGCCCAGGTCGGAGACAAAGTGGGCATTTTCGGCATACTGCCTGGGGTTCCACAGTTGTGGTTGTAAGTCAGTCATAAGATTCATTCATTCAGCGTGGTAGGGTCGAATAAGGGAATGCACAGCTTCAATCATGGCTGCTGCGTTCTCAGGAGGTGTGAACTGGGTGATGCCGTGACCGAGGTTGAACACATGGCCGTGGCTCTTGCCATAACTTGCCAGGATGTTAGCGACCTCGCGCTTAATCACCACTAGGGAAGCCAGTAATACGCCGGATCGAGATTTCCCTGTAATGCCACCTTGTACCCCACACGTTGTTTGGCTTCACCAATATCAATAGCCCAGTCCAGACCGATCGCATCGCAACCAGAGTTGGCAATACTTTCAAGCCAAGTCCCACCGCCCTTGGTGAAAAGAATACAAGGCACATTTCGGCCATCACGTTCGCGTGTTAGTGCGGAAATTATGCATTCCATGTAATCGAGAGAAAACTCACGTTAAGCAGCATGCGATAGCGCACCTCCCCATGAATCAAAAATCATCACAGCTTGAGCACCGGCCTCGATCTGGGCATTGAGATAAGCGGTAACAGCCTGCGTCGTTACGTCTAATACATGATGAAGAAGATCTGGTCTGGAATAGGCCAGTTTTTTAATCGTCAAGAAATCTGTGCCGCCTTGTCCTTCGATCATGTAGGTTGCCAGCGTCCACGGACTTCCCGAGAAGCCGATGAGCGGCACTGAGCCATCCAGCGCCTTGCGAATCTGTCTAACGGCATCCATCACATAACGCAGGTCGACCGATGGATCAGGGGCGGTGAGTTTCTGAATTTTTTCTTCATCTCGCAGAGGGGTTTCAAATTTGGGGCCTTCGCCCTCAGCAAAATAAAGGCCAAGACCCATCGCGTCAGGTACTGTGAGAATGTCTGAGAACAGGATGGCGGCATCCAGTGGAAAGCGCGCCAATGGTTGCAGCGTGGCCTCGGTAGCCAAATCCTGACTCTTGCACAGGCGAAGGAAACTGCCTGCTTTTCTGCGCGTCTCCCGATACTCCGGAAGATAGCGGCCCGCCTGGCGCATCATCCATACTGGTGTGTATTCCGTAGGCTGGCGGAGTAATGCGCGAAGGAAAGTATCGTTTTTTAGAGGGGTCATGCTTTATGTCCGGTGTGAGCGAATGACTCCACTAATTTTGAATTTCTTCAACTCGGATTGGGATGGTTGTCGAAGTTGTCCGGAAACAAGTATGAGCGTGGGAGGCAACCCAAGCTTTTCCTCAGCCAGGCGCAAGTGACTGATGATTTGCAGCGGATCCTCGCGCTGGATATCCATCGACACGAAAACATACCGGTAACGGGTACTTTTAAAGGCCGCTAGCGCGCTACCGCCTGAACTGTATACGTCCGGGGTAATGTTCCGGTCGGCAAGAAAGGACTTGAAATTACTCTGGTCGCAGTCTGCGTCCTGAATTACAAGTGCGGTTTTATTCATGAATCTTTTTCTCCAGTTCCTAGCTGTTGAATGTGTTCCAGCACATTCTGCTTACCGATTTGTCCGATCAGCCCAGCCAGCTTAAGTTTCTCAAGGACGTTGGGTCGTGCTTCGCAAAGGACCAGACGTGTCTTGTGACGCTTACAGTTGTCCAGCAAGTCCCATAAGGATTGCAAACCGGTGGCATCGATGAAAGGCACCCGACCTAGACGCAGAACCAAGGTGTCAGCATGGCTATGAGTGATTTCAAGCACGCTTTCCAGCCGCTCCGCTGCACCAAAGAAGTATGGCCCATCCACGGCGTAGACTACAGTCTTGGGCGACAGCGTGAACTGGCTATCTTCGATTTCCTTGGCCAGTTCCTCATGTTGCTGCTGCTCGATACTAACGGCCTCCGACATACGCTTCATGAACAGAAGTGATGCCAGCAACACACCGATATTGACGGCAATCACCAGATCACCAAAAACGGTCAGTAGAAAGGTAATCAGCAATACCGCCACATCGGACTTGGGTGCCGTACGTACCATATGGCTGAAGCGATGCAATTCGCTCATATTCCAGGCGACGACAAACAGGATGGCAGACAAGGCACAGAGTGGGATGTGGGATGCCAGCGGTGCCAGCACCAGCACGATTACCACCAGTGTTAATACATGGACGATGCCGGCCAAGGGGCTGGTTCCCCCGTTACGTATGTTGGTAGCGGTACGTGCAATTGCACCAGTGGATGCAAAACCACCGAAGAGAGGGGAGAAGATGTTAGCAATCCCCTGCCCCACCAGTTCCTGATTGGAATCGTGCTTGGTGGCAGTCATGCCGTCGGCAACCACGGCGGAAAGCAAGGATTCAATGGCGCCGAGTAATGCAATGGTGAAAGCCGGTCCAATGAGCTGCAAGACTTCGGTGAAGGTGACTGACGGCACTTCAAAGTGCGGCAGGCTCTGGGGGATGCCACCAAAGGCACTGCCGATGGTCGCTACGCCTTCAAAGTGGAAAAGTCCCTGCACGACCGTGGCGGTCAGCATTGCCACCAGTGGTGCGGGAATACGCTTGAAGATGCGTGGAGAGACCAGCAGCACCGTCAGCGTCAGCAGGCCCAGAGCCGTGGTTTGGAAGTGTAATCCCGGGAATGCCTGAATCAGGTGCCAGAACTTTTGATGAAAATGCTCGGCGCCAGTCTCCGGGGTAAGACCGAAGAAGTCCTTCCATTGACTCACCCAGATAATGATGCCAATGCCACTGGTAAAGCCAACAATCACCGGATCGGGGATATATTTGATGACGCCACCCAGCCGCGTCAATCCCATCACCATCAGTATGACACCGGCCATCAACGTGGCGACTTGCAATCCCTCGATCCCGTACTTGGCAGTAATGCCCGCCAGTATTACGATAAAAGCCCCAGTTGGGCCGGCGATCTGCACGCGACTGCCACCGAGGAGCGAGGTCAAGCCACCGGCAACAATCGCCGTATACAAGCCCTGTTCGGGCTTGGCTCCGGAAGCGATGGCGAATGCCATCGCCAAAGGGAGTGCCACCACCCCGACAATCACCCCGGCAAGAATGTTGTTGAGCCAGTGTGCTTTCGACAGTAGTCCGGCGCGCTTAGCTTCAAGTATGGCAATCATGGTGGCGGATCCTTAGTGATCGTAATGCTTTGAGTAGTTACTTTTTTCTCACCGCAGCAAGGATGCCTTGCAGCAGTTGTACTGGTGTGGGTGGACAACTGGGCACGGCGACGTCCACCGGGAGGACGTTGGCAACTCGACCGCAGGAAGCGTAAGACTTACCGAAGATACCGCCGGTGCAGCCGCAATCGCCCACTGCAACCACCAGCTTCGGTTCAGGTGTTGCGTCGTAGGTACGTTTTAAGGCTTGCTCCATGTGGTGCGAAACCGGTCCCGTGACCAGCAGCATGTCGGCATGACGCGGACTGGCAACGAACTTGATGCCCAGCCCCTCGATGTTGTACTGCGGTGTGTTGAGGGCATGGATTTCCAATTCACAGCCGTTGCATGAGCCGGCATCGACATGGCAGATGGCGAGCGCCCGGCCGAAATGGCGCAGGATGTCACTCTGGTGGCGGTCGGCTTCCGCCACCAGCCAGTCGGGATTTGGAGCCGGTGGCGACTCTGTCACAATCCCGGTACGGACACCCTTGTAGAACTTGTGCAGCATCAGAGATCCTGTCCGTTAAAGCTCAGGTTGAACGATTTGTTGATGAGGGGAAAATCCGGCACGATGTTGCCGATGATGGCGTGCTCCAGCAGCGGCCAGTTTTGCCAGGATGGGTCATGTGGATGCAGGCGGTGGATGCCACCATTTCCACCCGTGTGAAGCGCTACCAGCACTTCGCCGCGCCAGTCTTCGACCCAGCCCACGCCGAAAGCGTGCGGTATGAGCAAAGGCATTGACATCCGTACTTGTCCCAGGTGCTAGCGCCATGCACCGGTCGTGGCAGGCTTTCACGCGGGCGCCCGAGGAATATCACCCTAAAGAACTTGGCCATGGCGTAGGCTGCCAGCGCCGCCGACAAGGCCAGCAAGCGTTTCATGTCGGTCTGCACGAGGGTGAACAGCACGCCGAACAGTGCTGTCAGCAGCCCCACCATCAGGGCACCCCACCACCACAGTTGCAGGTGGAGCAAATCGAACAGCACGCGCAACATTCCATAGATAGCTGTTTTGAGCATGATGCCGCTCATTATGGCGGAGACAGGGGAAGGCACCGCCGGTGCGCTTCCGGCAGCCAGACATGCAAGGGCAGCAACTCGGCCTTGGCCCCGAACCCGAACAGGGCGAGGAGGAACGTGATGCTGGCCCAAAATTCGCTGGGATGCGCGGTCCGCATGGTGGCGAAGGTGTAATCGCCATGTCCGCCCTGCAGAACGCCAAAGACCAGCAGGATCGCAATCGCGCCAACGTGCGCGATCAGCAGGCAGAGGACCCCGGCGTGACGGGTTGGGACGTTTTCATGTTCGGTCGTCACCAGGAAATAGGAGGCAAGCGCCATGGTCTCCCACGCCACAATGAAGAAATAGGCATCGTCCGCCAGCAACACCCACGTCATGCCAACCAGAAACACAAAATATTGCAGGGTGAACAAAGACAGCGAGGTCCTGGAATCATCGCGAAAATAGCCGGCGCAATAAAGCGCGATGCCGAAAGAAACACTGCCGAGCAATACCAGGAGAAACGCGGACAGGGCATCAAGCCTGAGATGGAACGGCAGATCGGGCAAGCCAAGGGGCAGAACGATAGTCTGAGAGTCGGTTTGCAGCCTCCACATTCCGGCAGCCGCGAGCAACAGCGCAACCAATGCGCCCGCCGGAAATAGCACACCGATAATCCAGCGGCGTGGCGTGAGCAAGCCCAGTACGCCAAGCGCAAGCCACGCCAGCGTTGCTAGCCCAGCCAAGTCAATCGGCAATAAGGTGATGGTTAGGTTTTTAACCAACATGTCTTTGTGAACCGATTGTGTGACCGAT
>JBDTOX010000027.1:0-8220 GCA_039933015.1 Methylophilaceae bacterium
AACATTGGCTTGCATGATCTCGACGGGATTGCTTTTGGCGCCGGCCCCGGCTCGTTTACCGGCTTGCGCATAGGTTGTGGCGTAGTGCAGGGACTGGCTTTTGGCGCCAATCTTCCCGTCATAGGCGTCAGTACTTTGCTGGCGCTAGCGCAGGAAGTCTGGGCTGAGCGCGTGATTGCCTGTATCGATGCGCGCATGGGTGAAGTTTATTTTGCGGCCTATACCCGGCATGGCGAGGTCTGGGAAGAAGTCAGCGCGCCAGGGCTATATAAGCCGGATGCCGTACCTGAATTGCCGGATGACGACTGGGTGGGTGTAGGTAGCGGATGGGCAACTCATCAGGACAGTTTGCATGCCTGCTATAGCGAGCAAATAAGCCTGATCTTGCCCAATGAATACCCGCATGCTCTGGCTATCGCTGAACTCGGCAAGCCCATGTTTGAAGCTGGTATGGGGCTGCCAGCAGCCCAAGCTGCGCCCATTTATATTCGTAATAAAGTAGCGCTTAAAATGAGCGAGAGAAGTAAGCAATGAACAGCGTGTTAAAGCCGGAAACGCAATGCGGCGCTTGCAGATATAGACCCATGCAGATGTCCGATCTGGATGCCATTATGGCTATTGAGCCCAGGATCTATCCGTACCCCTGGACACACGGCAATTTCAGTGACTCCCTCAATGCGGGCTATAGCTGCTGGGTTTGTGAGGAGGATGCAAATGTCATTGGCTATGCTGTACTCATGCTGGTGCTGGACGAAGCGCATTTGCTCAACCTCAGCATTTCCGTAGCTTACCAGGGACGGGGCAAGGGCCGCGCTTTGCTGGAGCAGATGATGCAGGTAGCGCGTAATCATGGCGCACTCAATATATTCCTCGAAGTGCGCCCCTCCAACAAAGCGGCTATCAGCCTTTACGCAAATATCGGATTTAACGAAATGGCGGTGCGCCGCGGCTACTATCCCGCCGCTGGCGGGCGTGAGGATGCGGTTTTGATGGGGATGGCGCTGTGAGTGTGAAACTATGACCTTGACGCGCGCGCACCTGTTGCGTGAATTGGAGTTGCAGCCGGTTTGGCAACAGCGCGAGACGCCAAAAAACCTCGCCCCGGAACCTTCTGTTATAGCATCCGCTGCCGAGGTGTTGGCTGTAGTGGAGCATGCGCAAACCGATAATGGCCTGCCGCGCCTATCTGCTACGCTAGGCCAAGGCCGGCGTGAGACCATCATGCAAATGGATTGGCAGTCCTTGCAGGAATGCGTAGCGCATTGTGAAGCCTGCAGTCTATCCAAATCCCGCACGCAGACCGTATTTGGTATTGGCGACCCCCATGCTGAATGGCTGTTTGTCGGCGAGGCGCCTGGTGCTGAGGAGGATCGCCAGGGTGAGCCTTTTGTAGGTCAGGCCGGCAAACTGCTCGATAACATGCTGAAAGCGATCCAGCTCAAGCGCGGGCAGAATGTCTATATCGCGAATGTGCTGAAGTGCCGTCCACCCGAAAACCGTGATCCGCAAAATGAGGAGGTGGCGCAGTGCGATCCTTTCCTCAAGCGACAGGTGGAACTGATCAAACCTAAGCTGATTGTTGCGCTCGGTAAATCTGCCGCGCAGTCGTTGCTTAATTCTGCTGGTACGGTAACCACATTGCGCGGTAAGCTGCATGATTACCACGGCGTGCCGGTGATAGTCACTTACCACCCCGCCCATCTGTTGCGTAATTTGCCGGATAAAGCCCAAGCCTGGGAGGACCTGTGCTATGCGCGCAGCACCATGCAGCGCTTGCAATTGGCGGTGGCGCCTCCATCTACCGCATAGATTGATTGATCGAACATAAGGAGCAGAAAATGCGTGGAATCTGGTTGAAAGTGTCGGCTTTATTGCTGGTATTGAGCCTGACAGGCTGCGGCTACAACACTTTCCAGTCGCTGGATGAGGAAGTGAAAGCGGGCTGGTCGGAAGTCCTGAACCAGTATCAGCGTCGTGTCGATCTGGTACCCAACCTGGTTAATACGGTTAAGGGCTATGCCGCGCATGAGAAGGGGGTGTTGACCGCGGTCACGGAAGCGCGCGCGAAAGTAAGCAGCATACAAGCCACGCCTGAACTCATTAATGATGAGGCTGCATTTGCCAAATTCCAACAGGCGCAAAGCCAGATGACGTCGGCCTTATCGCGTTTGTTAGTCGTTGCGGAAAACTATCCGCAATTGAAGGCGGATGCCGGCTTCCGCGATCTGCAGGCGCAACTGGAAGGCACAGAAAACCGTGTGACAGTGGCGCGTAACCGTTATATCAAGGCGGTCAAGGAGTACAACGTGGCGGTGCGCACATTCCCGAATAACCTGACAGCAATGGCATTTGGCTACAAAACCAAGCCTTCATTCACGGTGGAAAATGAGAAAGAAATTTCCAAAGCACCTGCAGTCAATTTTGATAAATAAAGCGTACTGAGGTAAAACGGTGCCTGCTCGCTCATTAGCGCGTTACCTTTTCGCCGGCTTTGTGCTGCTGTTCGCACTCGGCGGGTTGGCAGCCGAGAGCAATGCCGATGCAGTTGCAGTACCACCTCTGGTGCACCGTGTCACTGATCTCACCAACACCCTCACGGACGAGCAGCAATCGGTACTGGAATCCCGTCTTGCGCAATTCGAACAGCAAAAAGGTAGCCAGATTGCCGTGCTGCTGGTGCCGACCACCCAGCCTGAAACCATAGAGCAATATGCTATCCGCGTGGTGGATGTGTGGAAGCTGGGCCGCAAAAAAGTAGATGACGGCATATTGATTATGGTCGCCAAAAATGACCACAAGATGCGCATTGAAGTAGGCTACGGTTTGGAGGGTGTGGTTCCGGACGTGATAGCTAAACGTATCGTCGCCGAAATCATGGCGCCTCATTTCAGGCAGGATGATTTTTTCGGTGGCATCAATGCAGCTGCCGAGCAGCTCATTGCGCTGATCTCGGGTGAAGCGCTGCCTGCGCCTGCAGCGCAATCTGCCGGTAACGGCCAATGGGAAGGCATGCTGCCGCTGTTATTGTTCGGCGGTTTGATAGTGGGAGCGCTATTACGGGCAATGTTCGGGAATTTTCTCGGTGGCGCAATCAATGGCGGCTTGATCGGTGCAGCGGTCTGGATATTTGGCGGTAGCCTGATTGTCGCGCTGGTACTGGCATTCATCGCCTTTGTGATTACCATGAGCGGTGGCCTGGGCATGCTTCCGGGAATCGGCCGTGGCGGTTTCGGCCGCGGCGGTGGATTTGGCGGCGGTGGTTTTAGCGGCGGCGGCGGCGGGTTCGGCGGTGGTGGTGCTTCAGGTAGCTGGTAGTCGAGAAAATGAAACCCATGCAAATCAAACGCTTTTTTAAACACCTGTTCAGCACACCATGGCACGCACGACGCTATTTTTCCCATACCGCCATGCACAACATTGAGGCGGCAATTCGGCAAAGTGAATGTACGCATACTGGAGAAATTCGCTTTGTAGTAGAAGCCGGGCTGCACCCGATGGATTTGATCATGGGCAAGTCGCCCCGGCAGCGCGCTTTGGAGTTATTTACGCGCCTGGGTATATGGGATACTGCAGATAACAACGGCGTACTGATTTATTTGCAGCTTGCTGATCGTGATGTGGAGATTGTGGCGGACCGTGGTATTCATGGCCATGTAGGCGCTGGCGGCTGGGAAGCGGTTTGCAGGGAAATGGAAGCGGCCTTTCGCCGGGGGCAATTTGAGTCCGGCGTATTGTCAGGCATACAGCAAATTGGCAAAGTTTTGCAAAAGCACTTTCCTGCAACCACGGCTAATAATAATGAGCTACCAGATGCGCCCTTGGTCATATAGCCTGATTTTATGCCTGTTGCCCCTCACCGCCTTTGCCGATGGTCCAGCCATCAATCGCGTACTCCAGCAGAGGCCGACCCTGGCCGGCTTTGATATGTGTCATAGCGGTGGCTGTGCCGATATCAGCCGCGTTTCTTTGACTGCTGAAGAATGGCAAAGAGTGCGTGACGCCTTTGATCCCATGCCGCAAGATGGAGATGACGAGCGTAGCCGAATAGCCAACGCCATCGGCGTGCTGGAGCAGATGGTCGGGCCCAAGACCGGCACTGAACATGACGTTGGCGGCACCTTTGCTGCCTTTGCTACCCCCGGGCAGCTAGATTGCAATGACGAGTCCACAAATTCCACCACCTATATGCAGCTGATGAAACAGGATGGCCTCATGCGCTTACACGATATTCTGGATACCAAGACCCGCGGCTTTTTCCTGAATGGCTGGCCGCATACCACCGCGGTCATTCGTGACAAGCACAGCAATCAACGTTATGCAGTGGATTCCTGGTTTTATGATAACGGCGCGCCCGCTGTGATCATCCCGTTGGAGCTCTGGAAATCAGGCTGGAAGCCAGCCGAGAGCCTTGCTCATTAAGTGCATCGGTGCCTTGGTGTTGTCTGCAGCTGACTTGGATGCCGTTTCGCTATAAAATCCGCACCTAATTCCATAGTATCAAGTTTGTTTTCGAGCGCAGCCCTGTCCGCTGTTCGCCGCAGCCTGGTTTGATAGACATGGATTCTCAAAATTTAACAAAGAACTTTTCATGCGCGCATCACAATTTTTTCTAGTTACCCAAAAAGAAGCACCAACCGAAGCCGAGCTGCCTAGCCATCGCCTGATGCTGCGTGCGGGCTTAATCAAGCGTCTAGGTTCCGGACTCTACAGCTGGATGCCGATGGGCTTGAGGGTGCTGCGTAAAGTGGAAGCGATTGTGCGCGAGGAGATGAACGAGGCGGGCGCGCTCGAGTTGCTGATGCCCGCCGTGCAGCCGGCGGAGCTTTGGCAGGAAACCGGCCGCTGGGAAGTATTCGGTCCACAGATGCTGAAAATCCGCGATCGGCACGAACGTGATTTCTGCTACGGCCCTACGCATGAAGAAGTGATTACCGATATTGCGCGCAAGGAAATCCGATCCTACAAGCAATTGCCGCTGAATTTCTACCAGATCCAGACCAAATTCCGTGATGAGATTCGTCCGCGTTTTGGCGTCATGCGCGCGCGCGAGTTTGTCATGAAAGACGCTTATTCATTCCATACCAGTCAAGCTTCTCTTGAGCAGACTTATCAGCTCATGTACCAGACCTATCATAATGTTTTTAATCGGCTGGGACTTAAATTCCGTGCCGTGCGTGCCGATACCGGGGCAATCGGCGGTGAGGGCTCACATGAGTTTCATGTACTGGCGGAATCAGGTGAAGATGCGCTGGCCTACTGCGCTGATTCGGATTTCGCGGCCAATGTTGAGCTGGCCGAAGCGGTTGCACCGTCCCAGGTTCGTGTGCAAGCCATGGAAGCCATGCGCGAGGTGGAAACTCCCAAGCAGACTACCTGCATGGCTGTCGCTGAATTGTTGGGCATAGGCATAGCACGCACAGTAAAGGCGCTGGCACTGGTGGCGGATAATCAGTTTTACCTGCTGCTGCTGCGCGGCGATCATAGCCTGAATGAAATCAAGGTGGGCAAGCTGGAGGGCCTCGCGGATTTCCGCTTGGCCACCGAAGAGGAGATTCGCGCTAATCTGAACTGTCCTCCTGGTTTTATCGGTCCGGTGGGCGTTGGGGCCAATGTGCGCGTTATTGCCGACAGGACCGTAGCCGCCATGAGCGACTTTGTCTGCGGCGCTAATAAGCCCAAATATCATCTGGCCGGCGTGAATTTTGGCCGCGATTTGCCAGAGCCCTTGCTGGTGGCAGATATTCGTAATGTGGTTGCGGGTGATGTCAGCCCGGATGGCAAGGGCACGCTGGAGTTGTGCCGTGGCATTGAAGTCGGCCACATTTTTCAGTTGCGCACCAAATATTCACAAGCCATGAATGCAACCTATCTGGATGAGAACGGGCAAACCCAGGTGATGGAAATGGGCTGCTACGGTATCGGGGTTTCGCGCATAGTCGGTGCCGCAATCGAGCAGGGCAACGATGCAAAAGGCATTATCTTCCCAGCTGCCATGGCACCGTTTCAGGTGGCAATTGCAGCGATAGGTTTTGAGCGCAGTGAAGCAGTGCGCGCTGCTGCTATTAAGCTGCATGATGAGCTGCAGTCCGTCGGTATCGATGTGCTGCTTGATGACCGTGGTGAACGGCCTGGCGTGATGTTTGCCGACTTGGAGCTGATCGGTATTCCCTATCGTATCGTCATCGGTGAGCGCAGTTTGAAAGAAAACCAGGTTGAATACCAGGCGCGTACTGATGAGACGGCACAAACTGTTGCTTTGAGCGATATTGTGGCTTTAGTGCAAAAAGCATTGTGCGCAAGTTAATTCCATTGATCATGCTGCTATTTGCAGCGAATGTGCTGGCTGGCGGGCAGAAAGAAGAGTCCCTGTCCAATAGCGTCAAGGCATTAATGCAGAAGACGATTAGTGACGGTGCCGTGCCGCGACTAATATTTGTCAGCCAGCCCGAGGGCCAGTTTTGGCTTAAGGATATGTCGCGTCGTCTGCAAAAGCGTATGCCGGATGAATCCATGCGCGAGGATTTTTTGCGTACGGTATTTTATGAGGCGAGTCGTGCAGGCCTGGATCCGCAGTTGGTTTTGGGATTGATTCAGGTGGAAAGCGGCTTCAAGAAGTATGCGCTCTCGTCAGTGGGTGCGCGAGGTTTCATGCAGGTGATGCCGTTCTGGGTGCGCAGCATCGGTGCACCAGAACACAATTTATTTCATTTGCGGCTCAATTTGCGCTATGGATGCACCATATTGCGCCACTATCTGGATATCGAAGGCGGTGATTTATATCGTGCACTGGGACGCTATAACGGCAGCTTGGGGCAGCCTCAATACCCCAATATGGTGGTAGGCGCATGGCGTAAAAACTGGAGCTACAATCCGGCTGGTATTTAGTCCCGCATCTGATCTGGCATTACATGCTGCTCTCGGCGTCTTAATGTTGCTGGTGGCGTTTTTGGCATGCTTTCGGGCAAACTGTCCGGGTGCTGGGCAAAAGCCATATTTACTTGCCGCAAAATAAAACCGCCTCAGGGCGGTTTTATTATTTGGCCTGGTCAGAAATCCTGAAGCCGTAATAAGTGCCGAATTCGCCCTCAGGCTCGTGATAGACAAACAGCATGCCATTGGCGTAGCCCAGGCCGTTGAAATGATTCTGCGCGCGTAGTTTCATGGTTGGCGGCAATTTGCTTTTGCCAACCAGCTTGCCTTTCAAATCAAATACCAGCGCCGCTTTGTGGTCCACATCCAGCACAGCCAGTTCTTCTCCGCTAATGCCCGTGTAAGCTACATAGTGGTCACTGATATCGTCATGCAAAGCGCCAGCGCTAGCCAAGTCCAGCCGGATCTCAGCAACTTTTTCGCGCTGGTCCAACGCTACAATCCTCACAATATTGCTGTGCTCCTGTTTGGCAAAATAACGCTTACTTTTAGCATCATAAGTGGGCATGGTGGCGGCATCGCCAAAGGCGGGATTGAAGGCAAATACTTGTGAGGATGTTTCTTTGAGGTCGCCATTTTCGCTTAAGTCCAGCGCAAAGATGCCCGTGTTCGGGGTAAAGCCGGCCCCGCTGGAAATATTGTAAGTTACCGTTTCCAGCTGTCGCGTATTGTTGTTGAAATAGATGGAGCGATTGTCATAACCGGGTTTTGCTGATTGGAGGAACTCTCCTGCAGCGCCATACACATGGATTTGTGATCTGGAAACGGCAATATCCATATCTCCAGGAATGGGTGCTAACCCGCCGTCTGCTATGTAATAGCGATTGAAGTCAGGCACGTAAGCCACGGTCATGGGGCGTGAAGTCGGCCTGCTCGCCAGTGGAATTTTGACTCCCACTACGGCTTCTGGCAGTACCTGCGCCTGGGCGGTATTGAGGCCTAGCAGGTTAATAAGCAGGCCGGCTAGCGCCAAAGTGGTTTTATTGAATTGCATCATCGAATGCTTTCCCGGGGAGGCTTCAGATTTAACATCGGGGAGTTAAAATAACGCTTCATTGTAGGCAAGCCATGCTTGCTGTAAAGCCTTTTGCAACCATGCCCTAAACTTCTGTGAAAACCACCTCTCTGGACTTGTTAAACTCGATGGACTTATGAACCCTACTCCGCATTTGCTGGTATGTATTTCCGGCCATGGTTACGGGCATGTTGCGCAAGCGGCCCCGGTGCTGAATGCGTTGTCGCGGCTTTTGCCCGGCTTACGCCTTACGCTACGTACAACTATCCCCGAAG
>JBDTOX010000028.1:0-36159 GCA_039933015.1 Methylophilaceae bacterium
CAGGAACGCGCGCGCCAGTGCTGCACATCCAGCCTTGCCGCTTCCCCGGTAATCCACTGGCTGACGCCGTTGGTAAGCGCGGTACGGCCATCCAGGCTGGCAGCAATTTTGCTGCGCACATAGGGAAGGCCGCGCGTCATGCGCGAGATAAAACCTGGATTCAATGCGCGTGCCTGCGCTTCCATTAAGCTGGAAGCCACTTCGATACCTGTGGCGGCAAGGCGCGCAAGCCCGCTGCCGGCGACTTGCGGATTCGGGTCTTGCATGGCAGCGACTACGCGTTTTACCCCTGCATGTATCAGCGCATCGGCGCAAGGCGGAGTACGACCGTGGTGGCTGCAGGGCTCCAGCGTCACGTACACATCCGCGCCCTGTATTTTGTCAGGCGCTTGCCCACCTGCTGCGCGCAGGGCCATCACTTCCGCGTGGGGCTCACCGGCACGCAGATGCGCGCCCTCGCCTATGACCACACCATCTTTGACAATCACGCAGCCCACGCGCGGATTAGGCGCGGTTGTGTATAGACCCTGCTCTGCAAGGCGCAGGGCTTGCGCCATATATTGATGATCTGCGCTAGTAAACATTAGCTCAAGCTATAAATGCATGCTGGGTGACGCTGCGGCTGCGGTAATCCAGCGGATTTGATTAAAACTTTCTCCGCCTGTGATTGGTTTCATGGCATTTTCCCAGGTGCAGGGTTTCAGGGTTTTTCCGGCTTATCACTGTTGCGCCGGTGCGGCTTATCCAGGTCACGAATGACATCATTGAAATCATCCACATCCTGAAAGCTGCGGTAAACCGAAGCGAAGCGAATATAGGCGACCTTGTCCATCAGCCGCAGCTCCTGCATGACGATCTCGCCGAGGTCGCGCGCGATGATTTCACGTTCGCCCTGACCGAGTATTTTCTGCACTATGTGCTCAATCGCCCTATCCACATATTCCGTAGGCACCGGCCGCTTATGTAGCGCGCGCGTGAATGAAAGCCGCAATTTATCGCGGCTGAACTCCTCGCGCGTGCCATTTTGCTTGACCACCTGCGGCAAATGCAGCTCTGCAGTTTCGTATGTGGTAAACCGCTTGTCGCACTGCGCACAACGCCGACGGCGGCGGATACTGTCGCCCTCGTCATTGGCCCGGGAATCTATCACCTGGGTATCGTCAGCACCGCAGAAAGGGCATTTCACAATTTACCTGCCATAAACAGGAAAGCGGCTGGTCAAGGCATGCACCTTGTCTTTGGTAGCGGCAATAACGGCCTCATTGCCTGGATTATCCAGCACATCGGCAAGCAGGTTGGCCACCAGCCTGGCTTCTTCTTGTTTGAAGCCGCGTGTGGTGATTGCGGGTGAGCCGATACGTATGCCTGAGGTCACGAACGGGCTTTCCGGATCATTCGGGATCGCATTCTTGTTGACGGTGATATGCGCCTGGCCCAGCACAGCATCAGCGGCCTTGCCGGTCAGGCCTTTGGGACGCAGGTCCACCATGAACATGTGCGACTCGGTACGGCCGGAAATAATGCGTAAGCCACGTTCTGCCAATGTTTGCGCCAGCACAACAGCGTTTTTCAGCACTTGCTCCTGATAAGTCTTGAATTCAGGCTTGGATGCTTCAAGGAAGGCTACGGCCTTACCGGCAATCACATGCATGAGCGGGCCGCCTTGCAGCGATGGGAACACGTTGGAATTGATGGATTTCTCAAATTCCGCCTTGGCCAGAATGATGCCACCGCGTGGACCGCGCAGGGTCTTGTGCGTAGTCGAGGTGACAAAGTCGGCATGCGGCACCGGATTAGGGTAAACGCCAGCAGCGATCAGGCCGGAGTAATGCGCCATATCCACCATGAAATAAGCCCCGACCTTCTTGGCAATCTCCGCCATGCGCGCCCAGTCGAACCGCAGCGCATAAGCACTGGCGCCGCCGATCAGCAGTTTGGGCTTGCACTCGACGGCGATGCGCTCCATCTCATCGTAGTCGATTTCTTCTTTTTCATTCAGGCCGTAAGGCACGATATTGAACAGCTTGCCCGACAGGTTGGCTGGCGAACCGTGGGTCAAATGGCCGCCGTGGCCCAGGTTCATGCCCATAATGGTATCGCCGGGCTTGAGGATGGAGAAATACACTGCCTGGTTGGCCTGCGATCCCGAGTGCGGCTGCACGTTGGCATACTCGGCGCCGAACAGTTGCTTGACGCGATCTATTGCAATTTGCTCGACCTGATCGACAAATTCACAGCCACCGTAGAAACGCTTACCCGGATAGCCTTCCGCATACTTGTTGGTGAGCTGCGAGCCCTGTGCCTGCATGACGGCCGGGCTGGTATAGTTTTCCGAGGCGATCAACTCAATGTGCTCGTCCTGGCGATGGCGTTCGGATTCAATAGCCTGCCAGAGATCCGGATCCACAATATTAAGGGTATTTTCTGCGCTAAACATATTCAAGTTTTCCCGAGATTTTAGAATAGGTGCTAAGTAATTCCTGTAATTTTAACATGTTCAGGCATATCCAGAATGCCCGGACTGCAAGCCGCTGAATCACAAGCTCACGGGGCACAAGCGCGGCACATAGCCAGGCAAACCAACAATGGCTGTTCCTCAGCCACCAAGCTCATGCTCCCCAAGCTGGTATATTGATTTAATTGAGATTATTTTCAGGTTACGGGTTGGCATAGAAGAGATCGCAGCGCTTATCTCCAGGGTACTCTTTTAACCCGCCGCCCAACTGTACAGCCGGTGATGGGTGGCAGGCATTATTATCAGCTTTTGCCAACTGCGCATCTCTACCCGCCGCGCTATAATCTATTATTTACCCACCAGCTCAAAAGCCAGCATGACTTCAATCCGGCAAGAGGATTTCATCAGCAGCATCCATAGCGCGCTGCAATACATATCCTGCTACCACGCGCCTGACTTTCTCGCCGCCATGCATCAGGCTTGGCAGCGCGAAGCCGCGCCCGGCGCCCGCGATGCCATCGGGCAGATCCTCATCAACTCCTATTTATGCGCGCAAGGTCAGCGCCCCTTGTGCCAGGATACCGGCATCGTCGTCAGCTTTATCAAGGTCGGCATGGATGTGCGCTGGGAATCGACCTTGAGCTTGCAGGAAATGGTAGATGAGGGTGTGCGCCGCGCCTATAAAGACGAGCACAATGTGCTGCGTGCCTCCATCGTCGCCGACCCTGCAGGCCGCCGCAACAACACGCGCGACAACACGCCATCCGTCGTCCATGTGGAACTGGTGCCAGGCAATACCGTTGAAATCAGTATCGCGGCCAAAGGCGGCGGCTCCGAGAACAAGGCCAAGCTCGCCATGCTGGAGCCATCGGACAGCATAGTCGAGTGGGTGCTGCACACCGTGCCCACCATGGGTGCCGGCTGGTGCCCGCCAGGCGTGCTCGGCATAGGCATAGGCGGCACCGCAGAAAAAGCGGTGCTGCTGGCCAAGCAATCGCTGTTTGCGCCTATTGATATCCAGCAGCTCATAGCACGCGGCCCGGCCAACAAAGCCGAAGAGCTGCGGCTTGAACTGTACGACAAAGTGAACCGTCTCGGTATCGGCGCGCAGGGCTTGGGCGGGCTCACCACGGTGCTTGATGTCAAGGTGCTGGATACCGCCACCCATGCGACATCCCTGCCCGTGGCGATGATTCCCAACTGCGCCGCTACGCGTCATGTGCATTTTGTGCTGGACGGCTCCGGCCCCGCGCAGTTGCCTGTACCCAAGCTGGCCGACTGGCCGCAAATCGCGCTGGATGCAAGCACGCCGATGCGCCGCGTGAATCTCGACAGCCTGACCAGGCAGGACATCACACAATGGCAGCCCGGCGAAAAACTGCTGTTATCGGGAAAATTACTGACCGGGCGCGACGCAGCGCACAAACGCATAGTTGATCTGATTGCCCAAGGCCAGCCGCTGCCTGAAGGCGTCGATTTCACCAACCGCTTTATTTATTACGTCGGACCGGTTGATCCGGTACGCGATGAAGTAGTGGGCCCGGCTGGCCCGACCACGGCAACCCGCATGGATAGATTTACCGAAACCATGCTGAGCAAAACCGGCCTGCTCGGCATGATAGGCAAGGCCGAGCGCGGCGATGAAGCCATCGAGGTTATCCGCCAGCATCAATCCGTTTATTTAATTGCAATTGGAGGTGCCGCTTACCTCATTTCCCAGGCCATCAAATCCGCCCGTGTCGTGGCATTCGCCGAACTCGGCATGGAAGCCATCTATGAATTCATCGTCGAGGATATGCCGGTCACCGTAGCCGTAGATAGCCAGGGCCATTCGGTGCACAAAAACGGCCCTGCCGAATGGCGCAACAAAATCGGCAACATTCCTGTCTTTATTCAATAAGCCAGTCAAATATGGCCTGTGCTATACGCCCGAGCCAAACGTTCACAACAAGGAAATTAAAATGAAATGGACTGACATACAGCTAATCGCCGAAGCGCTTTGCGACCAGCACCCGGAAGTGGACCCAAGCCGGGTGCGCTTTGTCGACCTGCATAATTTTGTCGTGGATCTGGCAGGATTCAACGACGACCACAGCAGGGGCGGTGAAAAAGTACTGGAAGCAATTCAGCAAGCCTGGATAGACGAGGCCTGAAGCAGCCGCAGCCTGGAGCGCACGGCCATGCTCACACCCTATCGTGCACCGCGCTGGCTTCCCGGGGGACATTTGCAAACCATTTATGCTGCGGCGTGGATGCCATTACCGCAAGTCCAGTACCGGCGCGAGCAATGGGATACGCCGGACGGTGATTTTATTGAGCTAGATTGGCTAGATAACCAGTGGCTAGATAACCAGTGGCTAGATAACCAGTGGCCAGTTGCCCGGGGGCTGGATAAACGCAGCATCGACAACGCAGCAGAACAACCACTGCTGGTACTGTTTCATGGCCTTGAAGGCAGTTCCCGCTCGCATTACGCTCTGCGCCTGATGTCTGCCCTCCGCCAGCAAAACTGGCGCGGTGTAGTCGTGCATTTTCGCGGCTGCGGCGGCACACCAAACCGGCTTCCGCGCAGCTATCACTGTGGCGATTCTGCCGAAATAGACTGGATATTGCGCCGCCTGCGCGCTACCCATCACGGCAAGCTTTACGCAGTGGGCGTCTCGCTTGGTGGCAACGCCTTGTTGAAATGGCTGGGCGAACAGCAGGATGAGGCGCGCAGCATCATCGATAAAGTGGCGACCATCTCCGCACCCATAGCTTTGCCCACCACGGGCCGTGTGCTTGGGACCGGCTTTAACAGGTTTTACGCCGCGCTATTTCTCAAGTCCTTGCGCCCTAAAGCGCTAGCCATGATTGATCGGCACAAGCTGAATCATGACGCAGCCGCCATCCGCCAGACGCGTAATCTGTGGCATTACGACAACCTGTTCACCGCGCCGTTACACGGGTTCAAGGATGCCGATGACTATTGGGAAAAATCTGATAGCCGGCCTTTTTTGCGAACCATCAAGCTCCCCACGCTTTTGCTCAACGCGCGCAATGACCCGTTTCTGCCAGAGCAGGATTTGCCCGGGGCGGATGAAGTCTCGTCATTTGTGATCCGAGACTTCCCCCCGCAGGGCGGACATGTAGGGTTTGTGGGCAAGATGGCGAATAGCAGACAAGATTGGTTGCCCGAGCGTATCCTATGTTTTTTGCAAACCGGCCACTAAAATCAGTTTTATACAATACTTAAGCGAACAGCCAATATGAGCCTTAACAGCAATCTTCCTAAAGAAATCTTCAAAGCCTATGACATCCGCGGCATCGTCGGTAAGACCTTGACGCCGGAAATCGTCGAGAGCATAGGCCAGGCCATAGGCAGCGAAGCCACGGCGCGCCGCCAGACGCAAATCTGCGTCGGTTACGATGGCCGTATCTCCGGCCCGGAATTAGCCGCAGCGCTAGCACGCGGCATCCGCAAGAGCGGTGTCCACGTGATTAATCTCGGCATGGTCGCCACGCCCATGGTGTATTTTGCCGCCTGCCACCTCGGCACCAATTGCGGCGTCATGGTCACCGGCAGCCATAACCCGCCCGACTACAATGGGCTGAAGATGGTGCTGGCGACAGAGACCTTGTCCGGCGAAACCATACAAGGTTTGCGTCTGCGCATAGAACAAGGCCAGTTGTTTGAGGGCGCTGGCAGCGAAAGCTTTTACGATATCGCGCCGGAATACATCCAGCGCATTGCTTCCGACATCAAACTCGCGCGGCCCATGAAAATCGCCGTGGATTGCGGCAATGGCGTCGCCGGAGCATTTGCCGGCAAGCTTTATGAAGCACTCGGTTGTGAGGTGGAAGAACTGTTTTGCGAGGTAGACGGCAATTTCCCCAACCACCATCCGGATCCATCCGTCCCGGAAAATTTACATGACCTGATCAAAGCCCTGGGCGAGGGCAAGTCTGAAATCGGCCTGGCCTTTGATGGTGATGGCGATCGTCTTGGCGTAGTCACCAAAGACGGCAAGATCATCTATCCGGATCGCCAGCTTCTGCTGTTTGCCGAAGACGTGCTCAAGCGCGCACCGGGCGCGACCATCATTTACGACGTCAAATCCAGCCGTAACCTGGCGCCGTGGATCAGCGAGCGTGGCGGCCAGCCTTTGCTATGGAAAACCGGCCATTCCCTGGTCAAAGCCAAAATGAGGCAAACAGGCGCCGCCCTCGCGGGCGAGATGAGCGGCCATGTGTTTTTCCAGGAACGCTGGTACGGCTTCGACGACGGCCTCTACGCGGGCGCACGGCTGCTGGAAATACTCAGCCGCTACCATGACCCTTCGGCTGTGTTGAACGACCTGCCGGACAGCATCAGCACGCCGGAACAGCACATCAAGATGCAGGAGGGCGAGCCGCATGCACTGATCGCCGCTTTGCAGTCCTCGGCTAAATTTGAAGGCGCTGACCGGGTCATTACCATTGATGGCCTGCGCGTGGAATATGCCGATGGCTTTGGCCTCATGCGCGCGTCCAACACCACGCCCGTGATCGTGCTGCGCTTTGAGGCTGACAGCGCTGCCGCCCTTGCACGCATTCAAAGGCAATTCAGCCAGATCATCCTGGCGGCAGCGCCGCACGCCCAACTGCCATTCTAGACAGCGCCCGTTCTAGCCACCAATGTCTAAAAATAACATCCTGCTCGGACTGATCTGGTTAGCGCTGGCTGGCGGCATGTTCTACCTGATGGATGGCATGCTCAATCCGAACACAGTCGCACTTCTGGGCGAGGACAGAACCGTTGTTTTGCAGCGCGGCCGCGATGGCCACTACCGTGCGCAAGCCTTTATCAACGGCAAGCAGGTGGATGTACTGGTTGATACCGGCGCCACCGGCGTGGCAATTTCGCAAAAACTGGCGGATGAACTGGGCCTGACCAGCCGGGCAGCTATTCGTACGGCAACCGCGAATGGCGACACTATCGCCTACATGACACGGCTTGCCACGGTAAAACTGGGAGGGATAGAGGCAAAAGATGTGGCCGCCGTTATTACGCCTGGTTTGGATGGCGACGTACTGCTCGGCATGTCGTTTCTGAGCAGGATGGATGTTCGGCTCTACAAGGGCAAGATGTCCATTAGGCAAGCGCAAGAGTAGCAATTGGCTGCAGGTATCCAAAACTCGGGGATCTATAACTTCTCAAACTTCTCAGCCGGACAGCTTGTCTAATATAGCTTAATTTACAGCAAGAACCCGGCATACCCTCGGCCAGCTTTCCGTGGCCATTTTGCACTGCCTGGCAAGCGTCATCAACGCTCCCGAGCCTTGCCAATCAAATGTAAGGATAAAGTTGCCAAACTGACTAATCATTGCTAAGGTTTTGATGCAACAGGTAATTAATTCTGCATTCTTAGCGTTATCTTAATAATTTAAATTAAGGAGCTTATCATGGCCGTTCAATTCAAAAACATGGCAATAATCACCGCAACATTGTTATCTACCGCTGCATTTTCCGCACCTGCTTTCTCCGCAGACACCATGCTAAGCACGGGAGGATATGCTCGCGAGATGCACAAGATGAAAATGATGAAAATGCTCGACGCGAATGAGGACCACATGGTCTCTCAGGAAGAGTTCACCAAGTATTATGAGAATCTTTTCGATGAACTGAACAAAGATGATGACGACTCCCTTGATGCGAAGGAATGGGTAGGCGCCAAGGGTGAACAGAAAGTGAGCATTGCAACAGGCGGCTACAGTCGCGAATTGCGTTCGATGAAAATGATGAAAATGATGGATGCTGACGGCGACCACAAGGTAACTAAAGAAGAATTCCTCAAGTACCATCAGGCTCTTTTTGACGCTATGGATAAAAAAGGCACCAAGATGATTGATCCACAAGATTGGCTAGCTCGACAAACAGGCAATAAATAAATCATCCATTGTAAAAAACAAAAGGCCAGCATAACTGGCCTTTTGTTTTGTGCAGCACTCCCGATTTCAAGTGATCCAGTTCAGGTTATCACCGTCGGTGTATCGCGCCCTGTGCGCTGTTTTAGTTCTGAAATCTGCAATGCCATCTGTATCATCTCGGCCAAGGCCACCTGCGCATCCAGATGATGGTTTGCCGCATCCGGCTCAAACGCTTCCAGATAGATACGCAAAGTCGCGCCTTCCGTTCCGGTGCCTGACAGACGGAACACGATACGCGAGCCATCCTCGAACAGGATGCGTACACCCTGTCCAGTACTGACGCTGCCGTCGATAGGATCGGTGTAGCTGAAGTCATCGCAGCTTTTCACCACATAGCGCCCAAACCTGGCACCCGTTAATCCGTCAAAACTTACGTGCAAATGCTGCATAACGCCGTTAGCGGCATCAATCGGCAAAGCCTCGTAGTCATGACGAGAATACACATTGCGGCCGTATTGCAGCCAGTGCCGCTTGACGACAGTTTCCACCGACTGCCGCTTGATGGCCAATATATTGAGCCAGAACAGCACCGCCCACAGCCCATCCTTTTCGCGCACATGGTCAGAGCCGGTACCGAAACTTTCTTCGCCGCACAGCGTGACCTTGCCGGCATCCATCAGGTTGCCGAAAAATTTCCAGCCAGTCGGTGTTTCAAAACACGGGACATCCAAGGCCTGTGCCACGCGGTCCACTGCGGCACTGGTCGGCATGGAGCGCGCAACACCGGCAAGGCCTTGGACATAGCCAGGCGCCAGCTTGGCGTTGGCGGCAATCAGCGCCAGGCTATCGGACGGTGTCACAAAGAAATGCTTGCCGAGTATCATGTTGCGGTCGCCGTCACCATCCGAGGCCGCACCGAAATCGGGTGCATTCTCGCCATACATGACCTCCACCAGATCATGCGCATAGGTCAGGTTGGGGTCGGGATGGCCACCGCCGAAGTCTTCCAGCGGTTCGGCATTCATCACGCTATCCTTGGCTGCCCCCAGGCGATTGAGCAGAATCTCGCGGGCATAAGGCCCGGTCACCGCATGCATGGCATCGAACTTGATGCGAAAGCTACCGGCCAGCAAGCTGCGAATCGTATTGAAATCAAACAGGGATTCCATGAGCTCGGCATAATCGGCCACCGGGTCTATCACCTCGACTTGCATGTCGCCGAGATCGCTTACCCCTTGCACATCCAGCGCGATGTCAGCAGCTTGCAATATTTTGTATTGACTGATTTTTTTGCTGTTAGCAAAAATAGCCTCGGTCACCTTCTCCGGCGCCGGGCCGCCGTTTGCAGTATTGTATTTGATGCCGAAATCGCCATCAGGGCCGCCGGGGTTATGGCTGGCAGAAAGTATGATGCCGCCGTATGTCTGATATTTACGGATGATGCAGGAAGCCGCCGGCGTAGAAAGTATGCCGCCCTGCCCCACCAGCACGCGGCTAAAGCCATTGGCTGCAGCCATTTTCAGAATAATCTGGATAGCCTGGCGATTGTAATAGCGCCCATCGCCACCCACGGTAAGGGTTGCACCTAAAGGCGCGTCGATCGTATCAAAAATGCTTTGAACAAAATTTTCCAGATAGTTAGACTGCTGGAATACCGGCACACGCTTGCGCAGGCCTGAAGTACCGGGCTTTTGGTCATTGAAGGGTGCGGTCTGAACTAGCTGAACAGTCATAGTTGTGGTCTTTCATGATTGCCTGAGGTTGACACAAAGGAGCTTTATCTTGATAATGCGCGGCTCCAAACGCAGTAAATTGGGAGATTAGCTCAGTTGGTAGAGCAGCGGACTCTTAATCCGTTTGTCCGGGGTTCGACCCCCCGATCTCCCACCAATTATACTATGCAATAAAAAAACGGCTCACAGCGATGTGAGCCGTTTTTGCTTGTGGCGCCCATGGTCGATTGCAGGTTTCCCACCCCGCAGCAGCATCGTCTATCTCTTGCCAAATTATGTATTTTCTTTTTTCAAGCTCTCAAACTCATCCCATGACACTTCAGAGACTTTGTACTCAGCTTGGGCTTTAGCCAGGGCATGCCCCTCCACAATATATAAATCGTCACTCGACAGGTTATCTCCATCCAGGGTTGTCATGGCATCGTTATGAAGCGGGACTGGAAACCGCCAGTAAACTTTCTCCACCACGTTGCCTGTAATTTTGAATATATGAGATATCAGATTACTTTCCAAAATGTTGGAGTAACGAAATCGCTTTAATGGTTGAGATTCTATAAAGATAACGAAGTGATTATTACCCTCTACTTTATAGCAAGCCACCTGAACTTCTGCTCCGCTATTCCTGAAATATTCAGTTATGAATTCTGTTATGTTTTCAATCGATTTGTTGAGCCGTCTTTTCTTGTGGAAGATATACAAAATGTATGTCAGTAGAATAACGATATCGGCCACAACAATGTACACCGCCAAGGAATCCAAACTAATCGTCAATGTAAACATGACATTTCCTTATTATTGTTAGGTTGCATTTGTTATTTCCCAAACAATGCAACTCTTGCACGTGAATTAGTTCATTTTTTTCACGATTATCAGCAGGCTGTCGATCAGTTCGTTGCTACCCGGCATTGCTACTCTTCGCAAAGCTACGGCATCGGGTACGGCATGGGCATAACGCTCAACCATCACGCTGGATCAGTTATTCTTGCAACCGTACTTCCGAGCTCAATAATGGTATGACAAGAAGTAGGTTGCAGCCCATGCTGTTATATGTAAAAAAGTGCTGCCGTTAATGGGTGACCGCTTGCTGAAGACCCGCTATTAGCCACGCTGCCTTATCATCTCGCAGGTCCTTCTGCACATGCCAGATTTCATCCACAATTTCCGGCGCGCCATTGTTCTCACGCAACTGCCCTGTGAAGCGCACACTGGCTATCGAAAAATCTTTTTCATCGGCGACTTCCAGCAATTCAGCATTGATTGAGATGACATCCGTCTTTTGCGCAGCATCACCACGCTCTTGCATCTGCATTGAAATTTCAGCGAACATTTCCGGCGTGGTGTAATCACGAATATCGTTCAAATCCTTGCGGTCATTAGCCGCTTGCAAACGGATGAAAGACGCTTTTGCATTGCGGAGAAATTTATCCACCGGAAAGTCATGAGGAATATTGGCTGCAAAAGAGGTTGCTGTAGCGTCCGCATGGCTGCCAACATAGACTGGTTGCTGCTGGGTGTCCGAAGCCCTGTACGGGGCGCCAGCGCCTGCGTATTGCATGGCCGGGCGCTGCGAATTTCTGAATCTCGAAATCAAGAACAACACGGCCCCTGCCGCCAGCAATGCCAGCAGCATTGATCCCATGGCACCGCCCAAGCCACTCCCGGCAAATAGCGATGCCAGCCCGGCACCGATTGCCAGGCCAGCTAACGGGCCCAGCCACTTGTTGCCACCCGCTGTTGCGGGGGCGGATGCGGGTTTGGCTGGGGCAGGCTCAGGTGTGTTCTGGGCCTGCTTTTGCGTTATTGCACGTTGTTTACCGAAGCTGCCTCCGCCGCCTAGGCGCTTGGCTTCTGCTACAGGTGCAAACAAACTCAGGCAGGTTAAGGTAACCGTCAGCAGCATCAAAAATCGTCGCATATAATCCTCGTCAATGGGTAAATCTTAAAGTGACGCGAAGTCTAACAGTTAATTTCCGATGTTTGAAATTGGGCATGTGTGAAGCGCCTAGTCTCCACCAGACACTTTCAAGCATGCTGAAATACTGCTTTTCGTGCTGGCTAACCAGATGACATAAGCAGCCAAGGCTGTTATTTACTCCACTGTCTTGGATGGCTGACGCTGTGTTAACCAACGAATTCAGGCCACGACCCACAGGCAGTAACAGGGAATAATCCAGCGCTATCCGCAAATAGGAAAACCCCGCGGACAAGCCTGCTACAATGGCAATTGCCAAGATAATTGATACCATGGAAAGTGACCTAAAATGAAAAACCTTCCTCCAAAAAGAGAGTTTGTTGAAGCATTAAGCAAGGCTTATGAAACGCTGCTGGAAAATGCCTTGCAGAAGGCGCATCAAAGCGGCGCCATTTTCCATCAGGTCATTGATGAGATTCGGGATGATATTGCAGGCCTGAATAGCCTTACCCAGGATGAAGTAGTCCTGCTGAAAGAATATATCAAACGTGACCTCACGGATGCGGCGACCTATGTAGACACAACCGGCAAGGAGCTGAAAGATTGGCTAGGGTTTGACCTGGCTTTGATTGAAAGCAGATTCTGGGAAAATTTTTCCAAAGCCGCCGACAAAACCACACTCGAGCTGCTGCAAATACAACGTGACGCGAAAGCTACTGAATATTCTACTGGGGAACTCGCCGGGATAGGCAGCCTGGTGTGTGATGAATGCGCTACAACATTGCATTTTCACAAGCCGGGGCATATTCCGCCTTGTCCTAAATGCCATCACACGCATTTCCATCGCTACGGCCTTTAAGGAACGACAGCCACACGCACAACCCCATTATCAAGTAGATATCGGTTAAATTGAAAGGACCAGAATGAACTCTTTCACTTCCGCCAAAGGTGTCTTATTCGATCTTGACGGTGTGCTTTATATTGGCTCGCACGCAATTGAAGGCGCTATCGAATCCGTAAATAAAATTCGGGCGCAGGGTATCACCTGCCGCTTTATCACCAACACCAGCACACTATCCCTGTTATCGCTGCAAAAAAAAATCAATGCCCTAGGCTTTTCCCTGGCTGCTGAAGAAATCATCAGCGCGCCGCAGGCCGCATTGCGCTACCTGCAACACCAGTCCGATCCGGTTTGCCGCTTGTTGCTCGCAGAAAATGTGAAAAAAGATTTTGCGCACATTCGACAATCAGATACGGCAGCCGATCACATCGTCATCGGGGATATTGGCGATGCCTGGTCTTATCGCTTACTCAATGAAGTATTCAATTGCCTGATGAATGGAGCCAAGCTGATCGCCATACACAAGAATCGATGCTGGCAGACCGAACAGGGATTGCAGATGGATATCGGAGGATTTGTCCATGCGCTGGAATATGCCAGCGGGGCAAAAGCAATGATCCTAGGCAAGCCATCTACTGATTTTTTTCAAATCGCTATCGATGACATGCAGCTAAAGCCTTCTGAAGTCGTCATGATAGGGGATGACATTGATGCGGATGTGGGGGGTGCCCAGCAGGCAGGGCTGAAAGGTATTCTGGTACGCACCGGGAAATACCGGCAGCCTTACGTTGCAGCCTCATCGATCAAACCGGATTTGATCATCGATTCCATCAAGGATTTACCCGGCGTGCTAGGCTTGTAAGCTTTTTTCATGCTTATTCGAGTATAATTCTTAGCAAATTTCCCAGTAATAATTTCTCAGTAACGATCCGGGTTCGGCTCTCATTTAGTTAAAGATCATCATGGTAGAAAACATCTCAGGTATGAATGAAAATGACGCAGCCTTACAACGCGAAATTGCAGCGCTTATGGTGGAGGCATTGAATCTTGATGTTTCCGCAGCAGAAATAGCGCCTGATGCGCCACTATATGGCAAGGGTCTTGGGCTCGATTCCATCGACATACTGGAGGTTGCCTTGGTGGTGTCCAAGCGCTATGGCCTGCAATTGAAGGCGGATAGTGAAGACAATCACCGTATTTTCAGTTCACTGCGTAGCCTGGCCGAATATGTGGCCACTCACAGAAAGCCCTGATGCCTGCATTCATCCGGACTGCACGCCGGGTTGGCATTGCGGCGCTGATTATCACTTACGCCGCGCTTGTGCATCATGTGAACGCATCCGGGCAGGCGAGCATGCTGGGTGCACTATTAGCGGTAGCGCCAGTCATAGCGATTAGCCTGACGCTGGCATGTAACCCCAGCTCACGGCTGGGAGGACTGTCCTTGTTGGCGGGTACCGGTATTGTGGCGTGGGCCGGGTGGTCATTGATCGAGCATCATTCCGGCTTCATATTCTGGATGCAGGATGTGAGCCTGATGCTTATTTTATTCATGACTTTCGGCCGTACCTTGCTGGCAGGCCGCAAACCGCTATGTGTCTACTTCGCAGAGATGATCCATGGCCCGCTGCAGCCGTCGCATGAGCATTATGCACGCCGGGTAACATGGGCGTGGGTGGTATTTTTTGGCCTAATGGCGCTGACTTCCACGCTGCTGTTTTTTTTCGCGCCATTGGCAAATTGGTCGATATTTGTAAATTTCCTCACCTTGCCGCTAATTGCGCTGATGTTCATGATTGAATACCGGGTACGCCGACGCGTTATCCCGGATATGCCTCCTGGTCATATTCTCGATGCTGTAAGGGCGTATTTGAATACTTCCGCCCGCACTTTTTAATAGCTACATTCGCTTAATAGCTACTCGCGCGCAATGCCTACACTTCCCCTGCTGACACATGCTACGCTGGACCAGACCATGGCTTGGCGCCAAGGGGCTGCCATTACGGTGCAGCAATTTCTTGGTGATGTTGCCCACCTTGCAGCCATGCTGCCCGCCGGCAAGCATGTGCTCAATATTTGCCGCGACCGCTATCACTTTAGCGTGGGGCTGGCAGCCGCGATGGTCACGGACAAGGTAAGCCTGCTGCCACCCACGCATACCTCAGAGATGGTGCGGCAGCTCCAGGCTTACTCTGCCGATGTGTTTTGCCTGCATGACAGTGAGGATTGCGAAACCGCATTGCCCTTGCTGCGCTACCCCGCCATGCCGGACGCACCTGTTGCGCCCATGGCTATCCCGCAAATAGATAGCCGGCAGCTGGTCGCCATCGTGTTTACCTCCGGCTCCACCAGCGCACCGATACCGCATGCGAAAACCTGGGGCTCGCTGGTAAAGAATGTGCGCGCGCAGGCCATGCGACTGGGCTTGGAGCAAGGCACGCGCTATACCATTTTGGGTACCGTACCGCCGCAACACATGTATGGTTTTGAATCGACGGTCCTGCTGCCGCTGCAAAGCGGAAACGCATTGAGCAGTGCGCAGCCGTTCTATCCCGCGGATATTCGCAGTGCCATTGAGGCTATCCCCGGGCCGCGGGTCTTGGCCTCTACACCCTTGCATCTGCGATTGCTGCTGGAGGCCGGGCTGGCGATGCCCGAGGCGGCGCTGGTGTTATCCGCCACCGCACCACTGTCGACCCAACTGGCGCAGAAGATAGAATCCAGCTTTCATGCGCCGCTACTGGAAATATACGGCAGTACCGAAACCGGCCAGATCGCTACGCGTCGCACCGTGCAGACCCCGGAGTGGCAACTGTTCCCCGCAGTACAACTCACGCAGCAAGGTGAACACATGTGGGCTGCCGAAGGGCATATAGAGCTCCCCGTTGCCCTCAATGACATCATTGAACTCACCACCGATGACCGCTTCCTGCTGCACGGACGGCAACAGGATCTCATCAACATTGCCGGCAAACGCAGCTCGCTGAGCAGCCTCAATCACCATCTGAATGCCATAGCAGGCATGATAGACGGCGCGTTTTACATGCCAGAAGAGACCCATGACCACGTCACCCGGCTTTGTGCCTGCGTGGTCGCGCCCGGCTTGAGCGCTCAAACCATCATGACGGCATTGCGCGCATGCATGGATCCGGTATTTTTGCCGCGGCCACTACTATTCGTCCCTGCGCTGCCGCGTAACAGCACCGGGAAACTGCCGGGCGAAGCCCTGCAAAAGCTGGTCGAATCCCATATGGCTCAGAATACTGCATGAAGCAACAGACAATACTAAATATCCCCGTTGACCATCCCGCTTTTGCCGGACATTTTCCAGGCACGCCTATCGTGCCTGGCGTAGTGCTGCTCGACGCCGCTATACAGGCGATAGTCAGCGCTACGGGGGAGCCACTCAACACCTGGCAGATTAGCGCGGTCAAGTTTCTAAGCCCGCTCAAACCGGGCGAGGCCGTCATCATCGAGCATGAAGTACAGGCTAACGGCGGAGTTCGTTTTGATGTACTGGCAGGAGCGCGCCATATTGTTGCCGGTAGCCTGATTATCAATGCAACGACCCCGAACATCGCGCCATGAGCCCCACGCCACAAGCTGCTAATAGCAAATCCGCCAGCTGGGTGCAAACCCGGGAGCGCAGCAATATGTTGTCATTACGCATCATGCGCTGGATATCCATGCGGCTCGGACGCGAGGCTGGGCGTTCGCTGCTGCATCTGATCGCTGCCTATTTTGTGCTGTTTGCGCCCGCCAGCCGCCGGGCATCGCGTGACTACCTGCCGCGTGCACTGGGGCGCCCTGCCGGCTGGATGGATCTTTACCGGCATTTTTTCTGTTTTGCCGCCACCATACACGACCGTATTTACCTGATTAACCGGCGCTATGATTTGTTCGATATCGACCTCCATGGCAAAGAAAACATTCATCCCTTGATTGCAGAGGGCAATGGCGTGTTCCTCATGGGCGCCCACCTTGGCAGCTTCGAAGTCATCCGCGCCATCGGGCGCCAGATTCCCGGCTTGCGCGTTGCCATGGTCATGCACGAAGACAATGCGCAAAAAATCAATGCCATACTCGCTGCAATCAACCCGGAGGCCTCGCTCGACGTTATTCCGCTCGGACGCATCGATTCCATGCTCAAAGTACAGGAGCAGCTGGACAATGGCATGCTAGTGGGCATGCTGTCCGACCGTACACTAGGCAATGAGCCCATGACCAAGGTTAACCTGCTGGATGCCCCAGCAGACATGCCTACCGGACCATTCCGCATGGCTGCATTACTGCGGCGTCCAGTGGTATTCATGATTGGGCTATATATGGGCGGAAACCGCTACCAGATACATTTTGAAAAACTAGCGGATTTCTCCAACATCCCCAGGGGCCAGCGCGACGCAGCCGTACAGGCGGCTATCGCCCGCTACACTGAGCTGCTCGACTACTATTGCCGCCTGGCACCGTACAACTGGTTTAATTTTTTCGATTACTGGCAATCCATACCGACCACACTGAATGCAAAAAATCATGAAACTCATGCTCTCTAGTTTTTTCGTACATGCACGCAGTACATTACTAATGTTAAGCCTGGCATGTACTGCAGGCATGACATCGCTTAGTTATGCCGCTGAATGGGATATCGACCAGCTGATGCGTACGCTGGCACTAACACGTAGCGGCCACGCCAGTTTTATTGAAAAAAAGTCCATCGCCATCCTGGACAAGCCAGTGGAATCATCCGGCGAACTGTTTTACACCGCACCCGACCGCCTGGAAAAACGCACGCTCAAACCCAAAGTCGAGAACATGCTGCTTGACCACGGCACCCTGACAATAGAGCAAAAGGGCAAGAAGCATGTGCTGCAACTGCAAAGTTATCCGGAAATAGCGGCATTTATCGACAGCATACGCGGCACCCTGGCCGGCGACCGCAAGGCGCTGGAGCGCACATACAAGCTGAGCCTGGAGGGTGACGAACAAAACTGGACGCTCATGCTGCTGCCGCTCGACGCAAAAATGAAAAAAGTCGTGGAGCGCATCCGTATCAGTGGCGAGCGTAATGAATTACGCAATATCGAGATTAATCAAGCAGATGGCGACAGCTCGCTCATGACTATCGTGCAACTGCCGCCAGCGTGAGATTCCCTACATTACAGGCAGGCCGTACTGCCATTGCCATATGGCTGGCACTTATCCTCGTCTGTGCCGGCATCATAAGCCGCAGCCACTTTACCGCGGATCTATCCGCTTTTTTACCACGTACGCCGACGCCGGAACAGCAACTGCTCATGGACCAGTTGCGCGACGGCCTGGCCTCGCGCCTCATTCTGGTTGGCATTGAAGGTGCGGATGCAAGCACGCGCGCCAGCATTTCCAGGCAAATCGCGCAACATCTGCGTACCGATCCGGCCTTTGTCACGGTCAACAACGGCGAGCCCGTTACCACCGAGCACGACCGCGGCTACCTGTTTAACAATCGCTACCTGTTGAGCCCAGGCGTGACGCCGCAGCGTTTCAGCGCTCATGGCCTGCATGCTGCGCTCAGCGACAGCATCGACCAGCTCGCCTCCCCCGCCGGCTTGCTGATCAAGTCTCTACTGCCGCATGACCCTAGCGGAGAAATGCTGCATCTACTCGAGCAAATGCACAATGGCCATCCTCCGCAACTGGTGGATGGCGCATGGGCCTCACGCGAGGGCAAAACAGCGTTGCTGTTAATACAAACGCAAGCTGCGGGTTCTGATACGGATGCCCAGCAACAAGCCATGGCGGCCATCCGCTCAGCATTCGATCGGGCATCCATGCATGTCCTTGGCAAACCCGGTCCCACACTCCTGATGACTGGCCCCGGTGTTTTTTCTGTGTTGTCACGCGATGCGATCAAGACCCAGGTCCGGCTTATTTTCATCATCAGTACGGCACTCATCGCCATCCTGCTGCTGCTGGTCTACCGTTCGTTCAGCGCCTTGCTACTGGGTTTCCTGCCGGTTGCCAGCGGCATATTGGCAGGCATTGCCGCCGTCAGCCTGGGGTTTGGCGTGGTGCATGGCATCACGCTGGGATTTGGCACCGCCCTGATAGGCGAGGCAGTGGACTACTCGATCTACCTGTTCATGCAAGCGGAACCGGGCGAGGCTGACCGCAAAAATTGGGTGGTGCGCATCTGGCCCACCATACGCCTGGGCGTGCTGACTTCGGTATTCGGCTTTGCCTCGCTGCTGTTTTCGGGCTTTCCCGGTTTGGCACAACTCGGCCTTTACTCGATTGCCGGACTGCTGGCCGCCGCCGCGATGACACGCTATGTGTTGCCACATCTGCTGCCAGCCGATTTTCATATTCGCGATGTTTCTGCCGTCGGTCTAAAGCTGACGCGTCTCGCACAGCATGCTGCCAAATTGCGCTGGGGCGCCATGCTGTTGCTGGTGCTGGCCTGTACCATTTTATATACGCAGCGCGATGATTTATGGCATCACGAACTTGCTGCCTTAAGCCCGGTTTCCGCTGCCGACCAGGCGCTGGATGCGCGGCTGCGCGCCGGTATGGGCGCGCCCGATGTACGTTATATGGTGGTGGTCTCGGGAGACGGCCAGGAGGCAGTGCTCAGTGCTGCCGAGCACGTGTCCGTGGCATTGCAGCCCCTGGTCGAGCAAGGCGTGCTCGCCGGGTTTGAGAGCGCCAGCCGTTATCTGCCCAGCATCGCCACCCAGCGCTCGCGGCAAGCCAGCCTGCCGCCTGCTTCAGTACTGGAGCCGAGACTGCAGCAAGCCGCTCAGGATTTACCCGTGCGTGCACAATTATTCGCGCCATTTCTGGCTGAGGTGGAGGCCGCACGCAAGCAGCCATTGCTGCAACGCAAAGATTTACAAAACACTTCCATGGCAATGGCGGTAGATGCCTTGTTGATCCAGCAAGGCCAGCGCTGGAGCGCCTTGCTGCCGCTGACCGCGCCCCTGGAAGGCAATATGGCCGGCAATATTGACGCTGCCTCGGTACGTGCCGCTTTGAGCAAGACCCGCCTGGATACGCTGCATACCAAGGTGCTGTTTGTAGACCTGAAGGCCGAATCCAATCACCTGTATGCGGGCTATTTGCATGAGGCCATCATGCTGTCCCTGGCCGGGCTAGTTGCCATTATTGGCTTGCTGCTGCTGGCCCTGCGTTCGCCCATGCGCGTCATGGCTGTAATCGCACCGTTGGCGGCGGCCGTGCTCACGGTAACGGCGGGACTGGCTTTATTCGGGCAGCAATTGATTATTCTGCATTTAATAGGCTTGCTGCTGATCGTGGCAATCGGCTCCAACTATGCCCTGTTTTTTGACCAGCATGATGCCATTGGGCAAAAAGCAGACTATGCCATCTCCCCCCGCACTTTCGCTTCGTTGTTATTTGCTAACGTCGCTACTGTGCTCGGCTTCGGCCTGCTGGCATTTTCCAGCGTACCGGTATTGCAGGCCATGGGTGTTACCGTGGCACCCGGCGTCATACTGGCGCTGGTCTTTTCGGCCATTTTCGCTCGTCAGGTAAAAACCTGATGCGCCATCTCACCGACCTTGCCAATCCCGGACAGCAGGCACAGACACTGGTTATCCTGCTGCCCGGTGCTTATCAGCAGCCGGAAGATTTTGTGCGCGAGGGATTTGTCAGTGCAGTACGCCTGCGCCAGTTGCCACTGGATCTGGTCATGGTGGAATTGTCTTTTGCCCATATCGCTGATCAAAGCGCATTGCCGGACATTCACGCCAGCCTCATACAGCCAGCGCAGGCGGCGGGCTATCAACATATCTGGCTGGCCGGCATTTCCATCGGCGGCTACGTCGCCATGGCTTATGCCGACCGTTACCCCAGCCAGCTCGCGGGCATGTGCCTGATAGCGCCCTACCCTGGCAACCGCATGACCACGGGTGAAATCAGCTACGCGGGCGGCATACAGGCGTGGATGCCGGACTCGGTGCCCGAAGCGGACACCGAGCGGCGCAACTGGTACTGGCTGAAAACGCATGCCAGGACCGGTATCCAAGTCCATCTGGCGTATGGTGAGGATGACCGCTTTGCCGGCGGCCATACCATGATGGCGCAAGCCTTGCCTGCGACGCATGTGGACCATATACCGGGCGACCACGCCTGGCCGGTGTGGCAACAGCTATGGCATAATTTTCTTGACCGTCGCCTTGGTACACCTGCCCATGCATGACAGTCATCGCACACGCTGGCAGCCCACTCTATTCATCCGGGCATCTATTGCCCTGCATGTGCTGGCCTTGATTGGCGTTATTGCCGCGCCGGGTGTATGGCTATGGGCGCTGGCCGCCATAGTGGCCAATCACCTGCTGATTACAGCGGTCGGCCTATGGCCGCGCAGCCACTGGCTGGGGCCCAACTGGGCAGAATTACCCACGGCGGCCGCAGCCAGGAATGAAGTTGCCCTGACCATAGACGACGGCCCCGACCCCAGCGTCACGCCGCTGGTACTCGACATGCTGGATCGCTACCATGCCAAAGCCACGTTTTTCTGCATCGGCGACAAGGCCGCGCAATATCCTGACCTGTGCCGGGAAATCGTACAGCGCGGACATGCGGTGGAAAATCATAGCCAGCATCACCGCCATCATTTTTCACTATTGGGTATTGCCGGCTTCACGCGTGAAATAACGGCTGCCCAGGACACGCTCACCAGCATTAGCGGGCAGCGTCCCGTGTTTTTCCGGGCGCCTGCAGGCTTGCGCAATCCTTTCCTGGATCCGGTGCTTACGCGTTTGGGTTTACGTTTGGCTAGCTGGTCGGTACGCGGCTTTGACACCCGCGTTGGCGACGCCCGCAAGGTAAGCAGCAAACTGCTCGGCAAACTACGCCCGGGTGCCATTGTGTTATTGCACGACGGCAATGCCGCGCTGACAAAAACCAATACAGCGGTTATCCTGCAGGTATTACCCGCTGTGCTCGAAGCTGCGGCAGCGGCCGGTTTACGTTTCGTCACCTTGCGCGACGCCACTTTATGATGTTTGCGTTTTTCTTATTGTGCCATTAATTTTGCTATTGATTCTCCAGTGAAACCTTTACTTCTTTCTCATTTCACCGCTACCAGCTGTATTGGCCGCGGCTTGGCCCCAACATGGGATGCGCTGCGCCAGCGCCGGTGCGGGCTGACTGCATGTGCTTTCGACAGCGTGGATTTACCCACTTTTGTCGGCGCGGTCGAGGGTGTTGACGAGGTGGCCATTGCAGCCGATCTCGCCGCATTCGATTGTCGCAACAACCGACTCGCACAGCTGGGACTGGAGCAGGATGGCTTTACCCAGGCTGTCAGCACTGCCATAGAAAAATATGGGCATGAGCGTGTGGGAGTATTCATCGGCACCAGCACTTCCGGCATTTTACAAACCGAGCTGGCTTACCGCCGCCGCGACCCGGAAACAGGCGCGCTACCACCGGATTTTGTCTACAGCAAGACACAGAATACATTTTCCGTGGCGGATTTCACGCGGCACTATTTCGGTTTGACCGGCCCGGCCGTGGCGGTATCATCGGCCTGTTCATCCAGTGCCAAAGTATTCAGTTCGGCCCGGCGCATGATAGAAGCCGGCGTGATAGACGCGGCAGTAGTCGGCGGCGTGGATTCCCTGTGCCTGACCACGCTGTATGGTTTTACTTCGCTCGGGCTGCTCTCCACGCAGGCGTGTCGCCCGTTTGATGCCCAGCGTGACGGCATCTCCATTGGCGAGGCTGCGGCTTTTGCGCTACTGGAACGCCCATCGGAAAATCTAGCCGCTGATGCGGTGCTCTTGCTGGGCATAGGTGAATCCAGCGATGCCTATCATATGTCATCGCCCCATCCGGAAGGCCTGGGCGCACGCATCGCCATGCAGCAGGCACTCGCCACGGCAGGCCTGAACCCCGCGGATATCGGCTATATCAACCTGCACGGCACTGCTACCCAGAGCAATGATGCAGCCGAAGCCAAAGCGGTGGCTGCGGTATTTGGCAGCGACACCCCATGCAGCTCCAGCAAGGGCGCGACCGGACACACACTGGGGGCCGCGGGCGGGCTTGAAGCCGTGATTTGTGCGCTGGCATTGCGCTATGAATTGCTGCCGGGCGGCCTCAATACCCGTGAACTGGATCCCGCACTCAAGCTCAATTACCTGCTCGCTAACCGTGAGCAGCCGCTTTCATACGTCATCAGCAACTCATTCGGGTTCGGCGGCACGAATTGCAGCCTGATTTTTGGACGGGCCAATTAATGCCAATCGCGCTTACAGCATTTATCGAAGGCGTGGGATTGCTCGGGCCCGGTTTAACCGACTGGGCATCAAGCCAGGCTATCCTCAGCGGCCAGCAGCCCTATCAAGCGCAAAATGCGGTGATACCAGCGCCTGTTTTATTGCCTGCGGCAGAACGCCGCCGCTGTGGCGATTTAGTCAAACTAACGCTGGCAACATCGCTGGAAGCCATTGCGGCAGCCCAACTGGATGCGGCAAGTTTGGCCAGTGTATTTTCCTCGTCCCATGGCGATGGCCATAACTGCCATACCATCTGCGAAATGCTGGCCTCGGATGACCGCCAGCTATCGCCTACGCGTTTTCATAATTCCGTGCATAACGCTGCCGCGGGTTACTGGAGCATCGCTACGGGCGCAATGGCGACTTCATCGGTATTGTGTGCTTTTGATGCCAGCTTCGGCGCAGGCTTGCTGGAGGCGCTGACACAGGTAGTGGTCGATGATACTCGCTGCGTTTTAATGGCGAGCGATACCGATTATCCCGAGCCTGTATATAGCGTTCGGCCCTTGCCTGATGTGCTGGGAATCGCTCTGGTATTGGCTCCGCAGCGCAGCCCGCAGACCATCGCGCAAATCACAGTCGCCATCACCTACGATGCCGCCGACCAGCTTGACGATGTGGCACTGGAAGCCTTGCGTCTGGCCATCCCTGCCGCGCGCGGCCTACCTTTATTGCGCGCCATTGCGCAGCAGAAAGCTACACGCGTGGTACTTGATTACCTCGACAGCACACGCCTGGCCGTAGCAGTAAGCGCATGCTAGATTGTTCACAGCTAAACCACGCCTGGATTGCCGGCCACATCCCGCACCAGGGTAGCATGTGCCTGCTGGATTGCGTTGAAGCGTGGGATAAAGAACGAATCCGATGCCGCGCCAGCAGCCATCGTGCGCTCGATAACCCCTTGCGCGCGCATGGCCGTCTTGGTGCCGCCTGTGGCATTGAATATGCCGCCCAGGCCATGGCCGTGCACGGTGCATTGCAGGCGCCAGCAGACAGCATAGCACCGCGTGCAGGTTACCTGGTGAGTGTACGTGGCGTACAGTTGCAGGTAGCGCGACTGGATGACATTGCCGCCGATCTCACAGTGCAAGCGAATTGCATCATGCGCAATGAAAATAACCTTCTCTATCAGTTTAGCGTCAGCGCCGCCGGCCAAGTACTGTTAGCAGGGCGCGCAGCCGTGGTAGTGAATGCCGACCTGTTGAACCCGACTCAGGAAAATAAGCCATGAAAAAAGCCCTGGTTACAGGTGGCAGCGGCGGTATCGGGGCGGCCATTTGTCGTCGCCTTGCTGCCGATGGCTGCCATGTCTACATCCATGCCAACCACGGCATAGAAGCCGCGCAGAAACTGGCCGCGGCAATAGGTGCGGCGGGTGGCAGCGCAGAAACCCTGTGCTTTGATGTAACGGACCGCGCCGCGGTAAGCGCTGCGTTAAGCCCGCTGATTGAAGAACAGCCTATCCAGATTCTGGTGAATAATGCCGGCATCCATGATGATGCGGTGTTCCCGGGCATGCGCGCCGAGCAATGGCACCGGGTAATTGATGTATCAGTGAACGGTTTTTTCAATGTTACCCAGCCCCTGATGATGGCCATGATACGCAGTCGCTGGGGGCGCATTATCAATGTCTCGTCGCTTGCAGGCATCACGGGTAACCGCGGGCAAACCAATTATGCGGCGGCTAAGGGTGCGCTTAATTCCGCCACCAAATCGTTAGCGCAGGAAGTCGCCAGCCGCGGCATCACCGTCAATGCAGTAGCGCCCGGCATTATCGAGACCTCCATGAGTGAGACGGCGTTTGACGCTGAGACCATCGCGCGCATGGTGCCGATGAAGCGCGCCGGCACGCCCTCCGAAGTCGCCGACCTCATCGGCTTTCTGGCATCTGAGCAGGCGGGCTATATTACCGGACAGATCATCTCCATCAACGGCGGCATCATCTGAGGTCGGCCTTAATCACAGAATTTCAGGGGTAGTTAAAGCGTCCCATCAACCGTCGCAGCAGCAGCATAGGCAAGCGCAAAACACAGCCCAGCACCAGCCGGGTGTGCATCCAGGTCAGTAGTATGTTGTCACGCAGGTAATTAAAGTGCGACACGCCGCCTTCCTCGCCACGGAAATAGCGCACTGGCGCGGGGATGTTGACGGCTTTTACACCACGCCAGCTCAATCGCACTGCCGCTTCCGGATCAAAGTCGAAGCGGCGCATCCAGGGTTGATACCGCATGACCTGTCTTAAAGGTGCGATCGGATAGATGCGAAACCCGAACAGCGAATCTCCGATCCCCGCCCACAGGGTTTCCAGGTTAGCCCACCAGTTGGATATTTTCCGCCCCTTGATCCGTATGCTGGGCGCGCTGGCATCAAATACCGGCAGCCCCAGTATCATGGCGTCCGGCCGGCCGGCCGACGCAGCCATGAACAGCGGGATTAAGTCGGGCGGATGCTGCCCGTCCGCATCCATTGTGAGCGCATGTGTATAGCCTTCCGCGGCGGCCAGCTCCAGTCCATGCAGCACCGCTGCGCCCTTGCCCTGATTGCGCGGCAAATGGATCACGCGCAAGCCTGCATCCGCGTTGGCCATCGCTTGCAAGCCTGCAACCGAATCATCGTTGCTGCCATCAATTACCACCCATACCGGAGTCCAGCGTAGCCGCGCAGCTCGCACGGTTTCATAGACCTTGGGGCCAGGGTTATAGCTGGGGATAAGAACGATATGTGTTGGGGAGGCAGCTAACATGGCACATGTGTAGTCATTGACAAGTAACTTCAGATAAACGAGACGCGCCTGGCGCCAGTTCCCGAGCGAAATACTGCTCCAGCTCTGTCATGAATCTGTGCGTGTTTTCCGGTGGAGCGAAGCGTTTGCCCAATCTTATCCTGTAGCTAATAGGCATGGATGGCTTACGGAATAACGGCCAGCCTTTGCTCAGGTAAGGTGAACTGGTTTCTATCCACACCGTTTGTACCGGCACGCCCGCTTGATGGGCAATCAGCGCTATGCTGCCTTTAAAAGGATTCACCGGGGCATGCGTGGTGCGGGTACCTTCGGGGAATAACAGCAGGTGGCTGCCGCATTTAAGATCATTGCTCGCCTGCAACACCATCTGACGTATAGGCTCGTTGCTGATGTAACGCGCCAAACGCGCCCCTGCACCGAGAAAGATATTGTTCATTAATTCCGCTTTCATGACGCAAGCGACATTGGGCAGGCGCGAAATCACCATGACTGCGTCCAGCAAGCAGGGATGGTTAGGCGCAATAATCAGCGGCGTTTCCGTGCGTAATGCATCAAGCGCGCTGAGGTCAAAACTGCACCGCCGCGACAGGCTCAGGCTGGCAATATACACGCGGAAACCCGCCATAACTACGTGGCGCCCCAGCCTGGTTGCCCGCCGCTGTGGCAGCAACGGGTACAGGATGGTAGCTACCAGGGTCCAGCCCAGGCTGAGCAGCCCCAGCCAGATCAGCCCCAGGTACAGTACCAGGTAATCGTATATGCCCAGCAACAGGCCCCGGCAGGATTTCGTGGCTGACTTAAGAGATGCGTTCAAATGCATGGCCTGCAGTTATCTCGATTTCCACCAGCAAATCCTCACGGCATATATCAGCCTGCAGAAATACCGCTTTTACAGGCGCGCCTATCATGCGCTCCATTTCTTTGCGTATTAACGGCATATCGGCTGCGTAGCGAAGATAGACCCGGAATAGGACATCTTTCAGATTGAACTCCGGCTTGCTCGCGAGCCGGTTGGCTTCGGCGATAACGGCTTGCAGATTGGCCAAAGTTTCGCACGTTTGCGCAATCACATCGGCCTGATGCTGGGTTTCATGCCCGACTATGCTAGCCGTACCTGATATGAACAACATTTCTACCTGCGGCAGACGCAGTAGGCTGGCGCGCGCGAAAGTTGGACTGCGCGGTCCATATTGCTCCGGGTATTGATACGCACTGACTTGCCGCGGATTTTCAATGGCAAGCGCAGGCGTGCGCCCGACCAGAAAGGCAATCGTCAGCGGACCATGCGTCGTACCCAGCGCACAAGCGGCAGGCAACTCGCCGTCCACGCCGCGGCCACATGCCAGGAAAGCTTCCTGCCGCCCCAGATTGAATTGGCGATAACGCTCCAGGCCGTGGCTGACGCCATTAATATCCGCCATGTAATTCCAGTAGCGATACATAAAGGGATAATTCAAATCATCCAGCAGCGTCAATATCTGCCGGTAAGCAGACTCTGCGGCCTGCTGCAATGGCGGCACTTCAGCTGACGCGTGCCCGGCCTCCGCCAGGGCAATGACACCGAACAGCATTTCATCGTCATAGCGGTAACGTATTGCACCGCACTGCCCGTGTGCCAGATTGGAATTGCCGAGCCAGATCTCACATGCAGCCTCGCTACCGTCGAGCACTGGTGTAAGCACTTGGAGAACAGGCATGTCTGTTATTCCGGCAGGGGTTTCATCCTTCAGCAAAGCAGAAAAACAGATAGCGCCCCGCACCCTGCTTTTCCATTGTTCAGGCTGTTGCGAGAACGCTAGAGCAGTCATATGTACGCATGGCAAAGCCAATGTGGGATCACTCATTAATTAAATGTCGCTGCGAAGAAAAGGAATAGCACGGGATGCCGCTGGATTAATATTCATGGGCTAACGCAACTTGGTAATCAGCACCCGGAAGTATATCGCATCCCCTCTTGCCGGAGGTGCTGTCCTAGGGAAAAGTCATCGCAGTCAGGCTGACGACTTTGTCGGAGTATGCAGTGACTGGCCTAAACGTCGCCAAGCAGAGTTAGCCGTATTTCCTGAACTGGCCTACCACCACGCCAAAGATTTCCAGATTGCCATGGGGGCGAATGACCGGATAAGCAGGGTTGGCAGGATACAACACAAACTCATCTTTTTCCCGGCCCAAAGTCTTCAGGGTAAATTCGCCATCCACGATGGCCACTACCATGTCACCGACATTCGCCATCTGGCGTTTTTCAACGACCACCATATCATTAGGCAGAATACCGGCGTCGATCATGGAATCTCCCTTGACCTGGATCATGATGGTCTTGGAAGGCTTTTCCACCAGATACTCGTCAACAGTAATCGTATCCCTTGCGCCGTCATAAGTAGCGCTCGGCATTCCGGCTTTCACTACATCACCTGCCAGTTCACGCTCGAAAAAACGTTTACCCGGCTTCAAACGCCCCGTTTCCGTTGAGTCAAGGTAGCCCTGAAGCTTGAGCCTGGCAACCAGCGCGGCGGCTGAAGATCTTGAGCTGAATCCAAGCAGCTGACATATCTTGGCGAACGAAGGCATGGCGCGTTCGGCAGAGTAATAGTCCTGAAGTGCGGAAAGGTAGTTTGTATCTTCACCCATGATAACCTCCGATCAAATGTTCGATTCTATGATAATCGAACATTTGATCGGCAAGCAAGTTAAATTACGCCAAATCAAATTGCGTGATGTGGGGATAAACACAAAGGGCAGCAGAGCAATTTACTGCCCTTTGTACTAGATTCCTGGTCGGGGCAGCAGGATTTGAACCTGCCATCCCTTGCATCCCATAAAGGTAAATACAGGTTAGCGTTGCTAATACCTGGCAGCGACGGCTTAAGTTTCATTTAAGAATCGGGGATTAAAGTTCACCCTACAGTAACCAATGGAGGTGAATCATGGAAACCCTGAACTATCGCAGACAAAAAGTTTACGACCCTGTCCTCCGTATTATCCACGCCTGGAATGGTATCTCCATTCTGTTTCTGATGGCCACGGTGTGGCTCTCCGACCTGTTCGACAAAGGCGCCGGCGAAGAAGCCTTGTGGCATCTTCACGTCTATCTTGGCTACGGGCTAATTCTGGGATTGGCTGCCCGCTTGGCCTGGGGTATCGTCGGCCCGCAACATGCCCGTTTTTCCGATCTGTGGCACCCCTCATCCTGGTGGAAGGCTGTGCGTACCCAAAATTTCCGCTCTACTCCGCGCTTTGGTCATGACACTTTGGCCAGCAGCGTCTACTTGATTGTTTACCTGCTGCTTGTCGTGATGGCGGTGACTGGATTGGGATTGGCCGCAGCGGAGTACAGCATGGGGCCGTTCAATGGCTGGTTCGGCGACATGGCCTGGGCGGAAGACATTTTCGAAGAGCCGCACGAAGCCATTTTCTACATCTTGATGGGGTTCGTCGTTCTGCATATTGCCGCATTGATCTGGCATGAATTAAAAGACAAAACCCCGCTGGCGCAGAGCATGGTGAGCGGATATCAGTATCAACTCGACCATGAGAAAGAAGAGCGCAATGCATAAAACTGCAATGCTATTCAGCATGCTGTTGAGCCTGAACGCCTGGGCCGCCACGCCGCAGGAACTGCTACAACAGTATGAAGTACAGGCCAAACAGGACAACGCAGCGTTTTCCGGCTTTTCGGCGGATCGTGGTGCAAGTTTCTTTCGTACCGAGAGGATGCATGGCAATGGCCAAAAAGTGAGCTGCTCCACCTGCCATACGGCAAATCCGCGTGATCAGGGCAAGACACGCGCCAACAAGCTAATCGAGCCACGTGCCCCCATTGCCAATCCACGACGCTTTACTGATGCAGCCAAGGTGGAGAAATGGTTTGGCCGCAACTGCAAGGATGTACTGGAGCGTGCCTGTAGCGCACAGGAGAAAGGTGATTTCCTCCAGTACCTGGTTAACGTCAAATAGGAGAATGGTGATGACAAAGTGGATGCAATTTTTTATGCTGGTCGTTAGTGTGACTGCCGCTGGCAGCCTGCTCGCCAGCGGAGGCGGTGAAGAAAGTGGTGGCAGACAGCTGCCGCCAGTCAGCAACGCCAAATGGCAGGCCGAGTGTTCAAGTTGCCATATGGTTTACCATCCAGGCCTGCTGCCAGAGCGTTCCTGGAAAAAGATGATGTCTGGCCTCGACCAGCACTTCGGTGAGAATGCCTCACTGGATGCACCAACGCGCGCAGAAATCGAGCAATTCCTTGTGCTTCACAGCGCGGAAAAAGCAGACAATCGCCGCTCACATCGCATCGTGCAGTCTATTTCTGCAAGTGATACCCCGCTACGCATCAGCGAGACTGCCTACTTCAAGGGCAAGCATGACGAGATCTCAGCTGCGACTTTCAAGCGTAACAGCATCGGTAGTGCGTCTAATTGCATTGCCTGCCACCAGGGGGCGGAAAAAGGGAACTTTTCTGAGTCATTGGTTAAAATTCCGCGCTAACATGCGCCTATGAGAATTTTACTAATTGAGGACGACGCCCTTCTGGGCGATGGGATCAGAGCTGGCCTGAAACAGGCCGGCTTTGCTGTTGACTGGGTGCAGGATGGACGTGCTGGTCAGCGGGCGCTGGAAGTCGAAGCATACGCACTAATGGTGCTCGATCTCGGTTTACCGAAATTTTCTGGCATGGAATTGCTCAGTTGGCTGCGTGGGCGTGGGAGCAGGCTGCCAGTACTAATCCTGACCGCGCGCGACACGGTCGCCGATCGTATCGGCGGGCTTAACTCGGGTGCCGATGATTATCTGATCAAGCCGTTCGACCTGGATGAACTAATTGCCCGCCTGCATGCATTGTTGAGAAGAAGCAGCGGCCAAGTTACGTCGATATTGCGTCACGCAGATATCGAACTCGATCTGGCGGCGCATCAGGTACGAAAGCATGGTCAGAACATAGACCTCTCCGCGCGCGAATTTGCGCTATTACATGAACTTCTGCAGCACACCGGCCGGGTGCAGTCGCGCGAGCAACTGGAACAACGCCTGTACGGCTGGGGAGAAGAAGTGGAGAGCAACTCCGTGGAGGTACACATTCACCATCTGCGCAAAAAGTTGGGGGGTGACCTTATACGCACGTTGCGCGGTGTTGGTTACGTCATCGACAAATCATGAACTCACTGCGCCTGCGCCTCATCCTGTTATTGTCCGTCTGCCTTGGCCTGGCCTGGGTTGTTGCCGCATGGTTCACGCATGTCGAAGCCCGTCATGAAATCGACGACCTGTTCGATGCACAACTCGCCCAGTCGGCGCAGGTGTTGCTTGGGACGACACGGCACGAACTGCATGAACGTCTTGAGCGGGGCGATGATGAAATCCCGGTTTCCCACGAGTATGAGAAACGACTGGCATTCCAGATATGGGATGAGGGCGGCCTGCTGATGCGCTCCGCTGCCGCCCCCACTACGGCTTTGGGTAGTAGTGCTGCAGGATATGGCGAGATCATGGTCAACGGACAATTGTGGCGCGTACTTACGCGCTGGGATGCACGCCACGAATTCATGATCCAGGTGGCCGAACCGCTGGCAGCACGCGAACAACTGGCACGCCATATCGCCTTCAAGATGCTGTTGCCTACGCTACTGGCGCTGCCTGTGCTTGTCCTGCTGCTTTGGCTCGCGGTAGGAGCTGGCCTGCGCCCATTACAGCAAATCCAGCGTGAGGTGAAGCAGCGCACCGCCGACCGACTGGAGCCTGTCAGTATGAAAGGTGTTCCCAACGAGGTGGCTCCATTGGCGCAGGCTTTGAACGACCTGTTTGCACGGCTGCAAAAAACTTTAGCAAATGAGCGGCGCTTTACCGCTGATGCCGCACACGAATTACGCACACCGCTTGCCGCTCTCAAGACTCATGCACAGGTAGCGTTGCGAGCGACGGACGACGCAGAGCGCAGCGCCGCGCTGGAAAACGTACTGCGTGGCGTCGATCGTGCAACGCATTTACTGGAACAACTGCTCACACTGGCACGGGTTGATCCAGAAGCTGCGGCCAACGGCCATGAGCTCGTTGATTTACGCGCTTTAGCAGCTAATGTACTGGCTGATCTGGCACCGTTTGCGCGCGCCAAGCATATCGAACTTGCACTAGAAGATGGCCCAACATGCAACATTCTCGGCAACTCCGCCCATTTGACTGTGCTGTTACGCAATTTGCTGGATAACGCTATACGCTATACGCCAGCGAACGGCAATGTATCGGTAACGCTCCTGGATGAAGGCAATATCACGCTTGAAGTACGGGATACCGGTCCGGGAATTCCTGCGGAAGAACGTAGTCGCGTACTGGAGCGTTTCTACCGTATGCAGGGCAGTTGTGAGACAGGCAGCGGGCTGGGGCTCTCTATTGTGCGCCGCATCGCCGAACTTCATGGCGCAAGGCTGGAACTGGATCAGGGGGAAAATAGGCGTGGCATGCTGGTGCGTGTGACTTTCCCGGCAGGCTTGAATGAAAATCCCGTCACCTAGGCAGATATTGCTTGCGTAAATCCACCGTTTACTCCGCTCATTAAAGATCGCCTTTTGCTGGGAGCACTAGCCAGCGGATTCCATCAGGGGCAGAAGCCATGTGCTTCACACAAAATCCGGATGTATGGCTGCAATTTTAACCCGTTCCAAAATCATCGACTGGAAGCTTGGCAAAATGGTGAACGCTCATGTATGTAATCTATTGGCAGCCCTCAGCCATAATTTCGCCCCCCTATCAAAAAAACCGAGCGTCAGACCAGACTATGAGGGAGGGGCGGCGTATCAAAAGACACGACTGTGTCGCCAGCAGTTAAGCTGCCGATAAGAATATCCGTATAATCTGTAAAACCGACCAAGCTGAACACACGCGCCATGAGTAGCCAAGACCACGCCAACAATCCCTACGACGACCCCCAGCGCCACACCTTGGCCAACCGGTGCACCTGGGTCAGTGTGGTAGTGAATATCTTACTGACACTGGTGCAGATTGTGACTGGTTTCTTCGCTCATTCCCAGAGTTTGATCGCGGATGGCATGCATACGCTGTCTGATCTAGTATGCGATTTTCTGGTGCTGGTGGCGAGCCATCACAGCAAGGATCCTGCCGATGCACGCCATCCTTATGGCCACGGTCGGATAGAGACAGCGGTTTCGTTGTCATTGGGTGCAATCCTTGCGGCCACTGGCGCTGGCATTATTGTGGCTGCTGCGATGAAGCTACAGAACATTGAAAACCTCACCCCCGTGGCCCCTCTGGCGCTATGGGTGGCCGTCATCGCGCTCATTGCCAAGGAAGGATTATTCCGCTACATGCTGCGTGTGGGTGAGCGGCTGCGTTCCCCCATGCTCATTGCCAATGCCTGGCATGCGCGTTCGGATGCCGCTTCGTCGCTGGTGGTGGCGGTGGGTATCGGCGGCAACCTGTTGGGTTTCGTGTTTGCCGACGCGGTAGCTGCGATCGTAGTCGGCTTCATGATCGTGCGCATGGGCGTCGTATTTGCCTGGGATGCCTTTCAGGAACTTATTGATGCCGGACTGTCGATCGAGGAAGTGGACAGCATCCGTCAAACCTTGATTGACACGCCGGGAGTAAAAAGCCTGCACGAACTGCGCACCCGCCGCATGGCACACCGCGCATTGGCGGATGCGCATATTCTGGTCGACCCGCGTATCAGCGTGTCGGAAGGACACAGCATTGCGGAACGCGCACGGGGACGCGTGCTGAAAAACCATCCGGAGGTAGCCGATGTACTAGTGCATGTCGATCCTGAAGATGATCTTAACCACGATAGCAATGCCCGGCGGATGCCGGAGCGCGAAAGCTTGCTGATGCATCTGGCGCCGCTACTCGATGGCCTGCCGGAATCACAGCGGGTAGTATTCCATTACATTGGCGGCAAAGTCGAGGCTGAAGTCTATTTGCCGCACTACTTTTTCGAGCACGGAACCGCGTTGCTCGAAGCTGAAACCAAAATAGCCAAGCGGCTGGCGAATAACCAGTACTTCAGTGCAGTGTCTCTCCACTGTCTAGTGGTGCCCAAGTAATAGCAATTTTTTAATCTCGCCGCTGATGGGCGCGCGGTGTATGTGCTCCAGAAATGTTTTACAGAAAAGCTGATTGGTGGCGTCGGGAAAGTAGCGTTTTCAAATTTGCGCTGCATTGTATGTTCTACAGCAACGGGGCAGGTAGACGGCAGTCGTTGGAGATTATGTTGAGCGCATTTCTGGATGTTCTATTGAGGATGCAACTGTTGTAGCTACCAATCAGCTACGGCAGGGCTAGAAATAAAAAATGCCGAACCCTTAGGAACGGCATTATTATTGGTCGGGACGGCAAGATTTGAACTTGCGACCCCTTGCACCCCATGCAAGTACGCTACCAGGCTGCGCTACGCCCCGAACCGTTGCTGCGCTTAGTTTGCAGCAAGCTGGCAATTATAACGGAAAAGCGTAGTATGGGACAAACAGGAAAGCTGAAATTATTACTGTTTTACGTTGAGCAGGCTCAGGACTTGACGAAGTTCGCTACGTAAAGCGTCGACATCAAAATCCGCGAATGCTGAATCACGCGTCTGAGCGGGCTGGTCAGGTTGCGCAGATCCCTCGACAACCTCATTTTTGACATTATGGTGCTCATCAAGACGATTGCGCGCGCCGCTGATGGTAAAACCTTGTTCGTAGAGTAATTCGCGGATACGGCGAATCAGCAGTACTTCATGATGCTGATAGTAGCGTCGGTTGCCGCGGCGCTTGACCGGCTTGAGCTGGGTGAACTCCTGCTCCCAATAGCGCAGCACATGCGGCTTTACCCCACACAGCTCACTGACTTCACCAATTGTGAAATAGCGCTTGGCGGGGATAGGGGGTAGCTGAACCTTAGCTGCCGACTCCAGCATACGCCTCCTCTACCTTGCTTTTAAGCTTTTGGCTTGCATGGAAGGTTACAACCCGTCGTGCAGTAATTGGTATTTCTTCACCGGTTTTAGGGTTACGTCCTGGACGTTCAGATTTTTGACGTAATTCAAAATTGCCAAAGCTTGAAAGTTTTACACTATCGCCCGCTTCAAGTGCCGTACGAATCTCTTCAAAAAACGCCTCAACCATATCTTTGGCCTCACGTTTGTTTAAACCCACTTGCTCAAACAACAAGTCGGCTAAATCAGCTTTAGTTAGTGTCATGCCATCCCTTGACTTCGTACTTAAGTTCTTAATTCTGCGCCATGCTGGCACACTATCAATTCCAGCAGTTTTGCCACTGCCGCATCGGCTTCTAGGTCCGTTAAAGTTTTTTGAGTATCTTGCATAAGCACCAGAAATGCAAGGCTTTTTTTGTTTTCCGCGATGCCTTTTCCTCGATAAACATCGAACAATGCAACCTCATTTACCAGTGGAATTTTTGCCCCAAGCATGGTATCCAGAATTGCCTGGACAGGTATTTTTTCATCGACAATTACAGCCAGATCACGGCGTGCTGGCGGGAATTTTGCCACTTCTGCATATTGCGGCAACGCGCGCTTGAGTAAAGGCTCTGCGTCCAATTCAAACAAAATCGTACCGCGCGGCAGCTGGTAATGCTGCTGCCATTTAGGATGCAGCTTGCCTAGCCAGCCGATAGCTTTGCCATCGAGCGTCACCTGGGCCGACTGGCCTGGATGTAGCGCCGGGTGATGCCCTACGGCAAACTGAGCGCGGCCATTCGTGAGCAAATTCACTTCAGCCTTAATATCAAAGAAATCCACCTCACGTGCGGCTTGCGCCCACTGCTCGGGGGCGACATCGCCATACGCAAGCCCGGAAATGCGTGTGGTCTCGCTATAGCCAGCCGCACTCCTGGAATAAGCGGCGCCTATTTCAAACAGACGCACATGCTCCTGTTTGCGGTTGAGGTTATAAATCAGCGTATCCAGCAAACCACCCCAGAGGCCGGAGCGCATGACACTCATATTGCTGGCTATAGGATTCTTCAACGGAATGGGGTCTGCGTTGCCTAGCAGGTCGCGTTCCCAGCTTTCGTCTACAAAGCTGTAGCTGACAATTTCCTGATAGCCATTCGCCGCGAGGATATCGCTCAGCCATGCGCGGTTCAATTTTGTCTCAGCAGCCGGCAACATGTTTAGGTCGGCGTGTGGTGCAGTGGCCGGGATATTGTCGTAGCCATGCAGGCGTGCAATTTCTTCGATCAAATCCTCTTCGATGCTGATATCAAAACGATAGCTAGGTGGTGTCACGTCAAAAACGCCATCCGTTTGCTTATATTTGAAGCCAAGCTGATCGAACAGCTTGGCCACGTCAGCTTCAGGCAACGGAA
>JBDTOX010000029.1:0-5429 GCA_039933015.1 Methylophilaceae bacterium
TCACGCAGTATGGACTCAAAGTTTTCCACCGAGATTTCGCGCTCATTCATGTTGAGAATCTCAACAAAACGCGACATGTGCGTACCTTTGAAGTTATGCGGCAGATGCACGTACATATTGAACATGGCAACGGTATGTTGCACGCCGCCAGTCTTGTCCTTAACCTTGACCGGATGGCGTATGGATTTGATACCAACTCTGTCGATAGCTAAACGTCGCGTGTCAGGCGTATTTTGTACATCTTCAATAGCAGGTATAGTAGGCTGGTTCATGGGGGTTCCCGTAATTCTAAGTAGGTGCTCAAATAATAGTTGAGTATAACACTAGGTTAATTTTTTCTCAATTGCGGCAACAATACCATCTGCATTGAGACCACAATCAGCGAGCATGGTTTCATGTACGCCATGCTCAATAAATGTATCCGGCAAGCCCAGGCATAACGTGGCAACGTGCTGGCTTACGCCTTGTAAAGCCTCCATCACGGCAGCGCCGGCACCCCCCATAATGGCGTTTTCTTCGACAGTCACGATCAGGTCGTGCTCTGCAGCAAGTAGCGTAATCAGTGCGATATCCAGTGGTTTTACAAAACGCATATTGGCCACGGTAGCGTCCAGCTTTTCAGCCGCTTGAAGTGCGGGTGCGAGCATGCTGCCAAAGGCCAGTATGGCAATTTTCTTACCTTTACGCCGAATTTCACCCCGGCCAACGGGCAATGCCTGCATGGATTTTGCAATCCTGACGCCGGGGCCTGAACCGCGCGGATAACGCACTGCGCTTGGCCCGTCATGATGGAATGCGGTATACAGCATTTGCCGGCATTCATTTTCGTCACTAGGCGCCATCACTACCATATTGGGAATGCACCTCAGATAGCTCAAGTCAAAACTGCCTGCATGGGTAGGGCCATCTGCGCCGACAATGCCGGCGCGATCTATGGCAAACACTACGGGGAGATTTTGCAAGGCGACATCGTGAATTAGCTGGTCGTAAGCACGCTGCAAAAAGGTTGAATAAATCGCCACCACTGGCTTTAAACCATCACAGGCCATGCCAGCAGCAAAGGTCAGCGCATGTTGTTCAGCTATTCCTACATCAAAAAAACGCTCTGGATATTTTTCGGCAAACTCATTGAGGCCGGAGCCATCAGACATTGCCGGAGTAATGCCAATCAGGCGCTCATCTTGAGCGGCCATATCCACCAGCCATTCACCGAACACTTGCGTATAAGATTTATTGCGACTCGATGCAGCAGCATCTCCATTGCTGGGATTGAACTTGCCCACACCATGGAACTTGCCTGGATTCTCTTCAGCAGGCTGATAGCCATGGCCTTTTTGCGTAGCCACGTGCAGGAACTGCGGCCCCTTGAGGTGACGGATATTGCTCAAGGTGGCGATCAGTACGTCCAGGTCATGACCATCAATCGGTCCGATGTAGTTGAATCCGAATTCCTCGAACAAAGTACCTGGTGTCATCATGCCTTTGACATGTTCCTCGGCGCGCTTGGCGAACTCCAGCACGGGCGGCATGACCCCCAGTACTTTCTCGCTGGAGCGCCGCATCGTTGTGTAAAGGCGCCCGGAAAGTAGCCTGGCGAGATAATTGTGCAAGGCACCCACATTGGGTGAAATCGACATGTCGTTATCGTTGAGTATTACCAGCAAGTTGGCATCCATGGCGCCTGCATTATTAAGCGCTTCAAAAGCCATGCCTGCGGTCATGGCGCCGTCACCAATAATAGCCACTGCCCGCCGGTCCGAGCCAGCGCGCTGCGCCGCGATGGCCATGCCAAGTGCGGCAGAAATTGAGGTGCTGGAATGCCCGGTGCCAAAGGTGTCGTATTCACTTTCTGATCGGCGCGGAAAACCTGCAATGCCACCTGGTTTGCGCAATCCGCTCATGGCATTGCGGCGACCTGTCAAAATCTTGTGCGGATAGGTTTGATGGCCGACATCCCATACCACCCTGTCGTCCGGCGTATTAAATACATAATGCAAGGCAATAGTAAGTTCAACGACACCGAGATTTGATGATAGATGGCCCCCAGTTTGCGAGACGCTATCAATCAGAAAGGTGCGCAATTGCTCGGCCAGTTCCGGCAATTGTTTACGGTCCAATGCACGTAACTGGTCGGGAGTGGTAATGCTGTCGAGCAAAGGATACATATCAGTGACAGTGTATTTTAAAGGCTGAATATTGGTTATAAAAACTCAGCTAAAAGCTGCGTTGTGTAATAAATTGGGCTAATTGGGTTAAACGCTGCGCTTTGGTGCCATGGGCAGATAGAGATTTCAAGGCGTTTTCATGTAATTCCTGAGCAAGCTGTTTGGCGCGCTCGATGCCGAGGATCGTCACATACGTCGGCTTGTTGCTGTGCGCATCCTTGCCTGCTGTTTTGCCCAAGGTTGCAGTATCGGCTTCGGCATCCAGAATGTCGTCCACTACCTGAAATGCAAGACCTATGGATTGCGCGTAAAGATCAATCGCTTTAATGCGTTCGAGGTCAACCTGGTCAGCACTATACGCGCCTAGCAATGCGGCTGCCCGAATAAGTGCACCAGTTTTATGGATGTGCATATACTCCAGCTCAGTCTGGTCCAAATTCTTGCCTACGCTGGCAAGATCAATTGCCTGCCCACCCGCCATGCCGCGCGAGCCACTGGCAATAGCCAATGCATGCAGCATTTCCAGTTGCTGTTTAGAGTCGGCGCACAGGCCGGGCTGAGCAAGTATCTGAAAGGCCAGGCTTTGCAGCGCATCCCCTACCAGCAATGCTGTCGCGTCATCATATTGCTTGTGGCAGGATGGTTTGCCGCGGCGCAGGTCATCATCATCCATGCAGGGCATATCGTCATGCACCAAAGAATAAGCATGGATCAGCTCGACAGCTGCCGCAGCAATATCTATTTTTTGTGGAGCGGCGCCACAGAGTTCACCAGCCGCATGGGCAAGCAGTGCGCGCACGCGTTTGCCGCCGCCCATTACTGCATAGCGCATGGCTTGATGCAGGCGTTGTGGCGCGACGTTTGCAGGTGCCAAAATATTATCCAGCACGCTTTCCATGCGGCTCTGGATGCCGTATGCCCAGTCTTGAAAGTCAGTCATCAGTTGTGGTGTAAGTTTGTAGTTGGTTGGCTTCGCCGAGAATGCGCACCTGTTGTTCAACATCGGCCAAAGCTTTCTGGCAGAACTGTAATAGTTCCGCGCCGCGCTTGTAGGCAGAGAGGGATTGTTCCAGAGGCAATTGGCCTGATTCCATTTGGCTGACAATGGATTCAAGCTCGGCCAAGGCGCTCTCAAAATTCAAAGCGCTTTCAAGACTCTGGCTGGTGTTTGCGGGTTGTGTTTTTTTGCTCATGAAAATGGCCATGGAAGGGGCAGAACCCTAACAAAATCATAGCTCGCGGTCAAATATAGAAAGCCAGCTATTTCCTCAAAATATGTAGTAGTTTACGCTGTAAGCGTGAGTACAAGAAACGATAGGCTAATTCTTTGGTCTATATTGTTGAATGCGCTCGTGATGAAATATAAAAATATGAATAACATTAAACGTCCGCCTGCCAGTGACAGTTGTGCTGTGCTACGTAGTGCAGCAGATCAGCTGAGTACTGGCGAGCCTCTGCTTCAGGCAGAGCTGATAGAGCTTGAACGTAGCTGCCGCTCCCATCTCTATGCTTTGATGGCCCATTATATTCAGACGCAAAAACTTGGCTTGGAATATGAAGAACAGCTATGTCTGGCCATTCATCACTATCTGCAGCAGCTTACCGACGTCTTTTCCTCCTCATTGCGGCAGTCCACACCCCAAATAAGCCATGCCTTATCAAGTCAGGTGCTACTGCAAAACCTGGATAATCTGGCATTGTTTGCCAAGTGGCATTACTTGCGCTACCAGCCGCTACCCCCCAACTATTGGCTGCAAATGCATGCTGCCTATCGACAGTCGGAGCAATTAACAAATACAGCTCAAACTAAGAGCCGCCGTTTTCAGGCACGCTATGTGCAGGCATTGATGCTGGATACCCTGAATCGCAGCAACATGCTTAAATCCGAAATCGAGCTGGTTGATGGCTGGCTCAACACATGGTGCCAAAATCTGTCACTGGCTAAAAAATATGACAAAAACAGGCAGCTGTTTTTTGTTGATCTGCGAGCGGACAGAGGTGCACGGCGGATTCGCGAGCTTAATCCTGAGACAAGTTATCGCTATTGGCATGTGGATACGATCACGGCAAAGCTTGAAGAGATGCGACTGCAACTGGAGCAGAACGTATTACCGCAGGCATTCGCTAACAATACTCCCCTCCCTAATGCCATGCGCGTACTAGATTATCTGCTCGCTGAATGGTCACGAGAGGGCTACAAACGGCAGCGGCGCGGAGAAGTACGCACAGAGGTATCCAAGCTCGCCCAAGTTGTGCATGGCGTACCGCATGTTTGTCAGCAGGTAAAAAATCTCATGTACGCAGACGTGTCGCCACCGTTTGCACAAGGTCAGCTCATAGAAAACGGCTGGACGATTAAAAACGAGAGCAATTTTGGTTTTGGTGCATTGGTTAATGTCGATTTTAATCGCTGGCTAAAGCCCGGCTGCCTGATTGCACTGGACTATCAATTAAATCCTGATATGACGGTTGTTGGTGTAGTGCGCCGTATTCAACAACAGGCTGGGCCTGATGGCTATGTGGGTATTGAAGTGTTGTCACATATACCCAGCTATGTTCGTTTGCAGCACCTGGCCAATAGTGGAGCAATAATGTCAGAGGCTGAACCTTTTCCCGCGCTTTATCTTGGCAAAGATGAAGAACATAACCTGCCAGCCACACTGGTAATGCCAGCCTTAGATTTTGTGCAAAGTGACCTGTATGAGTTGCGCGCTCAGCAATACTCTCGTCAGGTGCGCCTTGGCCGGATTCTTGAACAACAGGATGGCTGGACGCGGGTTGTGGCGGATATTGCGACCACAGCCCCCTGATTTACTGATCTAAGCTTAAAACATCACATACAAAGTCGCGGATATCAGCCAATTCCTTTGCACAAACAGAATGTGCCATGGGATATTCGTGCCAAAAGACTGGATAGCCTTGTTGCTGGAGCAACTTGACTGACATCTCGCATACTTCCAGGCTGATCACACTATCAAAAGTACCATGTGCCATAAAAATTGGCAGATCACGGTTAGCAGCGTGCTTTTCTGCAGCTAATAACGGTTTGAGTGGCAGGTAAGTCGATAGTGCCAGAACGCCTGCCAGGCGCTGTGGATAGCGTAATGCGGTATGCAACGCGATAGCGCCGCCCTGCGAGAAGCCGGCCAGTATAATGCGTTCCGCTGCGATACCCCGTTGCTGTTCTTGCGCGATCAGCGCTTCAATCTGTACTTGTGTTTCCCGAATGCCGTTTTCATCTTGCGGGCTGTTGATTTCCAGGCC
>JBDTOX010000030.1:0-39491 GCA_039933015.1 Methylophilaceae bacterium
GCGCAATAAATGCGGCTGCCCCAACCACCGGGCCACCAGCCAGGGCCGCTATCGAGAGGCTGTCGCTAATGTATGGCGTGACGTTTACATACAGATGCTGGGTTTCTTTCTGCAGGTCGGTTTCACCTTTCATCTCAATGAGTGCGGTTGGCCCCTCCATCTTGAAATCATCGCTGCGCATTACGCCATGGTCAATTTTTATATTCGCGCTAATTTTGTCGAAGGTAAAGCCGCTGCTGAACACGTCCCTGAAGTCGAAGGTGAGGCGGCGGGGCAGGTTTTGCAAGCTTAGCACGCTAAATAGACGGCCTACGCCAGGCTTGAGCTTGAGAATCTGGCCGTGGTGTGCCTCCAGTTGTAGCGTGCCTGAGAGTCCGGATGTGTCAAATTCATGTGGGCTTCCAGGCCATTTAAGCTGCCCGGTAAGGTCTGCTTTGCCACCTTTCACTGTGCCGGGATAATCGAAGCGTTCCAGAGTCTGGCCGAGATCGGAAATATTCCAGTTGAAATTCAGGCGCGTGTTGGGGCTGCGTTTCCAGTTATGCCATTCGCCTTCGGCAGTCAGTGTGCTGTCTGGGTTGATGATGCGTAGCTTTTCTATGATCCAGTCCTCATCCTGTTGGCGGGCTTGCAACTCCAGGCGGCCTAACTTCTTTTTGCCGAATTCAAAGTTTTCCGCAACGATGTCCAGCTCGGGATATTTTTCTGCCTGTTGCTGAAATTGGCCCTGGGTGCGCAATTGGGAAGTGCTAGGTGCAGCAGCAGGGGGGATCAGGTTCTTCAGTTTGGCAATAATCTTGCCGTTACCCTGGCTGATCCATTGTGCATCGCCCGTGATTTCCCGGCTTTGCAGGCTGATGTTCCAGCCGCTATTCACCGCTTTGGCATTTAATTTAAGACCGTTAATGCGGCGATCAAATACATCCAGCACATTCACCTCAAGATCGACCTTGTTGATGTTTAGCCGATTGCCGGCATTATTTGCTGTGCTTGTTTCAAACAAATTGCGCCACTCATCCATGTCCAGCTGTTCCACAACACCGCGCACCGACACGCCGTGTTGTGCGGGGATTTCAGGCAGGACATTGAGCCCGATTTCGCCACGCTCCACCTGCAGCGCGCCGTTTTGCTCGGTGCGCAACAGCTTGGCACTTAACAGGTTGGCAAGGCTGATATTGATTATGTCCTGCTGCGGCGTTTGCTGTTTTTTCTCGACGCGCAGCGGCATGCGCTCGCCGACGGTTTTAGCCAGGGGCGCAGGCAAGGTAGAAGCCATGCCCATCAGTGTTGAGCGTATGGCTATATCAACCTGCGGTTGCTGGATGCTGATGTCGCCCATCCAGTCCGTACTGCCGCTGATGCGGTCAGTCAGCCCGGGTCCAAAAGCCTGCTTTAATCCGGCATCTGTGACGCGTCCACGTGCAGCAATGCGGATGACATTATCCTTGCCCGTGGCCAGGTTAAACGCTGCTGGACCGCCATATATCCAGGCATTGACGTTTTGTGCGCGTATGGTGGATTCGGTGAATTCCAGTTTGCCATTAATGCGTGTCAGTTCAGGGAAACTATCATCTGCCATGCCGCCATTTTTGACGAGATAGCTGCCCTTGACCTTGATGGCGGCGATATCATCCAGCGGAATATGTAAATCCAGGTTGAGCTTGCCATTGCCGGAGGTGCGCAATGTCCGCGTGAAACCACCCATATGCTCAATTAGCGGGCTGTTATTGATATATTTAATGCCTTCACTTACCGGCCCTTGACCTTCACTTATTACATCAAGTATCGGATATGGCGCATGCAATACCGGAATCACGGCCTTACTTTTAATAATCTGGTTCCCAAGTATGGTACCGGCGCTGGCATTCAATTCCATGCTTGCACCTTTAAACAGCATATCCAGTTTCAAACCTTCTATCCTCGGCCAGCCTGGGCTGTAATCCAGTATGCCGTCGCTGATTTTTGCCGTTACCTTGAATAAGCCCTGCTTGTTGTCGGCGTAGGGGAATTCATGCAGGTTGCCTTTAACCACAACATTAATATCTTCGCCGTGGCCAGCCAGGATAGAGCTGTCCAGCCAGTGCAAGGTTTTTTCGCCTAGAATAATGGGGTAATAGTAATGTGCGAACTTGGCATCGGCATGGCTGAACTTGGCATTCATATTCAGGTAGCCGCCCTTGATACCATTGTGCTGATAGCTGCCGCTGATGGTGCCGGCAAGATGCGCATTGGCGATAGCCAGGTTGTTTGTGCGGATTTCCGTTTTGTCTTTGCTATTCACCCATTTAACCTGCCCGTTCAATTTGTCTGCAGGGATAGGCCAGCGCATGGTCTGCTTGAAATCCAGCAGTGCCTGCTGTGTATCCAGGGTTAATGTACCTGAGGTTTGATCTGCATCGATGCTGCCGCTCAGGTTGCTGAAGCCGGGGACCAGCTCATAGGCCTGGATGCCCAGTCCCTTGAAGCGGCCGCGCAGGGTATATTCGCTAGGTAATGCGCCGGTATTAACCACCTTGGGATCGCTCTGCCAGCGCATTTCCAGCTTGTGCAGCGTACCTACAGGCGCGATATTGGCCAGCCGTTGTAATGTGGCTGCAGGCAGTGGCAGATAGGCTGCGAAAGTGTGGAGCGCTTCCAGCCGGATTTCGTCAAGTTGTACGTCGCCTTCCGTCCACTCCTTGCCTGCTATCAGCCGTTCGCGGACACCTGCATTGCCGTTTTGTATATTGAGGCCGTTTGCCGTGGCTATCCTGATATGTTCGGCACGGATTTCCTGCCCATCAGCATGCTGTGTCCATTCAAGCCGGCCAGAGAGGTAGTTCAGCAGGGCTTCCGGCCCGCTTTTGGAGAGCCGGGTTTTAACATTGCTGAACATCACATCGCTCGTGATGTGCTTAAGCTTGCCATCGGCAAAATCAACCCAGAATTGCGCTGCACCAAAGCCTTCGCGCAAGTCGAAAGGATATGACACCCACTTGCGCCAGGCTGCGATATTCGTGCCTTCCATCCGTCCATAGAGCGTGCCGCGCCAATTATTGATCTGGCTTACATCGCGGCCGTAGATATTGCCGCGCAGGTCAATCGGCTGCGATGAGCCAGCAGAGGGTATGGCGCGCAAACCGAAGCGATGATGCCCAATCAGGCTTTCCCAGGCGGGGCTGACAATTTGCAGATGCAGCTTGCTCAGCGTTAATGGCGGCGCCTGGCGCATATCGTCCTGCCATAGCACCGAGGCATCGAGTACATTGACTTGTGATTGACGCAGCAGCCAATTAGGAAAGTCCGGCCGTGCCGGGCCGCCCATGGCGATGCCGGCGATATAGACCGTGCCATCTGCTACCCGGCGCACGGTCAGCTCTGGATTATGTATGGTCAGCGCTGATAGTCGTGGCTCCAGCAATGGGATGCTCAGCCAGGACAGGCTGGATTCAATATGGTTGAATGTGAGCGCAGGACGGTTTTGTTTATCGTAAATCTCAACATTGAACAGTGAAAGATGAGGGTTCAGCCCATCCCAGCTCGCGTTGATCTTGCCTATCGTGATTTTTTGTCCCGCAGCCAGGCTCGCCTGCTGGGCAATCTGGTCTTTGTAATCTTCAATATGTGGCAGCACCAGATAGCGTAATGCCAATACCGAAGAGGCGAGAACGAGAATCGTAAGCCACAGCGCGATTAGTGAGGTGCGGTAAATCCAGAGTAGAGACTTTTTGACCATATCCTAAATTTAGTGCCACGCTGTCATTGCGCAGGATGGAATTTGTGCTGCAAGCGCTGCACGAGCATAGAGCTTGGAGTATTTCATTTACACTTTAGTTGGTCAACGTCTGAGGCTCGAAAGTCGCTTACAAAAGCGCCAATTAGATATCGTCACAGGCGTTTAAGTCGCGCTTCCTTTAGAATAGCGGTCTTTATATTTTCTGCGGACTGTTAAGGCTGCTTTGATTCAATTTAAAAATCTTACTCTGGCGCGTGGCGTCAAGGTGCTCGTCGAAGGCGCATCGTTCCAGCTGCATCCCGGCCACAAGGTTGGCCTGACGGGTGCTAACGGTGCTGGCAAATCCAGCCTGTTTGCACTATTGCGTGGAGAGTTGCACGCAGAATCTGGCGACTTGGACATGCCGCCGCATTGGGTCATCGCCCATGTGGCGCAAGAAACCCCGGCTTTGGCCGATGCCGCCATTGAATTTGTGCTCGATGGCGATGTGGAATTACGCAATGTGGAACAAGCTCTAGTTGATGCCGAAGCCAACCATGAAGGCGAGAAAGTTGGGGAGCTGCATGCACGCTTGAGTGAAATTGGCGGCTATTCCGCGCGGGCGCGAGCCGCAGAACTGCTGCATGGCCTGGGCTTTGGCACTGCCGACCTGGCACGGCCAGTGTCCGATTTTTCCGGTGGCTGGCGCGTGCGGCTCAATCTCGGACGCGCGCTTATGTGTCGCTCGGATTTGCTGCTGTTGGACGAGCCTACCAACCATCTGGATCTGGATGCTGTTATCTGGCTCGAAGGCTGGCTTAAAGATTATCGCGGCACCTTGGTGCTCATTTCCCATGACCGTGACTTTCTGGATGCCGTCGTCAATCACATCGCCCATATCGAACTGCAGCGCCTCACGCTTTATCGCGGCGGCTATTCGGATTTTGAGCGCCAGCGCGCGGAACGCCTGGCCCAGCAGCAATCGCTTTATGAGCGCCAGCAGCGCGATGTGGCGCATTTGCAAAGTTATATTGAGCGTTTTCGCGCCAAGGCCACCAAGGCACGCCAGGCGCAAAGCCGCATCAAGGCGCTGGAGCGCATGGAACGCATTTCTGCCGCACACGTGGATAGCCCATTCAGCTTCGGCTTCAGGGATATGCAAGCGGCACCCGATCCATTGCTGGTGATCGATGAAGCCAGTGCGGGTTACAACGGTCACAGCGTACTCAAAGACATAGTGCTCACCCTGCGTCCCGGTGAACGTTTAGGGCTGCTGGGGCGTAATGGTGCCGGCAAGTCCACGCTCATCAAGTTGCTGGCGGGCAGCCTGAAGCCGCTCCGTGGCAAGCGCGTTGAAGGCAAGGAGCTTAACATTGGCTACTTTGCCCAGCACCAGCTTGAACAATTGCGCCTTGATGAATCACCGCTGCAACATATGCTGCGCCTGGATCCGCAGACTAGGGAGCAGGAGCATCGCAACTACCTGGGTGGTTTCGATTTTCGCGGCGATATGGCAAGCAGTCCTTGCGGGCCTTTCTCCGGTGGCGAGAAGTCGCGGCTGGCGTTGGCCTTGCTCATCTGGACGCGGCCCAATCTGTTGCTGCTAGATGAACCCACCAATCACCTTGACCTGGAAATGCGTCATGCGCTGACATTGGCCTTGCAGGAATATGAAGGTGGCGTGGTGCTGGTATCGCACGACAGAGCCTTGTTGCGCGCGACTTGTGACCGCTTTGTGCTGGTTGCGGATGGTGCGGCCCAGACCTTTGATGGTGATCTGGATGACTATCGCGATTGGCTGGCGGAGCAGCGCAGCAAGGATAAGTCAGCAGAAGCCAAAAGCGGCGAAAAAGGCGTTGAGCCGGCAAAGCCGGGAAATGACCGCGCCCAGAGCAAAGCCGAGCGTCAGGCCAGACTGGCAGAACGCCGCCCGCTGATTAAGGAAAGTGAGCAACTGGAAGCCGGTATGGCGGATTGGCAAAAGGAAAAAAGCCAGCTGCATGAACGCCAGGCCGATCCCGCCTTGTATGCCGCTGCCGATAAGGCGCCATTGCAGGCCCTGCTCAAACGCCAGGCTGAACTCACTCAAAACATCGAGCAAGCCGAAGAGCGCTGGCTGGCGATACACGAATTGCTCGAAAGCATACCTGTTGGTTAAGCGCTGAGCTTCAATCACTTTATACGGAAGATTTAAGAATATGGCGACCTGGTGCCACGCTTCCGCTATGCCAGGCCATGCGCTGCCGAAGATTTTCGCGCCCGGCCTGCGGCCATGAAAGATTCAGCTGGCGGCTAGGCAGCTAGCACTGAGGCAATGCTGGTTCACGCTTGGTTGCCGTTCAATTTATAATACGGCTTAACTTGAAACACCCCATACTTTCCCTTAATTGCACCCCTTCAGGAGTCGGCACGGCATGGACATTTCTTATTCGCACAGACTGAATCTGCTTTATGGCCTGTGTCTTGTGGAAGCTGGCAGTGACGCCAGTACGCTGGATATTGAAGGGCAGGATGCGCTGGAATCGGCCACCTACCTTGCCTGCTATATCACATTCCAGGCCATCCGTTACGCAGAGCGTTCGCCAACCGCTGAGCGCATGGAAGATTTTGATATGCTCAGCGTCTATCAAACTTATGCCATGCTGGTGTATGTGTACCTCACCCTGCCATTGGGTATACCCGCCAAGTACCCGGCGCATAGCGATAACCTTGGTGCCACGGGCGTAATGCCTGATCTGGTGAAAGCTTCGGTCACCATCGCCAAATCACTATTTGCCGAATTATCGAACGAGGAGTGGGTCGAGATTATTGATGCCGGCAACAGTAAATTCCAGTTGATTGGCGATGCCGCACAAGAGCACTGGATGAACTACCGGCAGGATCTGGATAAAGCTGTAATCACGTTTGTGATTGCGGGGACGGATGACAATACCGAGTTCGAGAAGGAAGAAATCATTCCGCTGTTTGGCGCACTATTAAGCATGTTGTGCGAAGCATTTCTCAGTAGCTAAAAAAGCGCGCAGTACCTAAAAAATGTTTGATGGTCATGTTTTGCGAGCCGCATGATGCTGGAATGGACCGGCATCAATTGTCGCCCGGGAATACACCGTTTAGATAATACCATTTTGAACCTATCTGGATGAAGCTACTCGTTTCATGCAGCCGATGTGCCTTTCCGCCTACCTTGTAGCGCGCCACAAATTCCACAATGGCGTTATCCGCTCCGTTAGTCCTGCTGTGCTTTATTTCCAAGCCTAGCCACTTGGTTTGCGTGTCGCCGGCAAGGTCCAGCGAAGCGGGGCGGGTATCCGGATGCCAGGTTTGCAGCAGGTAATCTTCCAAGCCCAACACATAAGCGGTATAGCGCGAGCGCATGAGGCTTTCCGCCGTCGGCGCGGGCTGACCTTGATGCCAAGGCTGGCAGCAGGCGCTGTAACGCTTGCCGCTGCTGCAAGGGCATGGATGGTGGTCAGGCTGGTGTGGTTGTGGCATGGGAAGATGGTCTCGATTTTAAATGCTGCGGTGTAGCGGGCATTCTGCATACAACTTACTCCAGTGCTGTTACGACATCGTCCTATGTCTACTGAAGACTTGGTGGTGCATTATTCAGATATTTCTTGAATATTGCGGGCAATTGTTTATTGTACTTAAAAGAAGTGTTCTATCCATCTCCCATGGCCGTGATGGCAGGGATGCCTGAAAAAGGAAGGACGTATCAATGGCTGCTCCAACGATACAACTGACTGGATTTATTGTTCTCATCACCGTTTTGGGAGTCGGCGCACAATGGCTGGCATGGCGCTTTCGGCTACCCGCCATTCTCTTACTTTCATTGGCTGGCCTTATTGGCGGCCCCGTGCTGGGGGTACTCAACCCCAGTGTACAACTTGGGGCAATGCTGAACCCCCTTGTCGGACTGTCGGTAGCCATTATCCTCTTTGAAGGGGGGATGAACCTCAGATTTCATGAGCTGAAGGAAGCCGGCTCTGGCGTAATGCGGCTAGTGACTGCCGGCGCTGCGATAACCTGGTTGCTGGGAAGTGTTGCGGCTCATTTCGTGGGTGCCATTTCCTGGCCGGTGGCAGTGCTTTTCGGCGCCATTATTATTGTAACGGGGCCGACGGTCATCATGCCCATGTTGCGCCAGGCCAGACTTAAGCAGCGACCGGCCTCATTGCTCAAATGGGAAGGAATTATCAACGACCCTCTCGGCGCATTGCTGGCGGTACTGGTATTCGAATATTTCCTTTATGTGGAAACAGGCGCAGCGGTTTTACAAGTGCTTACCGGGCTGACTGCTGCGCTCGTCGCCTCGGTAGTCCTTGGGGTTGGCGGCGGTTACCTGCTCGGCAAACTGTTCAGCAAGGATGGGGTGCCGGAGTTTTTGAAAGCACCGGCCACGCTGGCCTTGGTACTTCTTTGCTATATTCTTGCCAATCTGGTCCAGGATGAGGCCGGACTGCTTGCAACCACCCTGCTAGGGATGACCTTGGGGAATATGCAACTGCGCAGCATCGAGGAGTTAAGGCGCCTCAAGGAGTATGTTTCCATACTTTTGGTATCTAGTATTTTTGTCATCCTTACGGCGGATATTGATCCGCATATATTAGCGCGGCTTGACTGGCGTAGCGCAGCACTCCTGGCCCTTGTCGTGTTCGTGGTACGCCCGGTTTCTGTCCTGTTGTCCACTGTGGGGCTTGGCATGGGCTGGCAAGATCGATTTCTTCTTGCCTGGATTGCACCGCGCGGCGTGGTCGCTGTCACTGTGGCTGGCGTGTTTGCAACACGCATGAGTGAGCATGGTGACTCCGGTGCTGCTGATCTCTTGTTGCCCTTGATTGTTTCCCTAGTCTTAATTACCGTTGTTTTGCATGGCTCAACCATTGGATGGTTGTCACGCCGATTGGGGTTGGCCGCTACGAAGCGGAATGGCATCCTGCTTGTGGGTGCTTCAGCCTGGAGTACCGAACTCGCCATCCAGCTTAAGGAAATGGATATACCGGTACTGATTGCCGATTCTGACCGGTACGCCTTGAGTAAGGCCCGTCTGTCCGGCATTCGCACATACTACGGGGAAATCCTTTCCGAAGAAGCGGAGATGTCGCTGGAACTCAACGACATGGGGTTTCTGCTGGCCACCACCGCCAACGACGCCTATAACGCCCTGGTTTGCTCACGATTCGCGGCGGATTTCGGGCACAACCAAGTATTTCAGCTGCCCATGCATGTCGCTGGTAAGGGGCAGGAGAGAATGGGTATCAAATACGCTCACAGCGGTGTAATCGCCTTCGGACCAACTGCAACCAAGGAGGAGCTGCAGCGCGGATATTATTACAACTGGCAATTCAAAAAGACGCGATTTACACAGGAATTCTCCTACGAAAACCATCTGCAAACTGAATCTGCCGATGCAATTTCGATACTGTTGCTGCACCCGGACGGGAGCATTTTGTTCCATTCAGAGGAGTTCCCGCTCAAGCCGGCAGAGGATGACATTTTGCTGCGTTATGTGCCCCCATTACCGAAAAAATGATGGGTTTACTGAGGCTGCAAACGCTTTCAAGTCGCATCTGCCTTGACTTACGAAATCCGGAATGTAACCCAATGCCCTGTCTTGGGGCATTGGGTTTGCGGGTTAGTGAATGAATTGAAGGGGTTGGCATTCCATGGCGCTAACTTAAGCATGCTGCAATAGGTTGCTGTTGTTGCTCCATAAGCCGTACACGCAATATGTAACGTGCTGTCATGAGTAACTGGAAATCACAACATTGGGCTGATGATTTTGACTCAAAAATAATTTGTAAAATCATGTTTTATTAAAACTATTTAGGCTTAGAATAACCAAGTGTTCTTGTCAGGAACACTAATTTGTATTAGTTGTAACATCAAGTTCTTAACATCAAGGAGGTCATATCATGAATAAGCTGAATTGTGCAGGACTGGTCGTTTCGATGGTGGCTTGTTTTAGTATTTCCGCTACATATGCAGCTGATGCAGCAAGTCCTAAAATGCAATATATACCAAAAGCGCAAAAGTCGGCACTCCCCTCAATGAAGGTGGAAGGAACCAAAGCTTTTTTAAAGGACTTGGTGGGAAATAGTAACAAAAACATGCCATTTGCATGTGGGCTTTTTAGAATGGAAAAAGGCAAAGCGCTTACATATACCTACGACTATGATGAAGCAAAAATCGTTCTGGAAGGCACGATTACAGTTTCTGATGGTAGCTCTACGATCAAGGCTAAAGCTGGCGATGTGCTGTATTTTCCTAAAGGATCAAAAATTACATTTTCTTCTGATAGCAAAGGTCTTGGATTTATTTGCGGAAATCGGGAGCTCGGTGGTGTCTAAATTGGTTCGTACGGTTTGATTTTTTACTTAACATTTCACTCTTAATATTTCGGGGTTAACTCTTTTGAGGAGTATGAAAATGCATAGGTTTACGAAAAAACACTCAATTGCAGCCTTGGTCGCGCTGTCATTGTCATCAGTTAGTAGTTTCGCAGCTGACCCTGTACTTGGAGGATTAAATACAGATCCTTTTTTCTACACTTCTGATCAAATCATTCCCGCCAATCAGGAGGCTATGATGGGCGCCACTGGACGCCCAGCGACTACCCATTCCCTAATCCCGCATCTGCCAGTTTACTTCGGATTCTTCAATACCAATTATACGTACCGTTTTGTTAGTGTGGTAGAACAGGTCATGACCATGATAGGCGAGGGTAAGCATGGTTTGTGGCGCATGCAGGAAGCGGGCACTGTTAGAGAATATTTGAAATCCGGAAAAACTGGCTTACCCGTAAACGCCGACCTCAATAGTCCTGCCAATCTTGCAACCATTCAGGATAGTTATAGTAATTTTGAGCGCGCAGAAAGTTGGGGATTTTATAGATATCCGAGTAATAAAGTTACAGGTGGTAAATTGAATTTTATTGACCTTCCTATTACTCACGCAAAATACGAAGGTAAATACGTTAATCATAAACCTATAGACCTGCCTAGCTTCTATTGCACTATGTCAGAGAATGATTTTCCCCATGCCTTAGAGGCTATGACGTATGTGTTTGCACAGCCCGGAGCTAATGTAGTCGGTCCTTTAGGTAAAAGTGCCGGCCTTGATGTAAGAGAAAATTATACCAACGTCTTGAGACTGACCCATCTTCCTGATGCCAGATCATGGGCAAATATCGGGAAACAGGGACTAGACCCGTCATATACCAATTGGCAGGCTGTAGACACGAAGAACACAGAGGCAGAGTACTATCTTGTGGAGAGGCCGTTTTTTAATCACCCATACCTTTTTTTACTTGCCGTATATGATAACAAAAACAATAAGGATTTCAGATACATACGTCCAGCTGGCGCATATTACCAATCATTAGGTGCCAAGACGGCTGGTTTAAAAACTACTTTGACAGTTCAGCCAAGATTCAATATCGAAGCAATGGACAAGGGTAAAAATGATGATGACGACGACCATGATCATGATCAAAAAACAAGTTCTGGATTTAAAAAGGTTGTAGGTTTACCCGTGTATGGGGTTCATCACCCAGATAGAGCTTCATTCGGTGGTGGTGGCGCATGTCCGCTTAAGGGTGGTGACTGGGGAAATTATCCTGACCCTGCTGGCGGCTCGGCTTGGCCAACTCAGTATGAGGAAGTGACGCCTTTATGCGATGGGGTGCTTGTGGACATCAAGTTTACGGCTAACCTGGATGGCAAAAAGTGGAATGACCCCGGTAAATATCTTGCAAATGCCGCCAGAGGTAGTACTACCGTTACCTATCATATGCAACCAGGGTTATATGGTGTGTTCATAGATCCATATAACGTCAATCGTGGTGTGACCAACAGTGAAAGCATGAATATTCCAGCGGCACTCGATTTGCATTTTCCAAGTGTTCGCCCAGCAGTTACTTATGTGCCTATCCCTGCCTTGCCAACGATATATGCCAATAGTGTAGTTTCTAGCAAGTCAAAACTAGCAGAAAATGGCGAATTTACAGCTAAAGACAATCTTATGGCAGCAAGTAGTGGTATGTCACCTGTAGGCACATCATGTAAACCAATCATGAATTAAAAAAGCCCTATGCTTCATCCAATGGTCTGGATATTCCAGACCATTTTTTTCGCCTATTGTATTTACTAAGGGCTTATGTATTTTTGTACAGAGCTGGCCTGCACGGTTTTAACGCAGCGCCAGGCGTTTGGCTTTGCGGTAGAGCGTGGCGCGACTGATACCCAAGTGCTTGGCTGCTGCCGTGATGTTACCGTTGTACAGTGCCAGCGCATGTGTAATCAGGGCTGCTTGGGTACTGGCGATGTTGGCGGAGTCGAGTTCCAGCCTGTTGGGTGTCAAATTAGGCGCGTGACCCAGCTCTTCAAGAAAATCTTCCGGCAGATGTTTGACCTGTAGTTCACTGCCCTCCATAAAAATCATGGCCGAGCGCAGGATATTGAACAGCTGGCGTATGTTGCCGCGCCACGGGTGCCGTTGCATTAATTGCAGAACCTCCGGGTGAATGGTGATGGCCGGCTTGCCGAGTTTTTCTTTCAGTATGCGTTCGATCAATGGCACGAGATCGCTACGTTCGCGCAATGCCGGCATGCGCAGCCGTAATCCATTGAGCCTGTAGTAGAGGTCCTCGCGGAATTCTCCGCGTACCACAGAATCTCTCAGGTGGCGATTAGTCGCGGAAATGATGGCGATGTCGACATGTATGGATTTGCTGCCGCCCAATGGCACCACTTCACGATCCTGGATTACGCGCAGCAGTCTGGCTTGCAGCGCCAGCGGCATTTCACCGATTTCATCCAGAAACAAGGTGCCGCCATGCGCTTGTTGGATGCGGCCCATGGCGCCTCTGCGTCGAGCACCGGTGAATGCGCCTTCTTCGTGGCCAAACAGTTCAGACTCAATGAGTCCTTCAGGTATGGAAGCGCAATTAATGGCAACGAAAGCACCGTGTTTGCGGGGGCCGGATTGATGGATGGCTTTTGCCAGTAGCTCCTTGCCGGTACCGGTTTCGCCTTCAATCAGAATTGGGATATCGTGGCCAATAGCCAGTTTGGCATTGGCTATGGCCTGACGCATCAGTGCATCGCCGGTATCAAGCGCATGGAGGGCATCGCCAGCAGCAAGCGCATGGAGGGCATCTGGAGGTGCTGCTTCCGCTAATGGACGGGGTTCCGGCGCAGACCTTGCCGGAGCAATGGTAAACAAACCTGGATCCGCCTTCACATAAAGACGTAAACCACTTCTTAGCAATAATGCAGTAGTAGCCGGCGGCGTATTACGGGCGCTACCCAGAAACGTGCTGAGGGAGGTCTCAAACAGGTTGGCAAAGTCCACTCCCGATGGTTGCTGATCGTTCAATCCCAGCTGGAAAGCGCCGCTGCGGTTAGTCGCCAGCAACTTGCCATCTGCCGAGAAGACGGCGATACCTTCCCACAGTGTGCCTATGAATTCGGGCCGCGTATGAAAGCGCAGCGTGATGTCGTTGGCAAAATTGACATTAAACAGGCGGTTCTCAATCATCAGCGCGGACATGCGCACCAGCGCCATCGTGTGTTCCTGCGGCTGGCGATAATCGCCGGAAAGGTCCAGCACGCCAATCACGCTGCCTTGGGGGTCCAGGATGGGTGCGGCGCAACAGTTGAGGAAAGTGTTGCGTTCGAAATAATGCTCGGCCCCCATTACAAATACCGGAGTTTTTTCGACCAGGGCCGTGCCGATGGCATTGGTGCCGGTCAGGTCCTCGCGCCAGGAAACCCCTGGCTGCAGGGCGACGCGCTGGGCTCTGTTCATGAAATCGGGGTCGCCCAAGGCATGCAATATGGTGCCGCCGGAGTCGCTCAGGATGACCATGCTTTGCGTACCCAGGATATGGGCATAGAGATTTTCCATCTCCGGCTGCGCCTGGGTTAGCAACAGTGAGCTTTGTTCCCTGAGTTCGGATAGCTGATGGGTATCGGCGGGCCCGATTTCAGAGTGGAGGTCGACTGACAGACCGGTTTGCACGCAGCGTTCCCAGGAGCGGTGGATGGAGGCTGGTAATAGGCCATCCGGTACTTCGCCGTTGCCAAGAAAGTGTTCACGTGCATTACGTATGCGATGAATATAAGTAGAACGGTTCAAGGGCGTCCTCCGTGTTTCATTTTGTCTTGATCAGCTGTCGCATTTTGCGAACATGACGCAACTGCAATCAAGCATAGTTAAAAATTATTTTTAATAATCAATAACTAAGTCGCAGATATTTTCAGGCATGCATTCTGCATATAGATGTAACACACTATAGTTGCTCACGTGCCACGTGCGGTCAAGGTGTTGCTAAATAAATTTATTTTGAGGAGTGCAGCATGAAACTTGAAAGCTTGAAGGATCTTGGTATACAAAACCCTTATAAAGCCCAATATGACAATTATATTGGTGGCAAATGGGTTGCTCCGGCCGATGGAAAGTATTTTGATAATGTCAGCCCGGTGACAGGCAGAGTGTTCTGCCAGATTGCACGTTCCAGCGAAAAAGATATCAACCTTGCACTGGATGCCGCCCATGCCGCTAAGGATGCCTGGGGCAAGACTTCAGGCACTGCACGCGCAATCATCCTGAACAAGATTGCCGACATCATGGAGGCCAATCTGGAGACAATTGCCGTTGCCGAAACCATAGATAATGGCAAGCCGCTGCGCGAAACCACGTTTGCCGATATTCCCTTAGCGATAGATCATTTCCGCTATTTCGCTGGCTGTATCCGCGCACAGGAAGGCTCCCTGAGTGAGATTGACCATGACACTGTGGCCTATCATTACCATGAACCACTGGGCGTGGTCGGTCAGATTATTCCGTGGAATTTCCCTATTCTGATGGCAGTCTGGAAACTGGCGCCGGCGCTGGCAGCGGGTAACTGTGTCGTGCTTAAACCGGCAGAACAAACGCCAGCCTCAATTATGATAGTGATGGAGCTGATAGGGCATCTGTTGCCGCCGGGCGTACTCAATATCGTCAATGGTTTTGGTCTGGAAGCCGGTAAGCCACTGGCCAGTTCCAGCCGCATTGCCAAGATTGCGTTCACGGGTGAGACCACGACCGGCCGCCTCATCATGCAATACGCGTCGCAAAACATCATTCCGGTCACGCTGGAACTGGGCGGCAAATCACCTAACATCTTCTTTGCCGATGTCATGGATGCTGACGATGCCTATTTCGATAAGTGCCTGGAAGGCTTCACATTGTTTGCGCTTAACCAGGGCGAAGTTTGCACCTGCCCGTCACGCGCACTGATTCAGGAATCCATTTACGACAAGTTCATGGAAAGAGCCTTGAAGCGTGTGGCAGCCATCAAGCAGGGGAATCCTCTGGATATGGAAACCATGATTGGAGCGCAGGCTTCCAGCGAGCAAGTCGAGAAAATCCTTTCCTACATCAAGCTGGGTAAGGAGGAGGGCGCTGAATGCCTGGTTGGCGGTAACCCCAAGAAGCTGAAAGATGGCCTGGAAGACGGCTACTATATTGAACCCACCGTGTTCAAAGGCCACAACAAGATGCGCATCTTCCAGGAAGAAATCTTTGGCCCCGTGCTGTCTGTAACCACGTTCAAGGAGGAGGCGGAAGCACTCGCCATCGCCAATGACACACTTTATGGTTTAGGCGCTGGCGTCTGGACGCGTAACGGTAGTGTGGCTTACCGCATGGGTCGCGGCATTCAGGCTGGCCGTGTGTGGACCAATTGTTATCATCTGTATCCGGCACATTCGGCATTTGGTGGTTACAAGCAGTCCGGTATCGGCCGTGAAAACCACAAGATGATGCTGGACCACTATCAGCAAACCAAGAATCTGCTGGTGAGCTATAGTCCTGATGCATTAGGCTTTTTCTAAATCTGTCTGTGGCAGGCGGGATGTAATATCCCGCCCCGCCTTTTAATTCGTTAGCTTATGAACACGACTGTTACACGCGTCTCGGCTACAGAGGCAGCGCTGGCCTTGATTGCGGAGTTAGAAGCCCAACATGGCCGCTTGATGTTTCATCAGTCAGGCGGATGTTGCGATGGCAGTGCGCCCATGTGCTTTCCTCAAGGTGAGTTCTATTTAGGCAGTTCAGATGTCAAGCTGGGTGAAGTGGGCGGCATGCCTTTTTACATGAGCCTGAGCCAGTTTCAATACTGGGCACACACACATTTAACGCTTGATGCAATTCCCGGTACCGGCGGCCAGTTTTCGCTGGAACGCCCAACAGGCTTGCGTTTTATTATTCGATCGAGGCTGTATAGCGACGAGGAGTGGCGGCAGTTGGAGCAGCAGCCGATTGAGCATTGCGCCTGAGCAGCATATTTTGATATCAGCCTTTGCTGATGACCGGTTTCGACCCAGCCTGAGTAAAAAATTAACCTGAAGCAGGCCGGGCAGAAATTGTTGGGTTTTTAGCCGCGCTTAGCGGTTCTTTAAGCTGTAGTTGGCCCGGTCGGCAATGTAAATCATTTAGGTAAACCCTGTCTGCAATCAAATCTTGGTGGGTACTACTTCTTTGGGAGAATTTTAATTCCTCCTCTATTCAATAGTATCTGCAATAACTGCTGTTGAAAGCAGCATGGGAATTGAAAGCAATAGCGCATTTAATAAATAGTATCGACATTGATACGAATAAGAAAACCAGGCTCGCAAGCAATTTCACCACAATTGCACAATGACTCAATAATGCGGCTGCTGAGCAAAATCATTCATTTTTGAATCTGGGGAAATATATGTCCAGTAATGCAGCAATCAGTCCTATGTTGGCGGAAGCGTTGCACAAGCATTACACACGAAACCAGCGCTGGGGATTCATGTGGGCACTATGGACAGCCATCCTTTGGGGTGCCTGGTATGTGCCGGGTACCGCACTCTGGTTTGAACATCCCTATGTGGATATAGCGGCAGACCAGCTATCTCTGCGGCTTGCTGCAACTGCAGTGATGACATGGATACATGCCATCACTGTCTTCATATTCCTTTTGCTGTGGAATGCTGTACTCGGCAAGGTTAAGGATTACGGTCGCACCGTGGTGCGTTTTCGTAAAATTTCCAAGTGGTACGCACTCGCCTCGCTCTGCGGTGGCCCGATGGCGATTTTTGGCTCTTATATGGCGATGGGCTTTGTTGGTCCGGTATTCGCTGCTGTCACCTCGCTCTTCTATCCGGTAATAGGTGCTGTGATAGCAAGGCTCTGGTACAAGGAGAAAATCTCCCAACGAGCTGCTATCGGCATGTCCATCATCATCTTTGGTGGCATGGTGATTTACGGTCCTGGCTTGTTTGGCGAGATGGATATATCCAACAATCACGCATGGCTTGGCTATGTTGGTGGAATCATGTCTGCCATCGGTTGGGGTACCGAGGGCGCAGTAGCTGCGCGTGCCATGGATGTCTCAGACCCTGATGTCGGCATCCACTGTCGTTTCACCTTTGAAATACTGTTCTGGGGCTTAATCATCTTGCCTTTCCTTGGAATATTCACTGACCTTCCCATTCAAGATCTGATTATAGGAACTTTTACTCACGGTAAAGCTTTGCTATGGATATTCCTTGCTGCAGCCTGTCATGCCTATTGCTACACTGCCTGGTACAAGAGCTTTAGCCTGATCGGTGTTGGACGGGGTGAGGCTATCGGTAATCTTTATGCCGTCTTTGCGCTCATCTTCATCGCCGCATTCACGCTTCAATTGCCGCAATGGTATTTCATGGTCGGGCTGATTCTTACGGTATTGGGTAGTTTTGTTATGTTCAGTGAACCTGCCGAATCCGTAGCGCAACTGCGCGATACCGAACCTGCAATGGAGGGTGTATGAAACTACACCAAAAAGGATATTTGCTGGTTGAATTAAGCAAAGTGGCTAATCTTTGGGATCATCATCTCATCAAAATGGCGCTTACCGAATATGGCCTGGTTGGAGACTATTGGGAAAATCACCTGCGGGTGGCACTAGTTGAGCTTGCAGCGGCAGGGCTGATTACACGGATTGAAGAAAAACTGGAAACCATCAGAGGTAAATCAACATTGCTCTTCCGTTACCAGTTATCCGATTTCGGTAGAACAAGAATGGTTGATACTGGCTTACTTTCCAAGGAGATTATAAATGAGTGAATTTTGGGGTTATGCCGGGGCAGATTTATTAGCAATTTTAGTGATAGGCGGCGCAAGCCTGGCCTGCCTGATAAGTGCAAGAATGTTCGTCAAAAGTTATGGTGAGTAATACTCATAGAGGACCGCTAGCAATACCAAATTAGCCCGATATCATTGCTATCGGGCTTTTTCTATTGGGCGCAAGTCTATTGAGGGCAACACCCTTTAGTGCCGGTATAATCGTGGCATATCAAAAATTTTACGTATTTGTAAGAAGACCTTTCCCTCATGCCCAAGATTGTTATGCAAAACGCCCGTAAGAAACAAAACATCCGTAAGAAAGAGTTGATAAATGCGACTATGTCCATTATCCACGAGACGGGTTTGGCAGACCCCACACTAGCCGCAATATCTGATCGCGCAGGCTTGTCTTCTAGCAGCATTGTTAGCCACTATTTCAAAAACAAGCAGGAGCTACTGAAAGAGACAATGCTTGATTTTGTGGGTGGGTTTCTCGGTGAAATGGTTTTTCGTGTGGCGGCAGGCAAATCCCCATTAGAAAAAATCTATGCCCTGATTGATGCGAACTTTGCGCCCTCCCAATGTACGCCAGAGGCCATCTCGGTATGGATGTTTTTCTGGGGACGTGTCCCGGTCAATGAGGATTTTGCTGAAATTGAACGCACGCTGGAAAAATATATGATCAATGAGCTGAAGCAAGCGCTTATTGAGCTTGTTCCTGATGAACAAGTCGATTATTTTGCAGAAAGTGTAATAGCCATCATCTATGGCTTATGGTTACGTTTCGCCCTCGATCCCAAAAGAATTAGCTTGGAAACTGCTCACAAAATCACTATTGATCTTGTTCATGCCCGCATTGGCATTTCCAAGCCATAAACATGAGCATGTGGTGACTACGGTCTAACTATCCCCAAGAAAATCCCGATACCCTCAAGTAGCGCCCGTGCGCGTAACGGGCTTCACCTCTTAAGTCCTGAATCTCCAGAACAGCATTTCCTGTTCAAAAACATATCCTGATTTCACCCGTATTTAGGGTTGAACAGAGGCCGTTCATATCAATTGAATGCCTCACCTGAACGCTATCTATTCAAGCCTAAATCCATTTGTTATTGAATGATAGTTCAATAAAATAACATCAAATATTTTATCTATATCTATCTGGCTGAATGCATCTATTCTCAACGTATTTTATTTATTAAATGTATATATGTACTTATGATTTATAAGTGCCAGTGCTATGCAATTTCAAATCGATAGCAGTATTTAATAGCTAAGAAATTCCTCCCAGGCCGTTGACAAAAATAGAACGGTCATTCAATATGTGCGCTAAATAAAAGACGGCATCTTCTATGCGCTGCTGGCATTTATCAGCGGCCATACTCTGTACCAACGCAATACAGTTTAGAGGCCAGGCAATCCATCCATAGCCCTAAGCATTAGGAAATATCATGAGTTCAGCTATTAAAGTATTAATAATTGATGACAATTCGCTTTTTCGCAGCTCTGTAAAACAAATGATTGCTGCAGACCCGGATTTTCAAGTACTAGGTGAAGCAGAGACCGGTTTGCAAGGTCTGGAAATGACAAAAGCATTAAAACCGGACCTGATATTGCTTGATCTCAAAGTGAACGGTATGAGTGGCCTGGAAATGCTGGCACACATCAAATCGTTCAAATTAAAAGCGCGCTGCGTTATTCTGGCGGCCTCCGGGGCAGAAAATGAACTTCTTGAGGCCCTGAGGACCGGTGCTAGTGGATATCTGCTTAAAGAAATGATCTCGGATGAGCTTTGTGCCAATTTAAAGAAGGCGATGTCTGGAGTCACTATTCTGCAAGAGAATTTAAAAAAGACACTGATAAACGCAATTATTGGTCAAAACTTGTCTACGAACGAGAGAGAGGTCTTTCTTTCGGACCGTGAGCAAGAAATACTTGATTGCCTGACTCAGCAACTAAATAATAAGAGCATTGCCCGCGATTTGGGTATTAGTGTCTCCACAGTTAAAGTTCATATCAAGCATTTGTTTCTTAAATTGAATTTAACCAGTCGACAAGAAGTGGCTGCATGGGCGCATAAACAATGTATGTTGATTAGCCCTCAAGCAGCAGGGATGAGTCAGGCATAGAGCAAGCAAGTTTCAAGTCAAATTTTCAATTGATAATTTGACTTGGTTTGAGTGACAGCTTGTGGCCCAGCCTGTGTAATGCTATATCGTTGATGGATAGTTATTACTGGGCACTGTTTTACCATGACTAAAAATGCTTCTGATCTGAAGCCAATCTACATCTTACGTTTTTCCCGCACCGAAGGACCGGGCTTCCTGGAGCCATTCCTGAAGGCCAGAGGCGTCCCATGGAAGCTGGTGTGCCTTGATAAGGGTGAGCCTGTGCCCTTGTCCATAAATGAAATGAGTGGGCTCGCGCTCATGGGTGGGACCATGAGCGTCAATGACGGGCTACCCTGGATATTGCCAGTGTTGAACCTCATCCAGGAGTCATTAAAAGCCAATGTGCCAGTGATAGGACATTGCCTGGGAGGCCAGTTATTAGCCAAAGCCCTGGGTGCAGAAACTAAAAACAACCACTGCAAAGAGATGGGCTGGGGCAATGTCGAGGTGGTTGATCAGGCCGTGGCGAAAGAATGGTTTGGAGGCGCCATGCAGTTTGATGTTTTCCACTGGCATTACCAGACATTCGATATCCCACAAGGTGCCGCAAAAATCATGCGGAGCGCCTGGTGCGAAAATCAGGCATTCATTTATCAAGGCCGTCATATCGGCTTTCAGTGTCACATAGAAATGACAGCCGACATGGTAAGGGAATGGTGCAAGGAAAGCGGGGATCAATTCCCTTCGACTTTACCAGCATCAATCCAGCCAATCGAAACCATGCTGCAGGATATACATACACGTGTTGGCAAGCTAAATGCCTTGGCAGGCAATGTATATCTACGCTGGTTAACGAATATTAAATAGTCATGACCAGGGTAGGGGTCAAAAAATCTCATCAATCAATCAGAAAATCTCGCGTGTTTCCAGGAACTTGATATCAGGATAACGCTCCTGCGCCATTTGCAGGTTGACCCGGTTAGGCGCCAGGTAGACATGCTCATTCGCGCCATCCAGCGCCACGTTGAAGCCATATTTATCAGCGATGGCCTTGAGGTCGGCGTCCGATCCGCGCAACCAGCGCGCAGTGGAGCAATCATAGTTTTCAAATACAATATCCACGCCATATTCAAATTCCAGGCGGTGCGCCACCACATCGAATTGCAGCGTACCGACTGCACCAAGAATCAGGTCGTTGCTTAGCAGCGGGCGGAATAGTTGTGAAGCGCCTTCTTCGGCCAGTTGCTGCAAGCCTTTTTGCAGTTGCTTCATCTTTAGCGGATTCTTCAGGCGCGCACGGCGGAAAAATTCCGGCGCAAATGATGGGATGCCCGTGAACTTGAGGTCTTCGCCCTCGGTAAAGGTGTCGCCCAGTTTTACCGTGCCATGGTTGGGGATGCCGATGATGTCGCCAGCGTAGGCCTCATCGGTGGTGTTGCGATCCTGCGCCATGAAGGTAATGGCATTATTCACCGCCATGAGCTTGGCCGAGGAAACCTGCTTGATCTTCATGCCGCGTTCAAAACGTCCCGAGCATACTCGTAGAAAGGCTATGCGGTCGCGGTGCTTGGGGTCCATGTTGGCCTGGATCTTGAACACAAAGCCGGAGAACCTGGCCTCGTCCGGTACCACGTTGCGTGTAGCCGTGTTACGTCCCAGCGGCGCAGGGGAAAGGTCAACCACTGCATCCAGTAAGGATTGCACGCCGAAATTGTTCACCGCAGAACCGAAAAATACCGGGGTCTGCTGGCCTGACAGATAGGCAGCTGAATCGAAAGTATGCGAAGCGCCACGCACCAGCTCGATATCAATACGCAGCTCTTCTGCCTGGTGGCCTATAAGTTCATCCAGACGAGGGTTATCCAGCCCCTTGATGGTCTCGGAAGTACCCTTTTCTGCCTGCGGATCAAAGAACGAGACCTCATCATTGTAGAGGTGATAAACGCCACGAAAGCTCTTGCCCATGCCGATAGGCCAGGTGATGGGCGCGCACTGCATGCCGAGTACTGATTCAATTTCATCGAGCAGCTCTATGGGCGCGCGGCTTTCACGATCCAGCTTGTTGATGAAGGTGATAATAGGCGTATCGCGCATGCGGCACACATTGAGCAGCTTGATGGTTTGTGCTTCCACGCCGTTGACCGAGTCGATCACCATCACCGCCGAATCAACGGCAGTCAAGGTGCGATAGGTGTCTTCCGAGAAGTCATCATGGCCTGGCGTATCGAGCAAATTGATGATGTGTTCGCGGTAGGGGAACTGCATGACAGAGGAAGTCACCGAGATGCCGCGCTGCTTTTCCAGCTCCATCCAGTCCGAGGTGGCGTGTTTGCTGGATTTGCGCGCTCGTACTGAGCCTGCCATCTGGATTGCGCCGCCGAACCATAATAGTTTTTCGGTCAGCGTGGTCTTGCCGGCATCCGGGTGGGAGATGATGGCAAACGTGCGGCGGCGCTGAATTTCGTCTTGAAGGCTGCTCATGCGGATACTTGTAAATGCAAAAGGGCGTCATTGTACCGCGTGTACCGAATTAACGTGCAGCTGAGAGTTTTAAGGCAAGCAATTTACTCAAACCAATCAGAGCCAGTCATGGCAGGGACACCATATGGCAGCTGAAGTGGCTGTTTCTGGTCGTCAGACGCAAAAAATTCCGGCTGACAAAAGATAAAGTTGCCATGATGGGCAACTTTATCCTTTCGTGCCGAACATTGGTCTATTTGGTTAGACGCATACGCCTGACTGCCGCAAGCGCTACTAGAGCCAGCCCGAACAAAGCCGTGGTGCTGGGTTCTGGGACATCGCCGCCTCCGCCTCCGCCACCACCACTCTGGGCATCATGGGAGAACGGGGCTTTGACATCCGCAGTGCCATCGGCATTCTTGTTGTAGAGGTCAAAATGGATGGAGTAGCTGGGGTCCAGGTTGGTCATATCTACCGCGAATGGTTCGAAGTAGAGGCAGCCAGTCGTGCATCCGGCCACAAGGTCGCTCGTAGGTGTCGTGGTCGAGGTGTCGAATGCAGTGGTCTGCTGGCCGCTAAAAATGAACGAGAATTCTTTGTAGAAAGTAGGATATTCGCCGTGGGTCGGTAACCCACTGGGCGTGCCATAAGTCATATCCGCTGAAACATTTATCGTGCTGCCGTCGAAGATGAAGGAACCAGCAGAGACCGCACTGTTGCTGAGCGGGCCGAGATCGTTCACTGATCCGTCTCCGGGCCCTTTTTCCAGCGCAGCCGCAATGTAGAAGGTGTCGGTCAGGCTGAGTGCTTTGGGTCCGAACAGCGCATACAGGTTAAACAAACTGCCCCCTGCCAGCGTGGTTTCTGTTGTACCGTTATAGCTGCCGCCGACTATTGTCAGCTGAAGTTCCGGTAGCGCATATGCGGATGTTGCCCCGCAGAACGCGAAAGCAATGATACTAGTCCTGCACAATGCTTTGAATGGTTTTTTCACTTTGCGTAACTCCTTGTATGAGTTTGATTGCACCTGAGGTTTGGCTTTTTAGGGCCGGAGTATAAAAAAATATGCAACATTCGCACCATATTTCATAACATATTGAAAATGTTAATAAATGGAATGGAAGTCGAAAATATTTTAGGTACTAGTGTAAATTATTCCGACAGGTACCATGTTGCGTAACATATTGAAAATGTTAACAAATGGAATGGAAGCACCGAAACTTCTATAGTTGCGAGTGTAAATAATTCCGACAGGTGCCCTGTTGCGTAAAAAAGCCCGCAAGAATGACTAACTAATTACTTAATCGGAGGTTCCATAAATCAAGAATAGACATGTAACTTTGAATAGTGGCTTGACCTTGCCAGTTGAAACTGCGAATTTGATGGTCATATAGCAATGAGGGGGTCGCGCGACGTAATTGGAAAATATAGAGCAAATCGAGGTTACCCAAAATTGGACGCTGCCAATTGGCGGCATGACATGCGCATCCTGCGCGGGCCGTGTGGAGAAGGTCCTGCGCGCAGTACCTGGTGTGGCCGATGCCGAGGTGAATCTGGCGACTGAAAGTGCTACGGTTCATGCCGATGCCCGCGTCGATATCGCTGAGCTGACCAACGCTGTCAAGGCCACCGGCTACAGTGTGCCGCAGCAAAAAATTACGCTGTTGATAGGAGGCATGACCTGTGCCTCATGCTCAGGCCGCGTGGAAAAGGCGCTTAACAAGGTGCCCGGCGTGGTGGCTACCGAGGTCAATCTCGCGCTGGAAAGCGCACAGGTCACTCTACTGGCTGGTCAGGTCAGCACTTCCCAGCTGGTTAAGGCTGTAGAGGCGGCCGGCTACGAGGCCAGGCTGCCAGTTATCCAAGGTGCACAGCCGCAGCCTGGAAAAACCTACGACTGGTGGCCGGTAGCATTATCAGCTGTGCTGTCATTGCCGCTAGCCCTTGCCATGGGCGCGCAATCTCTGGGTTGGCACGGCCAGATTCCTGGATGGTTGCAATTAACACTGGCGACACCAGTACAGTTCTGGCTCGGCTGGCGTTTTTACAAGGCTGGCTGGAGCGCGCTCAAAGCGGGTACAGGCAATATGGATTTGCTGGTGGCGCTAGGTACTTCGGCAGCTTATGGCTTGAGTGTTTATCTGCTGCTTAGCCCAGCCCATGCGGGCATGAGCCATCTGTATTTTGAGTCCTCCACTATCGTCATCACGCTGGTACTGCTCGGAAAATGGTTGGAAAGCCGTGCTAAACGGCAGACTACGGCGGCTATCCGCGCCCTGCACGCGCTGCGTCCGGAGCGGGCCAGGGTGTTGCGCGATGGGCAGGAAATAGAGCTGGCCCTGGAACAGGTGGAGGTCGGCGACATGGTGATGATTCGTCCGGGTGAGCGCATTCCCGTTGATGGCTGCGTGCAGCAGGGCGAAAGCGAAGTCGATGAATCGCTCATTACAGGTGAAAGCTTGCCTGTGGCCAAAAAGGCTGGCGATATGGTAACGGGCGGCGCAGTCAATGGCGAAGGCCTGATGCATGTGCGCACCACGGCGGTGGGCGCCGAATCAGTGCTGGCGCGCATTGTGCGTCTCGTGGAATCGGCACAGGCCGGGAAGGCGCCTATCCAGCGCATAGTGGATAAGGTCAGTGCGGTTTTTGTGCCCATAGTGATTGCCATCGGGTTTGTCACCGTGATTGGCTGGGGTTGGTTCAACGGCGACTGGCAAACGGCTATCCTCAATGCCGTAGCCGTGCTGGTGATTGCCTGTCCCTGCGCTTTAGGGTTGGCCACACCCACTGCCATCATGGTCGGTACCGGGGTCGCCGCCCAGCATGGCATTCTGATCAAGGATGCCGAGGCGCTGGAACGGGCGCATGCGATAAAGACGGTAGCATTCGACAAGACCGGCACTTTGACTGAAGGCCATCCCAAGCTCACCGATTGGGAAAGTGTTGATGATGAAAATGACAAGCTGCTTGGCCTTGCTGCCAGTTTGCAATCGGGGAGCGAACATCCATTGGCTAAAGCCACGGTGCAAGCAGCACAAGACAGCAAAATTGCCTTGTTGCCGGCATTACAGGTGCGCGCGCTGCCGGGCAAAGGCGTCGCGGGGCGCGTGGATGGGCAGGAGTTGCGTCTGGGCAATACGCGCCTGATGCAGGAACTGGATGTTGACCTTGCAAGATTTAAGGGTATGGCTAAAGCGCTGGAGGCGGAAGGCCGCAGCATCTCCTGGCTGGCTGAGATAAGCCCGGCACCGCGACTGTTGGGTTTGCTGGCGTTTGGCGACACGCTTAAATCTACGGCGCTCAGGGCCATCAGCAGGTTGCATGAGCAGGGCGTCAGCACCGCGCTGGTGAGCGGAGACAATCAGGGTAGTGCCTCGGCAATTGCCACGCAACTTGGCATCAGCAAGATATATGCGCAGGTGCTGCCGGCAGACAAGGCCAACATTGTGGCGCAACTGAAAGACGGCGGCCTGGTTGCCATGGTCGGTGACGGCATTAATGATGCGCCAGCATTGGCTGCTGCTGACATCGGCATTGCCATGTCCAGCGGCACCGATGTCGCCATGCATGCGGCAGGCATCACGTTGATGCGTGGCGACCCCGCGCTGGTGGCGGATGCCATAGATGTTTCCAGGCGTACTTACGCCAAGATCAGACAGAATTTATTCTGGGCATTCATCTATAACGTTGTGGGCATTCCGCTGGCGGCGTTTGGACTGTTAAGCCCGGTCATCGCTGGTGGTGCCATGGCACTCAGCAGCGTGAGCGTGGTTAGCAATGCGTTACTGCTGAAGCGGTGGAAACCCGGTCGCAATCAGCCTTGACCGGAATCCTGATTGCTGAAGTCGCTGTTAATGCAGCTGGCCGAACCAGCAACGCTGGATTGAGTATTCAATCTGTTTGCTGGCTCAGCCGCTGATTATTGTACGGATCTAGTTGCAGGGCCATATACAAACAATCAGGGGATTGCCTGCTTCAATTGTTCCAGAATTGCCGGGTTGTCGAGTGTGGAAATATCGGATGTGATTTCTTCACCCTTGGCCAGCGAGCGTAACAAGCGGCGCATGATTTTGCCTGAACGCGTTTTCGGCAGGTTTTCGCCGAAACGGATTTCATCGGGTTTGGCGATAGGGCCAATCTCTTTGCCTACCCATTCACGCAGGTCGGCAACTATCTTCTTCGCGGCTTCGCCTTCGGGGCGGGCGCCTTTGAGTACGACGTAAGCGATGATGGATTCACCTTTGATGTCGTGCGGCTTACCGACCACGGCGGCTTCAGCCACGAGCGGATTGGCAACCAGTGCGGATTCAATTTCCATGGTACCCAGGCGGTGGCCGGAAACATTTAGTACGTCATCAATGCGGCCCAAGATCCAGTAATAGCCATCCTTGTCGCGGTGCGCAGAATCGCCCGCCAGGTAATAGCCATGCAAGGTGTCAGGAAAGTAGGTGCGCCGGAATCGCTCCGGGTCACCCCAGATGGTACGCAGCAGTGACGGGAAAGGTTTTTTGATGACCAGCAGGCCACCTTCATGGCCGGGCACAGCGCTGCCGTCTTCATTCACCACATCCACCATGATGCCTGGCAGCGGCAGTGTGCAAGAGCCAGGCTTGGTGGCTACTGCGCCCGGTAGCGGCGCGATCATGTGCGAGCCGGTCTCGGTCTGCCACCAGGTATCGGTAATGGGGCAGCGTTCTTTACCCACAGTCTGGTGATACCACATCCAGGCTTCTGGGTTGATCGGTTCGCCTACTGTGCCGAGCAGGCGCAGGCTGGATAAATCATAGTTATTCGGCAAATCGCCGCCAAGTTTAATCAGTGACCTGATGGCCGTAGGTGCGGTGTAGAACACACTGACCTTGTGTTTCTCTATCATCTGCCAGAAGCGTCCAGCATCAGGATAGGTAGGCACGCCTTCAAAAATGACCTCGGTGCCACCGAGTGCCAATGGCCCATACACTACGTAACTGTGGCCGGTGATCCAGCCGACATCGGCCGTACACCAGAAGATGTCGGTGGCTTTATGGTCGAACACCCACTGCATGCTCAGGATGTTGCCCAGCAAATAGCCGGCGGTGGAATGCTGCACGCCCTTGGGGCGGCCGGTAGAGCCGGAAGTGTAGAGGATGAATAACGGGTGCTCGGCATTGACCCAGGTCGGCTCGCACTGCTCCGATGCCGCGCTTTCCAGATCGTGCCACCAGAGGTCGGTAGCCGTATTCCAGCTGATGTTGCCGCCGGTTCTTTGATAAACGATGACTTTTTCCACGGCTTCGCAGCCGCCTAATGCCAGTGCTTGATCCACCGCGGATTTTAGCGCCACGGCACGGCCGCCGCGCAAGCTTTCATCCGCAGTGATAACCAGTTTAGCGCCAACATCGGTAATGCGTTCGTGCAGGCTTCGGGCTGAGAAACCGCCGAATACTACGGAGTGTATGGCGCCGATACGGGCACAGGCTTGCATGGCAACTACTGCTTCTATGCTCATCGGCAGGTAAATGATGACGCGATCGCCGAGCGTTACGCCTTGTGATTTTAAGACATTGGCAAAACGGCAGACGCGCTGGTGCAGCTGCTTGTAGGTGACCGTGGTTACCGCAGCATCATCAGCCTCAAAAATCAGTGCAGTTTTATCGCCGCGTGTGGCCAGGTGGCGATCCAGGCAGTTGTAGGAAGCATTGAGCTCGCCGTCATCAAACCAGCGGAAGAAGGGCGCGGCGCTGTCGTCGAGAATGTGCGTGAAGGGTACATGCCAGTCAATTTCGCTGCGCGCGAGGTCAGCCCAGAAGCCGGTGTAATCCTGATCCGCCTTGGCGCAGAGCGCGCGGTATGCTTCCATGCCGGAGATGGTTGCAGCCTGTTTAAAGGCTTCCTGCGGTGCAAAAACGCGAGTTTCGGTTAAGATGGATTCAATCGACGACATCATGCCTCCCTGCGACTTATAATTAGGTTTAGGTAAACTCAATAATAGCATTATCACCATTCATTTCAGATGCTCACAATCGCTCAAATTCTCGAAGAAGACACCACGCTGACTAATGATGAGGCGCATCTGCAGCACGCGATGCGCTGCAGTCCGTTCCTCCATCGTCTGCTGTTCAGTGATGCAGCACTGCTGCCGGATTTATTGCAAAACCTGCACAGGCCCTGGAGCGCGCAGGCCATGCGGGATTGGCTTGCAACGCAGGAAGTCGGCGACGAAGCCACGTTACAAAGCGCACTGCGCAAGCTGCGCCAGCGCGTGATGCTGCGGGTGATCGTACGCGATCTCTGCCGCCTGCAAGGGGCGCAAGGACAGTCTGGCCTGGATGAAGTCATGCAAAGCATGACAGCGCTGGCCGAGGTTACCGTGCAATTTGCCTTGCAGCATTTGAGCCAGTGGCAGCAAGCCATCTATGGTGAACCTGTCGACGAGCACGGTAGCAGGCAGGAGCTTATTGTTGTCGGCATGGGCAAGCTGGGCGGCGGCGAGCTGAATGTGTCTTCGGATATTGACCTGATTTTTGCCTATGAAGAAGACGGCGAAACGAATGGCAGCAAACATATAAGCAACCATGATTTTTTCCTGCGGCTGGCTAAAAAACTTATCGCCGCGATAGATGGAATTACGCATGACGGTTTTGTTTTCCGTGTGGATATGCGCTTACGGCCTTATGGCTCGGATGGGCCTTTGGCTTGCAGCTTTGCCATGCTAGAAGAGTATTACCAGAACCAGGGACGCGAATGGGAGCGCTATGCCTGGATCAAGGGGCGCGTGATAGCCGGACCGGGCGAGAGCCTCGCGCAGCTATTGCGGCCTTTTGTCTTCCGCAAATACCTGGATTACGGCGCTTTTGCTTCCATGCGTGATCTCAAGATCCAGATTCAGCGCGATGTAAACCGGCGCGACATGCACGACAATATCAAGCTCGGGCGCGGCGGTATTCGTGAAATCGAGTTTATCGCTCAGGTGTTTCAGCTCATCCGCGGCGGAAGCGACGCCAGCCTGCAGATCCGCCCCACCTTGAGCGTATTGCAATTGCTGCAAAGCAAAAGCCTGTTGCCCGAGCACACCGTACAGGAATTGAGTACGGCCTATGTGTTTCTGCGCAACCTGGAACATCGCCTGCAATATATAGAGGATGCGCAAACACATGAGCTGCCGACCACACAAGAAGTCCAGGCGCGCATTACTTTGGGCATGGGCTACCCGGATTGGGCAATGTTCCTATCCGATCTGGAACAGCATCGCGCTCGTGTCCAGCAGCATTTTGATGAAATTTTTAATGACCCTAATCATGATTCCAAGGCTAGCGATGCCGAAAACAATGGCGTTGTTGAAATCTGGCAGGGAGCAGTCGCCGAGCAGGAGGCGGTTGCCCGCCTGAGAGCCTTGGGCTATCAGGAAGCAGAGGAGACGCTGCGCCGCCTTGTCAGCCAGCATTCCAGTGCAAGATACAAACAATTGCCCGAACTCAGCCGTCAGCGCTTCGATACGCTGATGCCCATGCTGATCGCGCAGGCAGCGCAGCAGGCGCATCCTGAAAACACGCTGCTGCACGTTTCCGATCTGCTCGATACCATCTGCCGTCGCGCCAGTTACCTGGCGCTGCTGGCAGAGTATCCGGCAGCCTTGACTATGGTGATAAAGCTGGCAAGCGCCAGCCCATGGCTGGTGCAATACCTGACGCAGCATCCTATTTTGCTGGATGAGCTGCTCGATACGCGCAACCTGTATGCGGCCCCGGATTTTTCTGCCATGCGCGCAGAGCTGAGCCGCCGCCTGGCAGAAGTGGAAGGTGATATGGAACGGCAAATGGATGTCATGCGCCATTTCAAGCACGCTGCGGTATTCCGCTTTGCCGCCCAGGATGTCGCGGGCAAGCTGCGTCCGGAAAAGCTTTCCGATTACCTCAGCGAATTGGCGTGCCTGATTCTGCAAACCACGCTTGAAGTCATCTGGCCTACGGTACCCGGCAAACACCTCGAGCAGCCGCAATTTGCCATTATTGGCTACGGCAAACTCGGCGGCAAGGAACTGGGCTATGCCTCCGACCTCGACATTATTTTTCTCTATGAAGATGACACGCCAGGCGCGGGAGAGGTGTATGCGCGCTTTGGTCAGCGCATCAATACCTGGCTCAATAGCCAGACTTCGGCCGGGATGTTATATGAAACCGATATGCAGCTCAGGCCCAATGGCTCGAGCGGGCTGCTGGTGAGCACGGTAGATGCCTTCCGCGATTATCAGCAGCAGCACGCCTGGGTGTGGGAGCATCAGGCGCTGTCGCGGGCGCGTTATTGCGCAGGCGACGCCACTATCGGAGCCGCTTTTGAAAAGCTCCGCATTGAGGTGCTTACCCAAAAACGCGATATCGATAAACTCCGCGAAGAAGTCGCTGCCATGCGCCAGAAAATGCGTAGCGGATACCCCAACAACAGCGAGCTGTTCGATTTAAAACATGACCAGGGCGGCATCGTCGATGTGGAATTCCTCGTGCAATACCTGGCACTGGCTCATGCCGGTCAATACCCGGAGCTGACGGGTAATATCGGCAATATTGCCCTGCTTAAAATGCTCGGGGAATTAGGCTTGCTTGATAAGCCAAAAGCCAAACGGGTGGCCGCCGCCTATCGCCAGTATCGCCGCCTCCAGCACAGTATTCGCCTGCAAGGCGCAAGCAAGGCACGCGTACCATTGGCTGATATTCAGCCGCAAGTGAAAGCCGTAAGGGGGTTATGGGGTGAAGTGTTTGAACAGTTGTACCCCGCCGAAGCGGGGTCTGCCGTGGAGAACAGTTGATCTCAGCTGTAGCGACGGCGGAGTGCAAATACAAGTCCCGCAAGTCCAAGCCCTAGCAGCGCTGGCGTGGCTGGCTCGGGTACACTTCCCCCGCCACCGGTGGGGACGAACGGAAGAAAAGCGACCTCCGTAGTTCCTCCCGGTGAGGTTGTAACATCCAGGCCGCCACCCAAGCCGTTGCTGCCAGCCGTAATGCCGGTACAAACACCTGAGAGACTGTTTTGAATCAACGTCACGGCACCAGTGCTTGCCAAGGCTCTACCGCAAAGATCTCTTGCGGTGCTGTTCATGGAGATGCTGGCAAGCGCGAGTATATTCCCCAGAAATGTAGTGTTTACATCGATGGTCGCGGAACTGCCGACATTCCAGTAAACCCCGGCGCCTGAACCGGTGTTGATGACGTTCACGACCGAATTCGGCGAGGTGATCAACGTGCTTGGCATCTGGAAAACCCAGGCCGCGTTGGCGTTGCCCCCCCCGTCGAGAGTAAGCGTCCCGGACAAATTGGTCGTTCCCGCAGGGACGGTATAGACGCCCGGAGCGAGGGTCCCTGCGAGGGTCAGGTCCGCACCCAATAGGGTGCCTGGCCCCAGAGACCCCAGATTATTTATCGCTGTAGTAAGTTGACCCTGAGCCGACTGCGGGAGCGCACCGCCTGCGTATACCAGCCCCCCTGTCACTTGCGGATCTGACACCCCTACGCCTGGTGATGAGTTAAAGCCAGTGATTGCATTCGCACCGCCGCTTGACCAGACACCGACATTTCCGACGATGGTGCTTGTGGGGACGTTGGTCACCGTCGAGGCGCCCAGAACCGTAAAGCTCGCCAAATCTGCTCCCAGCAACGGTGTGGCCCATGCCGGTGAGGAGGCGCAGAACACACCTATCACTGCCAATGCTAGGGTCGATAACGATTTAAGTGAGCGGGCATTGCTTGTACTTCTTGCATACTTGGATGTTGCTTTCATAATTATCTCCTTTTTGGGACAGTTAAGTTGGACAACCCAACGGGAAGCCAGGCCCAATGCAAGCATTATTTATTCCACTCATATATTTCTTTTTTTTATCAATTAGTTATGCATGCATTATTAATTTATGTGTGCTATATGCGTCAAAATTCTCGACATAAAAAATCAGATAGGCGCCCTTGATGAAGCGGGAGGCGAAGAAATACCCGGCTAAGGCTATTCAGATACCCGAGCAGGAGCTTTTCCCCGGCAATCGGGGACAGCAACTGTCTTGAACTGGACGGCTTCTCGTGCTTTGGAGGACACTTAACTTTGTTTGCTGGCGAGGTCTTTGACAAGCCAGAAGCGTCGCATTGTGAGTGTCGGGAATTTTTACAGTCTTGCTTGGAAACTTGTCAGACAAACTGCCTACGCCCTATGCGTCATCATTTAACATGCTGTATTTAAATGTATTTTAATGTTTATTCGCTCTGCTGGCATGGTTGATGCCTGTTGCTTTTGTAAGGACAGTACCAGGAGATATAGAAATCGTGTCTGACCTCATTTTTAATTGAAGGGGAATTATCATGAAAACCATAACAAAGATGAAAGCATTGCGAGCAGTCGTAGCACTAGCCTGTCTGGGCTCTAGCGCAGTCTGGGCAAATCAGATCGTCTTGGAAGGTTCGGATGCTACGTCCTTTCACCATGACAGCGTTTATACCGGCCAGCTTTTTACGTTTATGATAAATGGTTCATCCTTGCCTGTTCTGGTTATGGGTACCGGAGGGACGTTGTCCGGGACACCTGCCGGCACAGTCTATAACCCGACGTATTCACTCACAGGTTTTACTCTCAGCGACTACAGTGCCATCTACTTCCAGTCTCCGGGCGGATGTTGCGGCGCTCCTGATGCGTCAACTTCCATTTCGGCTGCGGATAAGGCATTGATTGGTGCCGCTGAATTGCTGGGCTTGAACGTCACACTTCAAAACTACGGTGGTGGGCCGACTTGGGGCGATATCCTCCCGGCCGCAGTCAATGCACTTGGCCCGGAACACTTCGGAGGCATTACCTCCTACGGTACAGCGGGTGGTCCGGGTTGCACCGACGGCGAGGTTTTCAATGCCAACGGGCTGTCAAAAGGGTTCATCCAGCCTGGCGTGCTGGGCTGCTATGAACATCAGGCATATAGAACCTCGGCCTTCACGCCGCTTGGTTTCATTAGCTTGGTAAACGCGGATCCTGCGTTTTTCGGCAGTGATGGCTCAGCGCTGCTAGCCTTGGGTGGCCCGCTGGGAACGCCGGGTGGGGGGGGGGTGCCAGAGCCTGCCTCTCTCGCTTTGCTGGGTTTGGGATTGGCCGGTCTCGCGGCATCGCGCAAGCGCAAAGCCGCTTAAGTCTGGGCAGTACCAAATAAAACGCTCGGCATCATAAGATGTCGAGCGTTTTTACATCTGCATAGATGGAATCAACCGCGATAGATGCACGGCAACATCAGCGGCCATGGCGGCATGATTATTGGCGTGTGCTTGCCGCAGTTATGTCGGCTTGCTGGTATGTACATTGATAAGCCAGCAGCACTTTTTGAGTGTCGGGAATTTTTACAATCGTACTTGTAACCTTCCCACACAAGCTACGAATACCCTCCGCGTCATACTATATGATGTTGAAATTAAAGGAAAATTAATTTTAATGCACCATGTTGGCACGGGTGATGCTTAATGCTTTACTAAGAACAGTATGATGGCGATTAGGCAGTATGGAAATCATGTCTGATCGCATTTACTGGATACATACATTGTGAGGGGTGCATCATGAAATTCAAATACAAATCGCTTTCTCTAGCTGTTGCGGTTGTGATGTTGAGCGGATTAGCCGGGACCGCAAGCGCTGCCTTGATCTGGGAAAATAGTGCGGGTAGCGATATGGGTTCATTCAACCAATCCACTGGCGCACAGGTTAACACGCTCACGCAAGACAAGGGCAACGGGCGTGGTATCGTCGTCGTGGGCGACACGGTGTATTACACAGTAGCCGATAGCGGTAATGTGTATAAAAGGCACGCGACTACAGACGTTGATGGAGGAGTAGCATTTACCATTGCCGGTGCAAGTGGCCTGCAGGCCATCTCGTTCGACGGTACCGATTTCTGGGTGGGCGACTACTCCGGCAGCACCAAAGCTTACAAAGTCTCCCCTACCGGCACTTTGCTGGATACGATCACGCTCGATCCTACCCTGACGCATATTGAAGGTTTCTACGATGGCCTTGAGTATTTCAACGGCAAGCTGATTGCCAACCGTTACGATGGCGGCTTCGCCCGTGCTGGCGGCAATCAGTATGACATATATAACTTGGACGGCAGCCTGTTCCAGCTAGGCTTCATTGATACCAATGGTCATGGTAACGGCACCGGTATCGCGTTCGATGGGGTTAATTTTTATGTGGCAGATATCTTCAATAACCAGTTTTCGGTATGGGATGGCGTGACAGGCGCCTTTATCAAGAACATTGTGCTTGATGGATTCCATGGCGCAATCGAAGATCTTTCCGTGGACTTTGCCGCACGTGGAGATACGTGTGGCCAGCCCGGGCAACCTCCCTGTACTGGTGGTGGTGGTGGTGGCGGTACTGGTGTCCCAGAACCAGCCTCTCTTGCCCTGTTGGGCATCGGCTTGGCCGGCTTGGGCAGCATGCGTCGCAAACAGTGCGCTTGATCGAGCGGCTCAGGGAAATAGCGGCGGCTACGAGCCGCCGTTTTTTTGCAATTCATAGATTGGGCCAGAACATGATAATGCTCAGGATTTGCGGAGGGGGAACAGTGCCGTGATCACCAGTATGAAGGCCTCGACGAGCGTAGGCATGATCATCGTGGGAACCATAAGGTGGTAGTCAATGCTCCAATCTACATCGCAGCCCCAAAATATCTGCCAGTTAAGTGCGCTAGAGTACAGAATGCACCTTGAAAGAAGAGTGCAATGATAGAACTCAGGTTGATCGAAACCGGGCTAGCCTGATCGATGCAAACGGGCGCACTTTGGGAACATTTGCCAGTGCTGGAAAACCGTCTAAAGACTTTTGAGAGGGGCGAGTGCACAGGCGTACAGTAAGACACGCGTTTGTAGCGTGGCATCATCCATTTTCTGTTTAAATTTATAAGGAGAGTACAGCCATGAAACCACTTAATTACATTTCTGCAATTTTCATTGCTTCAACGCTGGTAACTACGGTTGGTTGCGCGTCGACGTCCAAGCAAGAAAGCACAGGGGAATATCTCGATGACAGCGCTATCACGACCAAGGTAAAGGCGGCGGTATTTAATGAGCCTACGTTGAAATCTTCCGAAATAAACGTTGAAACCTACAAGGGTGTGGTCCAGCTGAGCGGTTTCGTCAGCTCGGAGTCCGATATTAAAAAGGCGGTCGAAGTCGCACGCAGCGTCAAGGGCGTGACCTCGGTCAAGAATGACATGCGGGTTAAGGCTGCGCAGTAAGTCTACCCGTTTACCAGGAGTAGCAAAAATGCTTGAAACTATTGCGGTTATATTGATTATTCTCTGGGTGCTTGGCTTGGTCTCTTCATACACCATGGGTGGGTTCATTCACATTCTTTTGGTTATTGCAATTGTGGTGATAGTGATACGCCTCATTCAAGGTCGCAGCCTGTAACGAACCTGAGTGTTTTTCTATGCAGAGGCCTGTTGGTAAAGCAATCCGCTTGTTAACGGCTTCTGCTTTACTGGGCAATTCCGTTGCCCAAGGCTCCATACTTAATCTCTATCTGGGATAGATGGGATGAGTGCAGTCAAGATTTTGGCAATGGTGCTGGCCCGCTAGCCTGAGTTGGCTGTATGGTGTAATCTCAATGACATGCGTGCGGACAAGCTGGGCAGTATGGACATGTCGCTAAGAGACGCGCAGACTGTTATTGAGGATGAGCCAATGGATAACGGGCAGCTGTACTGAATCGCCCCATCTGTAACGGTTAAACCTTGTTATGGTATAAGCGTAAAGTAGAACTATAAGCATCCAATATAAAATAGAGCTAACAATGGAGAAAATCATGGAAACATTATCTGATGAAGTTACCAAGGCACAGTTGATGGACGATTTCAAGGTGGTAGTTGCAGATGCGGAAGCACTACTGCAAGCTACTGTCAACCAGGGCGGCGAGAAGATGGCGGAGGTGCGCGCCAAGGCGGAAGAATCACTCAAGGTTGTGAAAGTCAGGATGGCAGAGGCGCAAGCGGCGCTGCTTGCCAGAACCAAAGAAGCTGCCAAGGCTACCGACGCTTATGTCCATGAAAATCCATGGAGAGCTATCGGGGTTGCTGCCGGTGTGGGCCTGGTGATTGGTTTGCTCATCGGCCGTCGTTAACCGCTTCACCATGACAGAGAACAACCCGAGTAAAAGCAAGGGGCTGCTTGAGTCGCTGACGGTCCTCGCAGGAACGCTGGTTGCCATTGTGCATACGCGCCTCGATCTGTTGTCTATAGACCTTGAGGAAGAGCGCGAGCATATGTTGTCGCTGCTGCTGCTGGCGTTGGTAGCGCTGTTTTGCCTCGGGGTTGGCGTGGTGCTGGTGACCATCCTGCTTGTGGCCATATTCTGGGATACATACCGTATTCTGGTGTTGGGTGCGCTAGCCGGAAGCTTTCTGGCAGCCGGCATGGCGGCATTCTGGTTTGTTTTTCACAAGTCGAAAACCAAGCCCAGACTATTCGCAACGAGCCTGTCGGAATTGCTCAAAGACCGACAGCAGCTGGATTCTCATTGATGCACAATAAATTGATCCAATTGGCTGAACGACGTGAACACCTGATTGCGCAGGCTGCGGCTCAACGAACGGCGCTGGCGCAAAGTATCGAGCCGTGGCGCATGCCGTTGACGCTGGTCGACCAGGGGCTTAGCGCGTTGCGTTTTATCAGGAGCCACCCCGCTTGGATAGTTGGCGGTGCCGCCTTGCTGGCTGTGTTGCGGCCTGGCCGCGCAGTCAAATGGCTGCGGCGCGGCTGGCTATCATGGCAGGTAATCAATAAATTCCGCAGCAGATAGCCATAGCCTGGCCCAGAAAAATAGCCAGGCTGCTTGTCACACACCTTAGATATGCCTCTTGACAATTCAAGATTCGGTCATACGTTTCCTTATCGGTAAGGTAAAACTTGCAGTGACCAGCTCCCTGTAGCCGTAGCATTGCGCAGTTTGGAAGTCCAGGTTTACAGTGTTTTTCTGATACAAGTCGCTGCGGTTGTCAGCGTCTTTGGTGGCATCGCCTCGACCGGGCTGTATTATGGTAGATGTTCAGCTTTCAGCACTGTTGTGGGCTGCAGCATCTGGCCTGTATGAGGCACGCTACTGCACCGTACTAACGCGCGCTCGGCTGGATGGCAAGCCGGGGTAGGATTACTTTTCTTTACAGGAGTCATTATGGCTACCCACCATGTATCGTCCGGCGAACTCATCAACCTTCGGCCGCTGGGCGCGCCGCTCAATGATAGCCAGTCAACCACGCTCTTGCATGACGAGCAGCTCAGGGTCATGCGACTCGTCCTGCCTGCTGGCAAGGCGTTACCTGAGCATGCGGTTGACGGCCCGATTACGATGCACTGTATCGAGGGCGTGATTGATGTCATCGCCCAGGGCAGCTGCAAGACCATGCGTGCCAGCGACTTCATGTATCTGGCGGGTAATGTGCCTCATGCGCTGCGGGCAACGGAAGATGCGTCCCTGCTCGTGACTATTGTCCTGGAGAAGCCATCAACGTGATGGCAAACTCAAGAGCATCATCAGGTTAAGTTGCAAAAACCACACACTGAAATTCCAGACACGCCGCGGCTGTTCTTGCACCCTCATACATACCTGTTGGTGACATGGAGGAATCAAAATGATGAAGGCCTGTTTTCTTAATCTGACGCAAATCCAGATGCACGCTGGACGTGCCCATCATCGCCGCGCGCAACGAGTTAATGGTGATCAACTAAGGATGCTTGATGAGGGAGGTCAGTCACTGCTTGCAGTACTAGAGCGGAAAAAATCATGCTACATTAGCCTATGATGTTGATTTGCTTTTTTCGGGGAATCGCTTACATCAAATCCCCGGTGTTCTTCGATGAAGTTAGAACTGGCTGATGATTTAAAAGCGCGTGGTATGCGTTTTCAGCAACTACGGGTTATCACGGCTGCGCTGCGCTGATTAACCCAAGTTCGAGCGAGGAGAATGTCATTATCATCAATGAGTTCGGATTTTCGACGCGTACACGGAACCCACTGCGTAACGACCGGGATGCCGAGGTGCTACGCTCAGAGCTGTTAAGCATTGAGCAACTAAAGCGTCACGCAGTAACGCTGGCTGGCCGACATAGAATTGACCCACGTCCTGGGCCGGACAGGTTGCTGCCACGGCTGGCGGACAATGCGCGCGTGCTGCTGACGGCTTATGATGTCGTGACAGCCGCTGCCACGGCAGGGCAACGGCTCGTGCCGGCAGAAGCCTGGCTGCTCGATAATTTCTATTTAATCGAACAGCAAATCGTTCTAGCGCGTCGGCATTTGCCGCGCGGCTATAGCCGGCAGTTACCGCAGCTGGCTGACGGCCTGTCAGCCGGTTTCCCTCGCATCTATGATCTGGCATTAGAGCTGATCTCTCACATGGACGGTCGTGTAGACAGAGACAACGCTACCCATATTATCGCCGCCTACCAGACTGCTGCACCGCTAAAGCTTGGCGAATTGTGGGCGTTCCCAATCATGCTGCAACTGGCGCTGCTGGAAAATCTTCGCCGTGTTGCGCTGCGTATCGCCCGTCGGCGCGAGGAGCTTGATGCAGCCGTCTCATGGGCGGATCGCATGATCGCGTTGGCCGAGCAGGAGCCAAGGCGGCTTACCCACTTGCTGGCAGAGTTTGCCGATGCCGATGTGCCTCTGACCGCGCAGTTTGTGGAGGAGTTTTACGCAAGACTTCAGGCGCAGGGCTCCGCTATGGCGTTCGTTCAAACCTGGATTGAGCAAACACTTCTCGAACAAGGGGTGACCGCAACGCAGTTGTCGGAAGCGGCCGCACGAGCGGCCGCGGCCAACCAGATCTCCATTGCAAATAGTATAGGCAGTCTGCGTTTCATCGACGCAATGGACTGGAAGCATTACGTCGAGTCACTCAGTGTCGTCGAACAGACATTGCGTGAAGACCCGACGGAGATGTACGCTGCCCAGGATTTCACTACACGCGACCGTTACCGGCATGTCGTCGAAGACGTGGCGAGAGGTGGTGCGTGCAGTGAACTGGCGGTGGCGCGCGAGGCCATTGTTCTCGCGCAAGCTGCTGCAGAGCGATTGGGTAACAGCAATCGCACCGCGCATGTCGGCTATTACTTGAT
>JBDTOX010000031.1:0-9487 GCA_039933015.1 Methylophilaceae bacterium
TCCAGGCCGGCGTGGCTGTTACAGCAGCAAGAGAGATGTTTGAAACTAACCATTAGCCCGCTTTGGGGCTTAATGAAGCAGGTTATTGAGCCTAGCGACTATCTATTATGAAAAACTGGCATATACGATTGGCAAAAGCGCTTGAAATCAGGGGAATCTCTCAGGCGGAGCTGGCGCGGGCAACTGGCAACAAACAGCCATCAATAGGTGATTGGTTGACCGGCAAGACTAAAATGATGGGCGCTGAAAACGCTATCAAGACTTGCGCCTACCTGAAAATAAACATGAACTGGCTATTCAATGGCTGGGCGGAGAGTGGGCTGGAAGAGGAAAAGCACCCTATCACTTCCGATAGAGAACCATCGCCGAAGCTGCGCTATAAAATTGCCTCCAACCGAGCGGAATATTTCGCCGTCGAGATACCGCATTACCGCGAAGTCGTGGGGTCAATGGGGAGAGATATTATCCTGCAAGACCAACCGGGGCAGATTGTCAGCCTAATAGCCACAGAAGAATGGATGTTGAAAAACGTACCGAGCAATACCGGACCCGCTAACCTGTGCGTAATCACCGGCTTTGGCGATTCCATGAAGGGCATGTTCAATCGCGGCGATCCGATCCTGGTGGATACCGGCGTAAAATCATGCCAGCATGATGGCGTGTATTTCTTCCGCGTTGCCAACGAGGGCTTTATCAAGCGCCTGCAGCGTGTGCCTGGTGTGGGCATCCGCGCCATTCCGCAGAACAAGGACTATGAAACCTGGACGATCACACCAGACATGGATTTTCATGTACTGGGTAAAGTGTTGAAGGTGTGGGAAAGCCGGGATTTTTAATGCGCTTGGCAAACGCGAGGATGAATAATGAGTATTGAGTGGACTATGGCGCTGGTAGGCGCCGCCGTATTCGGCCTGCCCGTACTGTTTGAGCGTGATATATCATGGTGGTCGCGCGCTCACATGCACCATAGCGCTGGCATTCCTCACGCTGCTGCTGCGCGGCTGTTACATGATAGGGCCAAAATACGGCGGCATGGATGATGCAGGCGTATGTTTTGACCGGCAAGGCCAGTACCAGTGCTAGATTGGGCTGGAGATAGACCCAAACTCGCTCCGGCGGTTTTTTCACCAGCAGTTTCGCAATTAATATAAATAGTGCAGTAGCTTGACATGGCAGTTTTTACCGCAAAGGATCTCGTCGCCGATGATGAGCGTACCAAATTCAGGAATGCTGGCCATAATCTGCTATTAGTGCGCGGTTTCCCAGTTGGGGCCGCTGCCCATTTCGACAAGTAATGGCACGTCTAGCTTGGCGACGTCGCCCATGAGCCTCGGCAGGTTTTCCTTGATTAGCGCAAGCTCATTCTCCGGCACTTCCAGCACCAGTTCATCGTGCACCTGCATGATCATGCGCGTGCCCAGCTTTTGATCAGCGAGCCAGCCATGTACGGCGATCATGGCCAGTTTGATCAGGTCAGCGGCTGTGCCCTGCATGGGCGCATTGATGGCGGCGCGCTCTGCACCCTGGCGGCGCTGGCCGTTCTGGCTGTTGATTTCCGGCACCCATAGCCGTCTACCGAAGTGCGTTTCCACATAGCCTTGTTGTTTTGCAGTTTCGCGCGTGTTTTGCATGTAATCGCGCACGCCGGGGTAGCGCGCGAAATAGCGTTCGATATAACTCTGCGCCGCAGCGCGATCCACGCCGAGCTGGCTGGCAAGGCCGAAAGCGGACATGCCGTAAATCAAGCCAAAGTTGATCACCTTGGCATAGCGCCGCTGTTCGCTGCTGACTGCTTCGCGTGCGCAGCCGAAAATCTCAGCAGCGGTGGCACGGTGAATGTCTTCGCCTGCGGCAAACGCCTTGAGCAGGCCTGCATCCTGTGAAAGATGCGCCATGATGCGCAGCTCAATCTGTGAATAGTCGGCGGAAAGAATGATACTGCCCGCTGGCGCAATAAACGCTTCGCGGATACGGCGGCCTTCAGCCGTGCGCACGGGGATGTTCTGCAAATTGGGCTCGGAACTGGCAAGGCGGCCAGTAACGGCTACCGCCTGGTTGTAGCTGGTATGCACGCGGCCCGTGGCAGGGTTGATCATGCGCGGCAATTTATCGGTGTACGTGGATTTGAGTTTGGCCAGCCCACGGTACTCCAGCAGCACCTTGGGCAGGGGGTAATCCAGTGCCAGTTCCTGCAATACGTCTTCATCGGTAGAAGGTGTGCCCGATGGCGTTTTCTTTAAAGGCTTGATGCCGAGTTTGCCGAACAGGATTTCCTGCAACTGCTTGGGTGAGGCCAGATTAAACGGTTGCCCTGCCAGTGCAAATGCCTGCTGTTCCAGCGCCATGAGCTTCTGGCCGATTTCATGGCTTTGCGCGTGCAGCATGGCGCTATCAATCAGCACGCCGTTGCGCTCGATGTCGAACAGAATTTCCAGCACCGGCATTTCTATTTCGCCATATACGTGTTGCAGCTTTTCGTCAGGGGCGATTTGCGGATACAGCGTGTGATGCAATTGCAGCGTGATGTCGGCATCTTCTGCGGCATATTCTGCCGCCTGCTCCACCGATACCTGGCTGAACTCTACCTGTTTGGCACCCTTGCCTGCTACTTCTTCATAGCTAATGGTTTGGATGCCGAGATGGCGCATGGCAAGATCATCCATGCCATGGCTGCGATGGCTTTCCAGCACATAGGATTGCAACAAGGTGTCATGTGCTATGCCGTTCAGCGTAATGCCGTGATTGGCGAGAATATGTTTGTCATACTTGAGGTTCTGGCCGACTTTCTTTAGCGCGTGGTTTTCCAGCAAGGGCTGGATGCGTGCCAGCGTCGCTGTGAAATCGAGCTGCTGTGGTGCGCCTGCGTAGTTGTGCATGAGCGGCAGGTAAGCAGCTTCGCCCGGCTTGGTTGAGAACGACATGCCAACCAGCTTGGCCTGCAATGGGTCGAGGCTGGTGGTCTCGGTATCGAAGCAGATCAATGCGGAATTATTTAATTGATCCAGCCAGCTTTGTAGGGCTGCCTCAGTCAGTATGGTGACGTAATTGCGTGTGTGGACTGTGTTTTTCTCCGCCGTATTAGCGTCAGCTACATTATCCCAGACAAGCCCCATTTGCCCGCTGGCCGATACAGGCTGGGTAACGCTTGCGGGTTTGCTGTCATCGCCGGTTTGATCCAGCTCACGCCGCCAGGTCTTGAAGTCGAAGTGATCGAATAGCTCGGCCAGCTTGGCTCGGTCTTGTGGCTGCGGCGCGAGATCAGTCAGGTGTTCCGGCAAGCCTACATCACAGCGTATGGTCAGCAACTCGCGCGCAGTGGGTAGCCAGGGCAGCGCCTTGCGCAAATTTCCACCCACTACGCCACCAATTTCATCGGCATGGGCGATGATATTATCCAGCGTGCCGTATTGCGTGAGCCATTTGACCGCAGTTTTGGGACCGACTTTGTCTACGCCGGGCACGTTATCCACGGCGTCCCCGATCAGGGTCAGGTAATCGACAATCAAATTTGCCGGCAAGCCGAATTTTTTGACTACGCCGGCTTCGTCCAGTACTTCATTGGACATGGTGTTGACCAAGGTGACATGAGCATTCACGAGCTGCGCAATGTCTTTATCCCCAGTGGATACCACCACGCGCATGCCCTCCAGCTCGGCCTGTTTGGCCAGCGCGCCAATGACATCATCCGCTTCGACACCATCTACCATCAGCAACGGCCAGCCCATGGCTTTGATAGCCTCGTGTAGTGGGGCGATTTGCTTGGCTAAATCTTGTGGCATGGAAGGGCGATGAGCTTTATATTCAGGATAAATGTCGTCGCGGAAGGTTTTACCTTTGGCATCGAAAACGCAGGCGCTATAATCGGCTGGATAGTCCTTGTGCAAACGCCTTAGCATGTTGAGTACACCATAGATGGCGCCGGTCGGTTCATTTTGCCGGTTACGTAGATCGGGCATGGCGTGGAAGGCGCGATAGAGATAGGATGAACCATCCACTAATAACAACGTTTTCATGTATATTTAGGCACCAAAATTATGACTGCAGCAAAAAAATTCCCCAAATTTATCGATCCGGAACAGCTGGCTCGCGAGCGCCCGGCGCGCGAGTCCTGGCGAGTGTTCGAGATTATGGCAGAATTCGTCGATGCGACCGAGCGCCTGAAGGAAATCACGCCGGCCGTGTCTATTTTCGGCAGCGCCCGCACCGCGCCGGATAGCCCTTACTATGCGTTGACGCAAGAAATCGCGCGGCAATTGTCGGATGCTGGTTTCAGCGTAATCTCCGGCGGAGGGCCTGGCATCATGGAGGCCGCCAACAAGGGTGCCTTTCACGGTAAATCGTCCAGCATCGGCCTGAATATCCAGCTGCCGCACGAACAGCACAACAACAGCTTTCAGGATATTAGCCAGACTTTCCAGCACTTCTTTGCGCGCAAGGTGATGTTCGTCAAATATGCCTCAGCCTATGTTGTGCTGCCAGGCGGTTTTGGCACGCTGGATGAATTGATGGAAGCTTTAACGCTGATCCAGACGGGCAAGACGCGCAATATCCCGATTATCCTGGTGCATGAGCCATTCTGGCGTGGCATGCTGGACTGGTTCCGCACTGCGCTGGTGGCCGAGGGCATGGTCTCACCGGAAGACATGAATTTAATCCAGGTGATCGATGAGCCGAAAAAGATAGTTGAGGCGATCTTTAAGCATTACGAAACACGAGGTTTTGAGCCTTCTCCACAGGAACTCCAGATGCAGCTATATCTCTAGGCTATTTTTGCTATTCGCTTCACCGGCAAGGATGTCTTTTTGTTAGAATCAGGCTGTTGCATCCAATTCACATCTCTAAGCACGAGGTTATCATGCGTCGTATTCGTACCCTGCTGGTTCTGGCTCTCGCTCTGCCACTGATGGCTGTGGCCGCAGACAAAGCTCCCAAGCTTGAGCCGTTGCCAGAACCACCGCCCCCGCCTGATAGTTTGGAGCAGGCACCTGGTGCTGAACCACAGGTGACGATTACCAAAAGAGGTGCGGATACCGTGGAAGAGTATCGCATTAATGGCGAGCTTTACATGATGAAAGTCACGCCTGCTCATGGCAAGCCTTACTATCTCATGAAAGAAGATCAGGAGGGCGGCTGGGCGCGCCTGGATGGTCCTAACCCACCGTTGATCGTGCCGAAATGGGTACTGTTTAATTTTTAATGTTCATCAAGAGGGCTGCAAAGCCCTCTTAAAATTCCTGCCTGAAAATCTTATGCAAAACGCCAAGGCGCAGCCCAAAACAGGCGCGAAAAACAAGAAAAATCCTCGTTCACCCTATGTAAACTCCGATTTTGCTAGTTTTTTGCAACATGCTTTGAGCAAGCGATGCATTTTGCATTCTTTTGTCTAAATTTATGTCCGTATTCACGACCGTCACCATCGAACAACTGCGCAGCTGGCTGCGTGCCTATCCATTGGGCGAGCTAGTGGACCTGCAGGGTATTGCCTCTGGTATCACCAATACCAATTATTTTGTAACCACTACTAGTGGTCGCTATGTGTTGACGCTGTTCGAGAAAAACTCGGCGGAGGAATTGCCTTATTTTCTCGACCTCATGTCGTACCTCTCGGACCGTGCCGTGCCGTGTCCGCATCCGGTCATTAACCATGATGGAGCAAGCCTGGGTGAGCTTAACGGCAAACCTGCTGCCCTGGTGAGTTGTTTACGCGGCAAATCCCTTGAAGTGCCTTCGTTGGTGCACTGTGCAGAAGTGGGGCGCGTATTGGCTGAAATGCATCTGGCTGGGCAGTCATTTCCTGCGCACATGCGCAACCCCCGCGGCAACGAGTGGCGCGTGGCAACGGCTCGCCAGGTCGCCAGTTTCCTCACTGCTGAAGATCAGGCCATGCTGCAACAAGAGCTGCAATTCCAGGCCAATCTTGATACCAAAGACTTGCCGCGCGGTGTGATTCACGCCGATTTGTTCCGTGACAATGTCTTGTTCGATGGCGAAGAAGTGGGTGGTTTGATCGATTTTTATTACGCCTGCAATGATGTGTTGCTATATGACGTGGCAATTGCTGTCAATGACTGGTGCAATGCGGCAGCTGGCAGCATTGATGCATTGCGCTTGCGGGCGTTGCTCTGTGCATACCATACGGTTCGTCCTTTAAGCCAGGCTGAACGTGCGGCATGGCCGGGTTTGCTGCGTGCGGCGGCGCTACGGTTCTGGCTGTCGCGTCTTTATGATTTACATTTCCCACAAGCCGGCGAGCTTACGCATGCCAAAGACCCGCAGCATTTCCAGCAGATTTTAAACATGCACATTAGTCAGCCACAAGCAATGACTGGCGTCTGGATATAAAAAGCAATAATTAACGAGTATTGATACGAGTTTGATATAGATGAGTTTACGCCGGGGAGGCATTTTGAATACGCCAGTGATAGAAGCACGTCAGGTCAACGCATCGAATGGATGGAACTGGATAGTTGAGGGTTTTGCATTATTCAAGCGCAGCCCGGTGATATGGATCGCCCTGTTCATGGTCTATTTGCTCATCAGCATGGTGTTATCCATGGTGAAGATAGTGGGCCCCATCTTACTCAATCTGTTAGCCCCCGTTTTTGTTGCAGGGTTCATGCTGGGTTGCCGCGCACTGGATAATGACGAAGAGCTGGAGATTAACCATTTATTTGCTGGGTTCAAGCAGCACACAGCACAACTCATCACCGTTGGCGGCATCTATCTGGCAGGTATCATTATTGTTGTCGGCATTATGTTCGCAGGGAGCGATCATACGGTATTACAGGCCTTGCTTGCGGGAGAAAGGCTGGACCAGCAACAAGCGGCTGCAGCGCTAGGCAGTGGTTTTTTTCTTACGGCATTGCTTGGCATGTTTCTGATGGTGCCACTCATCATGGCCTATTGGTTTGCGCCTATCCTGGTTGCATTTCATGGACTTTCCAGCGTGGAAGCCATGAAGCAGAGTTTTAAGGCATGTTTGCGTAATGTCATGCCATTCTTTGTGTACAGCTTGATTTCCATGGTGCTGCTGGTGTTGGCCGCAATCCCCTTTGGCTTGGGTCTGCTTATCATGATTCCCACCATGACGGCTTCGCTTTATATTAGCTATAAGGATATTTTTGCTGCCAATGTAGCGTCGCAAGAGGCGTTTGCCGTAGACGACTAAAGTATTTTCAAAGCACTGGCGTTATATTTTTTCCAGCTTGGCGTATTCTAGCGCCAGCCATTTCAAGCCTTGCTTGCCGAAATTGACCTGCACGCGCAGGTCATCGGCATTGCCTTCGTAACTCACCACCACGCCCTGACCGAACTTGCTGTGGGCCACACTCTGGCCAATTTTCCATGGCATGGGATTGGCTTTGCTGGTGGTAGTGCCAGCCATGCTGGGGGCTGGCGTATAGCTATTGGCAGCAGTCGGACGCGCATTCAGGCGCTTTAACAGTTCTTCCGGGATTTCATCGAGAAAGCGCGAGGGAATGCCGTAACGTACTTGCCCATGCAGCAGGCGGCTCTGGGCATGGCTTAAGTAAAGCCGCTGGCGCGCCCGTGTAACGGCTACATACATCAGCCGCCGTTCTTCTTCGAGGCCATTCGCCTCATACAGGCTTTGTTCATGTGGGCATAAGCCTTCTTCTAGGCCGCTGATAAACACTGCCTTGAATTCCAGGCCCTTGGCAGCATGCACGGTCATGAGTTGTAAGGCATCACGCCCGGCATCGGCTTGATGCTCGCCAGCCTCCAGGCTGGCGTGTGTCAGAAACTGGGTGAGCAGGGATTGCGCAATTTCTCCATTTTCATCGACCTGAACACCGATATCCTGATTAGTAAATGCTACTGCGGCACTTACCAATTCATCCAGGTTGGCAACACGGTCTTCGCCTTCTTTCTCGCCTGAATAATGCTGTTTAAGACCGGATAAGTTGCTTGCCAATTCTGCAAGTTCCGGCAAGGTCAAGCCTGTGCTTTCTTCCTGCATGTGCTTGACCAAGGCCACAAAGCCTTCGATACCCTTGCCAGGGCGGCCATTGCCGACCTTGTTAATAGCCGCTTGCCATAGGCTACTGTTTTCAGTTCTGGCCGATTCTTGCAGTTGTTCTAAAGTACGTGCGCCTATGCCGCGGGTCGGGAAGTTAATGACGCGCAGTAAAGCCGTGTCATCTTCGGGATTGGCGATCAGCCGTAAATATGCTATGGCATGCTTGATTTCCGCGCGTTCGAAAAAGCGCAAGCCGCCATACACCCGATAAGGCAGGTTGGCAGAAAACAGCGCATGCTCCAGCACGCGGGATTGCGCATTGGAGCGATAGAGCAGGGCGACTTCATTGAGGCCCACGCCTTCTGCATGCAGCATTTTAATTTCATCCACAATAAAGCTGGCTTCATCAATGTCGTTATAGGCTTGGTAAACACGTACCGGCTCACCCTTGCCCGCGGCAGTCCACAGGTTTTTTCCGAGCCGATTGCGGTTGTGCGTAATGATGGCGTTGGCAGCATCGAGAATATTGCTGTGCGAGCGATAGTTCTGTTCCAGCTTGACGATATTCTGGATGGCAAAATCCTGCTCGAAATCGCGCATATTGCCTACGCGCGCCCCGCGGAAGGCGTAGATGGATTGGTCATCATCACCCACTGCGAACATGCAATTGTCCTGGCCTGCCAATAACTTAAGCCACAAATATTGGAGGCGGTTGGTATCCTGAAATTCGTCTACCAGTATGTATTTGAAGCGGCTCTGGTAATGCTGGCGCAAACTGGTTTCGCGGCTGAGCAATTCGTAGCAGCGTAATAACAATTCAGCAAAATCGACTACACCCTCGCGCTGACATTGCTTGTCATACTCCTCGAAGATTTCGCGCATGCGCTGGGAATGCGCGTCGTAGGCATCGACAGCATGGGCACGCAGCCCCTCTTCCTTGCAGCTATTGATATAACCCATGACTTGTTTAGGCGGGAATTTCTCATCATCTACGTTCATGGCCTTCATCAGACGTTTGATGCTGGAAAGCTGGTCAGCGGTATCCAGTATCTGGAATGTAGCCGGCAACAGCGCCTCACGGTGATGGGCGCGTAATAGCCGATTGCACAGGCCGTGGAAAGTGCCTACCCACATACCGCGCGTGTTGATGGGCAGCATGGCGGAAAGCCGTGTCAGCATTTCCTTGGCCGCCTTGTTGGTGAAGGTCACTGCCAGCAAACCATTCGGTGATACCTGCCCGGTTTGAATCAGCCAGGCTATACGCGTGGTCAGCACACGGGTTTTACCGCTGCCGGCACCCGCCAGGATCAGCGCGGACTGGTGAGGTAAGGTTACCGCTTCTAGCTGTTTGTTATTGAGGCCAGAAAGCAGTGAATCCGGGGGGGTATGGTCAGACTGAGTGGAGTTGGTCATGGGTAAGATTATCGCAGGTGACGCAGGCTAAGAGAACATGATTGTGGGTATTCTGGTCCAACGTGACCGCCGATTCTGGTCTATCGTGACCGGCCA
>JBDTOX010000032.1:0-46129 GCA_039933015.1 Methylophilaceae bacterium
GGTCAGGCGTCTGGTATTGGTATTGTAACGACTGCAATGATAACTATCATAGAGTACTTGGCCATTGGGTAGGGCATGGCGCGCAGCATGACCAAACTTATATGCGCCCAGCTTGAGCTTCAATGCCTTCAGTACCGCCAGATGCGCAACGCTGCCCAAGGCCAGGATAACCGTATGCGCAGGCAAGCCGGCTAACTCCGCGGATAAATAACGATTACAGGTATTGATCTCTTCACCGGTCGGCTTGTTCTCAGGCGGCAGGCATTTGACCGCATTACTGATTCGGCAACCGGTGAGCCGCAGGCCATCGTCTGCAGCAACCGACGCTGCTGCACTAGCGTAGCCGTAACGATGCAAAGTTTCATACAGCAGTACGCCTGCGTAATCGCCAGTGAATGGCCGCCCCGTGCGATTCGCCCCATGCATGCCTGGCGCCAGCCCGACTATCAGGAGCCGTGGTGTGCTGTCGCCAAATGGCGGCACTGGTTTGGCATAGTAAGTTGGGTGTTGGGTTTTAACCTGATCCAGAAATCCCGCCAGCCGCGGGCAAAGTCGGCATTCACTATCAAATATTTGCATAAGGTTTGGAAATCACTATCTGAAATTGCTACGCGGAAATTTAGTCATACAGATGGCCATGTCGGCTTTTGGTAAGCCAGCATCCGGCTTCGCCGCTAGTAAACCCCTCCAGGGATTCCGGCTGCAAAGTAACATGATTGATATCGAAACGTTCATGCAGCATATGGCGCAAATCTTCCAGCACTTCATGCCACGCCTGCATATCATGCATCACCACATGCGCGGAGAGCGCGGTCATCTCGGACGACAAGCCCCAGATATGCACGCTGTGCACCTCATATACCTGCGGGATAGTCGACATTGCCTGCGACACAGCCGCTATGTCCAAATGCGATGGCACGCCTTCCATTAGCACGTGCAGCACTTCGCGCAGCAGCTTGATGGTGGAGAACAGAATCAATGCACAAATAAACAAGGACAGAATCGGGTCTATCGGCATCCAGCCCGTGAAATAGATGACCGCGCCTGCGGCCAATGCAGCGACCGAGCCCAGCAGATCACCCAGAACATGCAGGAAAGCGGCGCGGTGGTTGATATTGTGCAGGCCGTGGTGCAACTGCCTGGCGACAATAATGTTCACTATCAGCCCGATCAGGGCGATCAGCATGACCTCGGCGCCTTGCACTGGCTGCTGTGGTGCTTGCAAGCGCTGAATAGCCTCATACACAATGCCAACCAGCACCAGCAGCATAAGCAGGCCATTGACCAGGGCCACAATGACTTCAGCGCGTATCAAGCCAAAACTGTGTTGCAACGATGCAGGCTTACGCGCAATCCATGCGCCGAGCCAAGCCAAGCCCAGCGCCGCCGCATCGGAGAACATGTGCCCGGCATCGCCCAGCAGGGCAAGCGAACCGGTAAGCCAGCCGCCGATGGCCTCGAAAAACGCAAACCCTGTGATGAGCAAAAGCGGCCACAGCAAAATATGGTTGCTGCCGTGCTGATGATTATGGTGGTGATTGTTGCCCATGAGTATGCAATGCTAGCAGCCCGCTGCATTTAAACAAAACAAAAAGCAGGCTCATCACCTGCTTTGCGCTATCCAGTTGCTTAGCCCACATTTAGCCCGGTTTGGCTGCCTCCGGCTTCTGGTGCTTCTCATGCCATTCTTTGCGAAGTTCGCGCATTTTTTCGCCAGCCGTATGCTTTTCAGCTTCATCTATAAAACCATCGCCATTGGTATCCATGCGCTTGAAGTGTTCCTCGCTGCGTTTCTCATGAGCAGCGCGAAATTCCTCCCGGCTGATCTTGCCGTCGTGGTTGGTATCCATCATCAGCATGTGCGACGACTGGCCTGGGTGAGGTGTTGCAGTTGGTGTCTGGCTCGCATCTTCGGCGTGAGCTTGAGCAAAAATAAATACGGTAGACGCAGCCATTACGGCAGCAATTTTATTGATTTGCATTACTTTCTCCTTTTGTGATTAGCCACACGGCTGCACATTCAACGAACTTGAGTGCGCTATGGTTGACCAACCGTTTCCGGGCTTGCTATTTACGCCCTGCGCCCAGGCTTTATAATGCATCCCATTACGCCAAGGAGCACAACATGAAAACCCGCCATTTACTGTTAGCCAGCCTCTTCATCGCCAGCTTACCCGCTATGGCCGCGGAAAAAATCGTCGTTGTTAACGCCATCAACGACTCCGGTATCGGCAAGATCATCGGTACGATCAAGCTTACCGATAGCGCCAAGGGGTTGGTGATAGAGCCGGACTTAGGCGAGCTTCCTCGCGGCACGCATGGTTTTCATATCCACGAGAAACCCAGTTGCGACATAGGTGAAAAAGACGGCAAAAAAAGAGCCGGCCTGGCGGCGGGCGGGCACTTTGATCCCAACCAAAGCAGCAAACACGAAGGCCCTGAAGGCCATGGACATGAGGGTGACCTGCCTGCACTGGAAGTCGGCGGGGATGGCAGCGCAACGCGCACCCTGCTTGCGCCCAGGCTAAAGGTAGAACAACTCATGGGCCATTCCATCATGATTCACGAAGCTGGCGATAATTACAGCGACAGCCCCAAACCCCTGGGCGGTGGCGGTGCGCGTATCGCCTGCGGCGTAATAGAATAAGCCACGAGAAAATTAATCATCCATGCTCAGTTATCGCCACGCTTTTCACGCCGGCAATCATGCCGACGTGCTCAAACATTGTGTACTCCTGCAAATCCTGACGCATGCCGCACAAAAAGATAAACCATACTGGTATATCGATACCCACGCTGGCGCCGGGATGTATGCGCTGGATAAAGGCTATGCCACGCAAAATGCTGAATTTGACAGTGGCATCACCCGCCTGTGGGATAAGCCCGAATTACCTGCCGCGCTTGCAGGCTATGTAGCCTTTGTGAAAAAACTCAACCCCAGCGGCGAGCTCAGGCGCTATCCTGGATCACCCGCATGCGCGCAGGCACTGCTGCGCAAGGATGACCGCATGCGCCTGTTCGAGTTACACCCGAATGACAGCAAACTGCTCAGGCAGGCTTTTCTGGCTGGGGATCGCCAAGTGCCGAGCAGGAATGTGATGGTAGCAACCGAGGATGGTTTTGCCGGCATCAAAGCCCTGCTGCCCCCGCCGCCGCGTCGGGCAGTGGTACTGATTGACCCGCCTTATGAAGAAAAACGCGATTATCAGCGCGTAGTGGAATCACTCAAGGACAGTCTGCAACGTTTTTCCACCGGCACCTATATTGTCTGGCATCCCTTGCTGCAACGGCCAGAGCCGCAGCAGATGCTGGATAAGCTCAAAAAGATGGGCCTCAATAGCTGGCTGCATGTCACGCTTACAGTGCAGACTCCTGCGCTGGATGGCTTTGGCATGCATGGCAGTGGCCTGTTCGTTGTGAATCCGCCATGGACATTACCTGGCACGCTGTCTGAAGTGATGCCGTACCTGGCCCAGACCCTGGGTCAGGATAGTGGCGCAGCATTCACCTTGGAAAGCCAGATTCCCTAAGCCGCAAAGAGGGAAATGGAAAGGGCCGCTGATGCGGCCCTGTTTGGCTTGAATCTTATGCCGTTACTTCCGCAATCGGAATTACCTTCTTCGGCGCGTAAGCGGCCATTTGATCAAATTTCAGATAGCGATAAATGCTATCGGCGTTCTTGGTCAATTTATCGCCCACCGTGTCCAGATACTCCTGCGGGGTCGGCATGCGACCCAACCTGGCGCATACAGCCGCCAACTCGGCCGAGCCCAGATATACGCGCGCATCCTTGCCCATGCGGTTATCAAAGTTGCGCGTACTGGTAGAAAATACCGTGGCGCGGTCAGCCACGCGTGCCTGGTTACCCATGCACAGCGAGCAGCCGGGCACTTCGGTGCGTGCACCGGCACGGCCAAATACCGAATAAGCGCCCTCTTCCTTGAGCTGGTCAGCATCCATGCGCGTTGGCGGTGCAATCCACAGCCTGGTGGGGAGAATACCGGCATCATCCAGCACTCTGGCGGCTGCACGGTAGTGACCGATGTTGGTCATGCAACTGCCGATAAATACTTCGTCTATCTTGTCGCCGACTACCGCAGACAGCGGCTTGATATCGTCCGGGTCATTCGGGCAGGCCACCAATGGCTCGGTAATTTCGTTAAGGTCAATTTCCAGTACATAGGCGTATTCCGCGTCAGCATCCGGCTCCAGTAGTTCCGGCTTTGCCAGCCAGGCTTGCATGGCTGCAATACGGCGTTGCAAGGTACGTGCGTCCTCGTAACCGTTATCTATCATGTTCTGCATGAGTACGATGTTGGAGCGCAGGAACTCAATCACGGGTTCTTTATTAAGCTTGACGGTGCAGCCATTGGCTGAACGCTCGGCTGAGGCATCGGCAAACTCGAAAGCCTGCTCCACCTTGAGGTCGGGTAAGCCTTCGATTTCCAGAATACGGCCGTTGAACAGGTTCTTTTTGCCTTGCTTGCCTACGGTCAACTCGTCTTTCTGGATCGCTGCATAGGGGATCGCATTCACCAGGTCGCGCAACGTAATGCCAGGCTGCATTTCACCTTTGAAGCGTACCAGCACCGATTCGGGCATATCAAGGGGCATGGCGCCCATGGCGGCGGCAAAAGCTACCAATCCGGAACCCGCAGGGAATGAAATGCCAATCGGAAAGCGCGTGTGCGAATCGCCGCCCGTACCTACGGTATCGGGCAGAATCATGCGGTTCAGCCAAGAATGAATTACGCCATCACCAGGGCGCAAACTGACGCCACCACGGCTGGACATGAACTCAGGCAAGGTATGTTGCAGCTTGATATCCACCGGCTTGGGATAAGCCGCTGTATGGCAGAAGCTTTGCATCACCAGATCAGAGGAGAAGCCCAGGCAGGCCAGTTCTTTCAGCTCATCGCGCGTCATGGCGCCCGTAGTATCCTGCGAGCCCACGGTAGTAATCTTGGGTTCGCAGTATGTACCCGGTCGCACACCCGTGCCTTCAGGCAGGCCACAGGCGCGGCCCACCATTTTTTGCGCCAGCGTATAGCCCTTGCCCGTATTTTTGGGCGCAACCGGTTTGATGAATAAATCAGCAGGCGGCAAACCCAGTGTTTGTCGCGCATTGGCAGTCAAGCCGCGCCCCACGATCAAAGGAATGCGGCCACCTGCACGCACTTCATCCGCCAATGTAAGCGGCGTCATGGTGAAGCTTGCAATGGTTTCGCCTTTTTCGTTCAGCACCTTGCCTTCGAACGGCCGGATCACAATCACATCACCAGTATGCATGGCTGAAACATCGCACTGGATAGGGAATGCGCCGGAATCTTCGGCAGTATTAAAGAAAATCGGGGCAATCTTGTCACCGATGACTATACTGCCCGTGCGCTTGTTGGGGATGTTGGGGATATCGTCACCCATCAGCCATTGCACGGAGTTGATGGCGGATTTACGCGAGGAACCCGTACCTACCACATCGCCTACATAGGCCAGTGGCAAGCCCATTTGTTTCAGGCTTTCAATTTTTGCCAGCCCCTCCGGCATTTTGTTCACCAGCATGGCTTGTGCATGCAAGGGAATATCAGGGCGTGACCATGCCTCCTGTGCGGGCGATAAATCATCCGTATTGGTTTCGCCTGCGACCTTGAACACCACCGCACGGATTTCCTCAGCCAGTGCCGGTTTGTTGGTAAACCATTCACCCTGGGCCCAGGACTCAATGAGTTTTTGCGCGTGAAGGTTGCCCGCCTGCATTTTCTCGGCCACATCATGGAAGGCATCAAACATCAGTATGGTACGGGATAGCGCTTGCGCGGCTTCTGCCGCCAGCGGGCTATCAAGCAAATCCACCAAGGCATGCACGTTATAGCCGCCCAGCATGGTGCCTAGCAACTCGACTGCCTTGGACGGGGCAATCAGGCTGGAAGTCGCTGCTCCTGTTGCAATGTCTGCAAGGAAAGCCGCCTTGACATAAGCTGCCTGATCCACGCCTGCAGGAACGCGGTTTTCCAGTAGATCAACCAGGACTTGCGTTTCACCCGCCGGCGGATTTTTTAGCAAATCCACCAATAATGCCGTTTGCTCTGCACTCAATGGCAGTGGCGGCAAACCAAGCGCGGCGCGCTCGGCAACATGTTCACGGTAAGCGGTCAGCATAGTTTTCAATCAGTTAATTCCAAAAAAGTAATTATACAGCGCGTACCCTGCGCATGAAACGGCACGTAGCACACGTAGCCAAAAGAAACCGACAATTACGCTCTGGCAAAAAAATTTGCTCCAGGTTGAGCAATGGGCAGGTAAAAGTAAAGTCAGGATAGATTCTGCTGTATTTTGCACAACTCCGGCGTGGTCTATGCGTATATCCATCTGTACTGCAACGCCTGCAAAAGCATCGGTCAAACTGCTTTTTTCCTGTGCTTAGCCGGAGCTGCAATGAGCAAGAATGGTGGTTATTACGCAGGCTGCTCCAGACGTATTCAAGGTCATACCAAAAATTCAAATGCTTCTTAAGTTTTCCAAAACCTCCATCTCTGGCTCTGCAATTTTGACGACTTAAAGATGTCAGGCAAACAGTGTTGTGGAGTAAAATTACGTTTTGGCATTTATCTGCAATATTTAACCCTGTTGTTCAATTAAAACTACGTATAAAAGGTTTCTGATGGAGCTCACCCCACTTAACGCACTGTCCCCACTTGATGGCCGCTACCAGACCAAACTGGATCCCTTGCGCGCCTGTTTCAGCGAATACGCATTGATCCGCCATCGCATGCTGGTCGAGATAGAGTGGCTGAAGGCGCTGGCCACTGAGCCTGCTCTGAAGGAAATCGCCCCATTTAGCGCGCATACGCTGCAAGAGCTCGATGCTGCAATGGCAGGCTTCGGCGAGGCCGAGGCAGCGCAGGTGAAGGCGATAGAAGCGCGCACCAATCATGACGTGAAAGCCCTGGAATACTGGTTGAAAGAACGTTTTTACAGCAACCCGGAAATCCGCGCCGTCAGCGAATTTATTCACTTTGCCTGCACGTCAGAAGACATTAACAATCTTTCACATGGCCTCATGCTACAAGCCGCACGTGACAGCGTAATGACCCCCATGCTGGATAAGCTGCTAGCACGCCTTACCGAACTGGCTAAGCAGTTGGCAGACGTGCCCATGCTATCCCACACCCACGGCCAGCCTGCCTCGCCGACCACGCTGGGCAAGGAAATAGCCAATGTGGTTTATCGCTTGCGCCGCCAGCGCAAACAGCTGATGGCAGTTGAAATACTGGGCAAAATCAATGGCGCTGTCGGTAATTTCAACGCACATCTATCGGCCTACCCGGATTTCGACTGGGAAACCTTCGCGCAGAAATTCGTTGCCAGCCTCGGGCTGACCTATAACCCTTATACCATCCAGATCGAGCCGCACGACTATATGGCCGAGCTTTATGATGCACTAGCGCGTATCAATACCATCCTGATTGATATGGATCGCGATATCTGGGGTTACATCTCCATGGGTTACTTCAAGCAAAAGGTAAAAGAGGGTGAAGTAGGCTCTTCCACCATGCCGCACAAAGTCAATCCGATTGACTTCGAGAATTCCGAGGGTAATCTGGGCCTGGCTAACGCTGTCCTGCGCCATCTGGCAGAAAAGCTGCCGATCTCTCGCTGGCAGCGCGACCTCACCGATTCCACCGTGCTGCGCAATATGGGCGTAGCGCTCGGCTATACGCTATTGGGCTACGATTCCTGCCTCAAGGGCTTGAACAAGCTTGAAGCCAACCATGCAAAACTGGCGAATGACCTTAACCACAACTGGGAAGTGCTGGCTGAACCCATCCAGACCGTGATGCGCCGTTACAGTGTGGAAAACCCGTACGAGCAGTTAAAAGCACTGACACGCGGCAAAGGCGGCATCAACAAGGAGTCATTGCATGCATTCGTCAAGGCATTGAAAATCCCCGAGCCTGCCAAACAGTTGCTGCTTGAAATGACGCCGGCAAGCTACATCGGCAAGGCCGTGGAACTGGCGAAACGGATTGATTAAGCTTTTGGAGCTGCCAAATTGATCACCGATAAAAACAACCCGCGACTTGCTGTGCTGATTGATGCGGATAATACCTTCAAGGTGATCGATATCATCGATGAGCTGTTTGAAGAAATATCCAAATTTGGAGACGCGAGCGTCAGACGTATTTATGGTGACTGGACACAGAACCAATTAAACCGCTGGAAGGAAATACTGCCCAAACACGCCATCCAACCGATACAGCAGTACGCCAACACCAGAGGCAAAAATGCAACCGATAGCGCGCTCATCATTGATGCCATGGATCTGCTTTACACGGCACCGCTGGATGGCTTCTGCATTGTTTCCAGCGATAGCGACTTCACCAGACTGGCGATTCGCTTCCGCGAATCCGGCAAGCTGGTCTACGGTTTTGGTGAAGAAAAAACGCCGGAATCACTAATGGCTGCTTGCAATCAGTTCATCTATATCGAGATTCTGTCGCAGAACAAGATTGTGGAGACAGAGACGGCCAATGCCAAAGGCACTGGAACGCCATCGGATAAATCCAAAACCAACCCGGAAATCAAACCTGCAAAGACTGCATCCTTAGAGTCTAGTAATAACCTGGCAGCACCCGGCATCAAGAAAAACTCCAAAGAACTCGCGATGGACGCCAAATTAGTCGCGCTCATACGCTCAGCCATTGATGCACTGTCTGAGGATGACGGCTTTGCGCACATGGGTGAGGTGAAAAAACATATAGTGAAGAATTTCTCAGCGTTCGATTCCCGTAACTATGGCTACGGAAAATTCAGCGATCTCATCAGCACCATAGGTTTATTCGAAGTGGACACGCAAAAGCAGCGCATCAAAGATAAAAGGAAGAAATAAACAACATAATTGACGGTTAAACTTGTCTTGCCTGATGATAAGGACAAAATTCTTGCTAGCAGCGCCAGGCAATGAATAGTGCTTAGCCCGCCATTTAATTACTTTTTGGAGTGAAATTTCGCGAATATTCATCCAACATTTACTTGGCTGCATATACCGATGGCATTACCTGTCACTCATCTGCATGCTGTTTGCGCATACGGCCTGGGCGGATAACAGCAAATATGCCGTCGAAATAGAAGCGCCCTCCGAACTTGCATCGCTGCTCAAACAGCATCTGGAAATCATGCGCTGGCTGGACAATCCGCGCATGAACAGCAACGAGTGGCATCGCCTGCTCAAGATCAGTCCACGCGCCATAGAGGACCTGCTGGCGACCGAAGGCTATTTTGCACCCAGGATAGAACAGCAACTGTCCGATAGCAATGGCGTTTCTACTGCTCGCTTCATCATTACTCCGGGATCGGCTACCTCCATCAAGAGCGTGGACATCGGCTTTACCGGTGCCATCCGGCAACAGGCTGAAAACAGCAATCCCAACCCTGAGCAGCTGCGCGAGAACTGGCAACTGCCTACCGGGGTGCGCTTTACACAGGACGCATGGAGCCGCGCCAAGCGCAGTCTGCTCAGCAGTCTGCTGCTGGAGCGTTACCCCACGGCCAGTATTGCTGACAGCGAGGCGTTGATTGATGCCCAGGCCAGTAGCGCGACACTCTCCCTGCAGGTCGACAGCGGCCCCGAGTTTTTCTTCGGCGACCTCGAAATCGAGGGCCTGCAACGCTATCCCAGCCGGGTGGTGCGCAACCTGAACCCCATCGCGCCGGGTACGCCTTACAGTCAGGCCGCATTGTTCAAGTACCAGGCTGATCTGCAAGCTACCGACTATTTCACCAGCACACAAGTTACCGCTAAAACCGACACCGACAACCCGGCAGCCACCCCAATCGTGGTCAGGGTCGTGGAACAGCCTGCTGTAACTGTGGGGGTCGGCGTGGGTGCCAGCACCAATACCGGTGCTCGCGTACAGCTCAACTACAAAAACCGCAACCTGCTCGACCGCGGCTGGCGGCTGGATAGCAGCCTCAAGCTGGAACAGCGCGCGCAGTCACTGAGTGCAGTCACCCAGTTGCCTGTAACACGCGATGGCTACCGCGACAGCATCAACAACCACCTGCTGCGCCTGTCGATTGAAGGCCAGACCACTACCTCGTTCAACAACGGTGTCAAACGGGCCTGGGGACCGCGCACCTTCGAGCAGAGTGTAGGCGCCAATTACCTGGTGGAAAATCTGCAGGTAGACGGTCAGCGTGCCGAGACCAAGAAGGCAGGCACACTATCCTACGGCATCACCATCCGCCGCCTGGATAACGATATCGCACCGACTAAAGGTTTTTTGTTCAATGTGCAAGTGGCTGGCGCACCACTGGAAAGCCTGTCTGATGGGCGCTTCCTGCAGACTTATAGCAAGGCGCAAGGCTATTATCCGTTGGGCAAGAGCACTCAGCTTATCGGGCGCCTGGAAGGCGGTGTCGTCAACGGCGGCAATAGCGTGCCGGCCACCTTCCTGTTCCGTGCGGGCGGCGACCAGTCAGTACGCGGTTACGCTTTCCAGAGCCTAGGAGTGAAAGAAGGCAATGCCATCACCGGGGGGCGCTACCTGGTAACCGGCAGCATGGAGATCATCCAGTGGCTGACCGAGCGATGGGGTGCCGCCGCCTTTGTCGATTTCGGTGATGCCGCTGCCAGCATGCGCGAACTCAACCCGGTATACGGCTACGGCCTGGGAGCGCGCTTTAAGAGCCCGGCAGGAGGGATAGGCGTGGACATCGCTTACGGCGAAGCCACCGGTGATATACGCCTGCATTTCAACCTGGGGGTCAGCTTCTGATGCTAAAGAACTGCATGGACAAGTGCATGATCAAGAGCATGGCCTGGCTGCTGGCATGCTGCGCCATGGTCATGGCAACGCCACTGCATGCAGCTTCCATCAGCGTGACTTCGAGTATCGCCGACATCAGCTATGACGTGGGCGCTGTGCATCTGCAACTGGAGCAGCTTGATTCCCGCATGCGCCTGACCCCCACGCTTGAAGGTAAGCTGCTGGTGGAAAACCTGCAGGCACAACGCCTGGTCGTCACATTCAGGGAGAGCGCTGCAGCTGCCACGCCCCAGCCTGCCAAAAGCAGCGGGCTGCCTGACAGGATAAGCCTGCCGTTGGCGATTACGGTGCGGCAGGCCCGCATTACGCAGCTCAAGATCATCACGGCAAGCGCAACGCACATTATCGACAACGTGCAGCTCAACCTGGAAGCCGATAGCAAGCGCATCCGGTTGGAACTGCTACAAGCCATCACGCCATGGGGCGAGGCGCGCATGCAGCTGGAGCTCGGCAATCATAAGCCATACCCGCTCAAAGGATTTGCCCAGCTTACCCAAACCAAAGGCGCGCAACGTTACGCTATTCGCACCCTGCTCTCAGGCGACCTGCAGCGCATACAGTTCAGCACTGCCGGTTTGCTGCAGCGGCAGGCAGAGGGCATGGCTATCGTGCTGCCAGATGCAGCGGACATAGACCCGAAGCAGACCGCGGGGATATTTCAACTGCAAGGCCATATCGGCATTGCAGACAGCCAGCCGCTTGAGGCGCATGCCACCCTGCGTCAGCTCAAGCCAGAGCTGCTTGGCATGCGCAGTGGTGGGCTGTTTAACCTTACTCTGGATGTAGCAGGCCAGTTCTCGCCGCAGCCGAAATTCGCGCTCAAGCTGCAAAGCATGGACAGCTTATGGCAAGGCGTGCCGCTGGTCGCCAACGCCAGCCTACAGTATGTCGACCAGCGCATGCAGCAGATACAGTTGCTGGCAACACTGGCTGACAACAAGATTAGCGCCAGCGGCTCACTCGGTGGCCCTGATGACGTACTGCAATGGCAGGCAGAACTGCCGACACTGGCCAGCCTGGGCCGTGAATTCGGCGGCAAGGCGCAGGCCAGCGGCGAGCTGCGAGGCGCACTGGATGAGCTATCCATCAAATTCCAGCTGCTGGCCGACGGCCTACGCACGCCGGGAGCGCTTTACATCGGCAAGCTGCAGGGTCAGGGCCAGCTTGGGGCAGGCTTGCAAGGCGAACTCCATGGCGACATCAGCGCCAGCGGCATCCGCCGTGGTCAAGACAATCCGTTTAACGCCCACGCCACGCTCAACGGCACACGCCAGCAACACCAGCTCACGTTCAATGCGGATGGTTTGGACCTGCAACTAAAAACCACGCTGCAGGGCGGACTGGTCGCTAGTGGCGGCTGGCAGGGACAATTGCGTCAGCTAAGCTACAAAAGCAATACCAGCGCCATACTGGAGGCACCTGCCAGCCTCAGCTACAGCAGCGCTGACGGCCTGAATGTGAGTAAGCTCGCACTCAAGCTGCAACAAGGCCATTTCTATATCGATCAGTTGCATCATGCTGGCGCTGCGCTCAGCACCCAAGGGCGGCTGGCACAGGTCGGGCTCAGGGATATTCCGGGGCTGTCCTTGCCGCAGGAAATCAAGGGCAACCCGACCTTTTCCGGCAAATGGGACCTGCGCCTGGCTGACAAAGCCAACGGCGCTATTCATCTGCGCCACGACAGCGGTGACCTGGAGTTTACCGGTGCCGGCAACAGCAGGCAGGTGCTGGGCTTGCAGCAGGTGCAGGCCGACATCACACTGGATAATAACAACGTGCGGTTCAGTGCCCGACTCAATGGTACCAAGCTGGGGCAGTTACATGTGCAGGCTGCCACCCGCCTCACCGCCACCCCCAGTGGCTTTGATCTGCGTGGCGATGCACCGCTCAGCCTGGATATCCAGTCCAGCTTGCACACTCTGAGCTGGCTCAGCATGCTGCCGCCGCTCGCAGACGCAAGCATAGATGGGCAGCTGTCAGCTGCTTTAAAAGGTGATGGCACCATCAGACACCCCGGTCTGCGCGGCAGCATCAACGGCCAGCAGTTGCATGTAGTCTTGCCGTCTGAAGGTGTAAATCTGACTTCTGGCGTTTTACAGGCGAGCTTGCAGGATGACAGCATGCGCATACAGCAACTGCAGTTCAGCGGTGGCCAGGGGACACTTTCCGCCAGCGGTCAGTTCACGCTAGTGCAACAACAGGTGCAAGGCGAGCTGAACTGGGTGCTCCACCAGTTCACTGCACTTAGCCGCACCGACCGCCTGCTGGTGCTGGATGGCAAGCTCACTACCGCCATGCGCGACAACATCCTGGATGTAAGCGGCGATCTCAAGGTGCTGGGCGGCCTCATCGAGTTGCCCAAGGCAGACCTGCCTACGCTGGATAATGACGTGGTGGTAATAGGCCGCACTGAGCAGGCGTCCAGCTCGCCGCTCAATGTCAACATTTCTGGCCTGCGTATCGACTTCGGCCAGACACCTGCCGGCAACGTCGACTGGGATAAGCAATTCGTGGTGCGTGGCCGCGGTATAGATGCCTACCTCACCGGCGCACTGACACTGAGCGGCAATACCACTGCCCTGCGCGGTGAAGGTTCGATAGAAGCGCACGGCACCTACCTGGCTTACGGACAGGTACTGGATATCGAGCGTGGCGTGATCAATTTCAGCGGCCCCCTGGATAGCCCGGGTCTCAATATACGCGCGATGCGCAGCAACCAGGCCGTGAAAGCCGGGGTGGAAGTCACAGGCAATGTGCTGTTGCCTACCGTCAAGCTGGTCTCCACGCCCAACGTACCTGACAGCGACAAGCTATCGTGGCTAGTGCTTGGCCACGGGGCGGACGAGGCCGGCAACAACGAGTTCGCCATGCTGTCGCTGGCAGCGGGCGCCTTGTTCTCCAAGGACGAATCAGTACCGCTGCAGACACGCCTCGCACGCTCCGCCGGGCTGGATACCTTCAGCATCAGTGGCAGTGATGCCAAGAGCAGCAGCGTCAATCTGGGCAAGCGCCTGTCGTCGCGTCTCTATCTCAGCTACGAAAAAAGCCTGACCGGACTGCTCAATGTGGCCCGGCTTACTTACCAAATTAACAAGCACTGGTCGCTCAGAACGCAAGCCGGCTCTGAAAGCGCCGTCGATGTGCTATATACTTTCAGCTTCAAATAAACTTGAGCCAGTGATGTCAGAAATCCTAGTCCTCTATTATTCCCAAGGCGGCGCCGTACGCGATATGGCGCAGCTTATTGCACGTGGTATCGAGAGTATCCAAGGCGCCACAGCGCGCATCCGCACCGTGCCTAGAGTCTCGGCCAACTGTGAAGCGACTGAGCCCGATATCCCTGCCATGGGCGCGCCTTATGCCGAGCTCAAGGATTTGCAGGAATGCATAGGCCTGGCGGTCGGCAGCCCTACCCGCTTTGGCAATATGGCGGCACCGATGAAATACTTTTTCGATTGCACTACCAGTTTATGGCTCCAAGGTGCCCTGGTCGGCAAACCCGCCGCGGTCTTCACATCGACAGGTTCCATACACGGCGGCCAGGAAACCACCTTGGTTTCCATGATGCTGCCACTCATGCATCACGGCATGATCATGGTCGGCCTGCCTTATTCCGAGCCGGAACTGGCAAGCACCACCTCCGGCGGCACACCTTATGGCGCCAGCCATGTAGGCGGAACAGCAGGCGATCGTCCGATTACAGAAGATGAACGCAAGCTGTGTATTGCACTGGGCAAGCGCCTGGCCGAAACGGCATTAAAGTTAGCTGCATGAGCATAGCCAGCGAAGCCAGACAATTTCTAAGATGCACCCGCAGTGGCATACTTTCGACCATATCGGCCAAGTTTGCGGGCTATCCTTTCGGCTCTGTCGCCCCGTTTGTGCTTGATCAGGATGGCCAGCCATTAATACTCATCAGCACCCTGGCCGAACACACCAGGAATATTATTGCCAACCCCAAAGTCTCGCTGCTGGTGTTTGCAGGCGCGGAAGATCTGCAGGCGAATTCGCGCCTGACCCTGATGGGTGACGCCAGCAAAGTAACCCAGGATGACAATCAGTTACGCGCCCGCTATCTGCGCTACTTTCCGCAGGCAAAAGGCTATTTTGACACCCATGACTTTTCGTTTTATCGCATCAGCATACAACAGGCGCGTTACATCGGCGGTTTTGGCAGGATATCCTGGGTCGCTGGAGCAGAACTGACCTCACCGCCAAATACGCTTGCCGCGCAGGAGGCTGGCATCCTTGCACACATGAATGCGGACCATGCGGATAGCCTGATTGCTTACTGCAAGCACTTCCACAACCTCACAACCAGCAGCGTCAGCATGCTAGGCATTGATAGCGACGGTTTTGATGTGCTGGCCGGCAAAGACGCAGATGAGCAGGCGGATAATAAAACTCTGCGCTTTAGCTTTGACCAGCCGATTACAGACGCACTTTCTGCCAGAACCGCGCTAGTCGCTATGTCCAAGGCCATCCGCGCATGATTAGAACCTTGCGCCTGGGCGCCAGCGCCAGCCTGATTGCATTGATATTCGTCTGCCTGGCCTGGGAAGGCTGGCTCGCTCCATTGAAGCCAGAGGGCTCCATGCTGATACTGAAGGCGCTGCCGCTGTTGCTGCCGCTTCATGGCATACTCAAAGGCCGCCGCTACACCTACCAATGGGCTTGCATGTTCATTTTGCTATACTTTACCGAAGGCGCGGTACGTGCGTGGGCGGATCAGGGTGTTTCAGCCTGGCTGGCCATGGTAGAAGTCTTACTCACGCTAAGTTTTTTCACTTGCGCCATTTTTTATGCTCGATTAACCAGGAATCCTCCATTAAAAGCTGAGAGTTAGTCAGTTATAATTCAACTATGCGTATACTTCTTTCCAATGACGACGGCTACTTTGCGCCGGGCCTTAATATTCTCGCAAATCACTTGCAGCATCTTGCTGAAATCATCGTTGTAGCGCCGGAGCGTGATCTCAGCGGCGCCAGCAACTCCTTGACTCTGGATCGCCCACTCACTGTACGCACGGCAGGAAACGGCTATCACTATGTGAATGGTACGCCGACCGATTGCGTGCATTTGGCAGTCACCGGCTTGCTGGACAAGTTACCGGACATGGTGATTTCCGGCATAAATGATGGCGCCAATATGGGCGATGACACCATTTATTCCGGTACTGTGGCAGCGGCCATGGAAGGCTATCTGCTGGGCATTCCCTCTTTTGCCGTTTCAATGTCACGTCATAATGTTGAGCATTTCGAAACTGCTGCAAAAGTAGTAGTGGATTTGGTTAAGCACTATCAGCAAACCGGATTCCCACCGCCCTTATTGCTCAATATCAATGTGCCAGATATCCCCCATGATGCACTCCAGGGCATATCTATCACGCGTCTGGGCAAGCGCCACAAAGCCGAACCTGCCATCAAATCCACCACCCCGCGTGGCGGAACCGTTTACTGGGTGGGCAAGGCCGGTGGTGCACAAGACGCAGGCCCCGGCACTGATTTTAATGCAGTAGCGCACCAGCAAGTATCAGTGACACCGCTGCAAATTGATCTCACCCAATACAAGCAGCTAGACTCCGTGCAAGAGTGGCTAGCGCCTATGATCAAGCCTGTGACTGGATAATTTAGGCATATGAGCACTGCACTGCACGGCATCGGCATGACTTCCCAGCGTACGCGTGAGCGTATGTTGGTGCGTCTGCGCGAACAAGGCATACGCGACGAAGTGACGCTCTCGGCCATGGGTACGATACCGCGTCATCGTTTTGTCGATGAAGCCATTGCCTCCCGCGCTTATGAGGACGTCGCATTGCCCATTGGTTACGGCCAGACCATTTCCCAGCCCTACACCGTAGCGCGTATGACAGAAGTCTTACGCGGCACAGGCAGCTTGGGCAAAGTGCTGGAAATCGGCACGGGTTGCGGCTATCAGACAGCCGTGCTGTCCAAGGTGGCGAAAGAAGTCTATTCGCTGGAACGCATCCGCCCACTGCTGCTGAAGGCACGCGGCCACTTGCGCGAGCTGAAACTGCCCAACATTAAACTGAACCATGCCGATGGCACAATGGGCCTGCCTGAGCTGGCACCGTTTGACGGCATAATAGTGACCGCGGCTGCCAGCCATATCCCTGAAGATTTATTGCAGCAACTTGCTATCGGCGGCCGCATGGTCATTCCCGTTGGCACTGACGAACAAACCCTGTTCCTGATCGAGCGCACCGCGACTGAATATCGCCAGAGCAAGCTTGAGTCCGTGAAATTTGTACCCTTATTAGGCGGAACTCATTGATGCATGTTAGCAAGTCGGTCTGGATATTATGTTTGCTATTAACCGGCTGTGCCGCCAGCCAGCAAGCGCCGGTCATTGAACGTATCCCTGCCAAGCCCTCCAGTACAGCTAAAAAACATGCTCCGGCCGCGTCATCAGCCGTTAAACCGGCAGGGGCAGAAAAAGACTGGCGGCCCGAGGTATATACCGTTAAAAAGGGCGATACACTTTTTGCTATTGGCCTCGAATATGGCTATGACTACAAGGAAATTGCCCAAGCCAATAACATTGGGCTGCCTTACGTCATACGTATCGGCCAGCAGCTGAGTTTCAAAGATTTGAAAGCGGCTGAAGACAAGCCTGCCACGGCGACTAAACCCATTACAGATGGCAATGTAGTCATTACGCCCCTTAATACCGAGTCTGCATTACGTACACTGCCGCAACCGTCAGCAGGCATACCCTTGCTGAGTGAGCCCAAGGCTATGCGCGAGCCATACAGTGCGCAGGCTTTAGCCACCACGTCGGCACCCCCGGTAAAACCAGTGGCGGATGCAACAGCCAAGCCAGCCGACACCTTAAAACCGGAAGCAACAAAACCTGCAAACGCTACAAATCCGGATGTGGCCAAAACAGACTCTCCAACAGCAATGGCAGATAACGATGCCATTGACTGGGCATGGCCGGCTCAAGGCAAAATTGTAGCCGGGTTTAACGAGGCCGCAAATCTCAAAGGTATTGATATTGCTGGTACGCAAGGCCAAGTTGTCACTGCTGCCGGGGCGGGCAAAGTAATATACAGTGGCTCCGATTTGCGCGGCTATGGCAAGCTGGTCATTATTAAACACAACAAAACCTATTTATCCGTCTACGCGCACAACAGCCAGATTCTGGTGAAAGAAGGCCAGCAGGTATCCAGGGGCCAGAAGATTGCTGAAATGGGAAGCAGCGATACAGATCAGGTTAAACTGCATTTTGAAATTCGACGCCAGGGAAAATCGGTAGATCCAGCAAAATATCTTTCCGGCAATCCGGGCTAGCAGCGAATAGCTTGACTGGCTAATGCCGTAATTGAGGGCTATCTGATGGCAAAACGTAACGACAGCAGTAACAGACCTGACTCCCTGCTATTCACCGTGGCAGCAATAGGTCGCGTTGGCCTCGTGATCATTGGATTGATAGGCCTGTCAGTAGAAATCTTCCGCGACAACGGCTGGTTGAAACAGCTGCTGGGCAAACTGTTCTCCTCCTCCCTCGGCCTGGTCATTATTCCGATCGCCATCATCGTGATTTACTTTGTGAATCAGTGGCTGTCTAGCGCTTCTGATGGCAAGGCCTCAGCTAGAGGCGATTTACCGCTTTATCTCATGATGGCGATAGGCGCTTTTTTTCTGTTAAACCTGATTACAAAGGGATCTTTGTAGCGCGGATTACGTCTAGGCGCGGCATGGGGCCTATGCCCATGCAACTCCATTAGGACGCCTAATACCAAGTAATAAACGCATCAGTCCTTATGCCCCTTGCCATGCCCCTTATGCTTATGACCGTGACCATGGCCGCTGTCATCATGGTCATAGTGATCTCTACCCCCTTCATGACGCTCATGGTAGTGCGGAACATAAACGTCGTTGTACCAGCTATCCTGTACAAAGTAGACTGGACGACCACAGGCATGGTAGCTGCTGCAGTAATGGCGCCATTTCTTGGCATGGCCCGGAGGCACGTGTAGATAGAGCGGTTCGTACACTACGCCCACTGGGCGATGGATGACCATAGGTTGCGGGTAAACCAGGTAAGGCTGTGGGTAACCACCGATATCAATGCGGCCGTAAAATCCAGGCTGGCCAACGCTCACGGATACTCCGACATCTGCGGCAAGCGCTGCGGTTGCTGCCGAGGCCACTGCCACTGTAGCAACCAATATGGCATTCTTTATTTTATTCAATTCAAAACTCCTTTTTGAGTGTCCCTCACTTAACGCATGACTTGTCATCGAGATGACAAGTAGCTATATACTCAATCAGCTATATACTCAATCAGCCACATCCTCGGCTCAAGGTGTGCTTGGCTCATGATAAGCCTTTTCGGAATGCCGCTTAACTTTATTCAGAGCCAATACCCTGTTTGAATGTGAAGGAAACCATGGCTTGATGAAATCAAAAACCATAGTAGTATCTATCGCGGTATCGGCAGCGGCAGTGTATGAGTTCGCTTCCAATCCGGAAAACCTGCCACGCTGGGTGCCTTCGTTCTGTAAATCGGTCACTCAAACAAATGGCGATTGGGTAATGCAATCTCCTACAGGACCGGTCACGTTCAGATTCGTCGAGAACAATCCCTTCGGCGTTCTTGACCACAGCGTAAGGCTCCCTTCCGGTCTGGAAATTCACAATCCGATGCGCGTCATTCCCAACGGCGAGGGAAGCGAGGTTATATTCACATTATTCCAGACATCCAATATGAACGATGAGCAATACGCCCAGGATGCAAAGCTCGTAGTACAGGATCTGCGCACGCTTAAACGCGTCCTCGAAGAACTGCATGCGCATTAATATCTCCGCAACTGCAAAGACAGTTGTCATTGCGAATGCCAGGGCTAGCTGCTGCTATTCGTGCCCAGAGAACAGTTCATGCCCACCAAGTACCGGTCGCATGGCGACGACCTGGGTGTAAAAGGCATTGCGCTTCCAACCCTAAAACGCGCTACCATTCGACGGATGCAGCAAATGAAGTGCTACGTCGCCACCAGTCATCCCGCTTTAACTTTCCAAACCCTCTTTTAATTACTTGTCGCTCAGCTAAGTAAGCAATTTCTGGCATTACTTTATTTTTAATCTTGCACCACATACAGACACACTACGGTCTGATTGCCTGAGACCCCCGCAGCATTCATAACAACCCTTTCAGGCTGTAGAGCGCTTCCAGTGCCTGTTTAGGAGTCAATTCATCCGGCTCTATTGTTTCCAGCGCGCTCACCACGGGATGCGCTACCATTTCAGGTGCATTATCTACCTGCGCAAACATATCCACCTGCGGCCCCGAAGTCAGGTTTTGCTGTTCCAGTTGCATGAGTTTACGCTTGGCCGCGGTCACTACGGATTTAGGGATGCCCGCCAACTGTGCGACCTGCAGGCCATAGCTCTGACTGGCTGGCCCCTCCTCCACGCTATGCAGGAACACAATACCCTTGTCGTGTTCAACCGCATCCAGATGCACATTGGCGGCCTGTTTGAACTCTTCCACGATGCGCGTGAGCTCGAAATAATGGGTGGCAAACAGCGTATAACTGCGGTTCTTCTCCAGCAATTGCTTGGCTACTGCCCAAGCCAGTGCCAGCCCGTCGAACGTTGAAGTACCACGACCTATCTCATCCAGCAGCACCAGGCTATGCGCAGTAGCATTGTGCAGAATGTTCGCAGTCTCGGTCATTTCCACCATAAAGGTGGAACGGCCGCCAGCCAGGTCGTCCGAAGCACCGATACGCGTAAAGATACGGTCTATCGTGCCTATCCTGGCTGAGGCTGCAGGCACGAAACTGCCACAATGCGCCAACAGTGCAATCAGCGCCGTTTGCCGCATATAGGTCGATTTACCGCCCATATTGGGGCCGGTAATCAGCAGCAATTGACGGTAAGGCGACAAAGCAACATCATTCGCGATAAAAGGCTGGGCGATCTGCTCAACCACGGGATGGCGACCGCCCAGGATAGTCAATCCGGGCTCATCCACAAATTCAGGCGCAACATAGTGCAGGGCTACGGCACGCTCGGCAAAACTGCTCAGCACATCCAGCTGGGCAACGGCTACAGCATTGTTCTGCAGCATAGCCATATGCGGCGCCAGCTCATCCAGCACTGCGTCGTAGAGCGCCTTTTCGCGGGCCAGGGCACGGTCATTGGCCGACAGCACTTTGTCCTCGAAGGCCTTCAGCTCCGGCGTAATGAAGCGCTCGGCATTTTTCAGCGTCTGCCGGCGGCGATATTCTGCCGGCGCATTTTCTGCCTGGGTGCGGCTGATCTCAATATAGAAGCCATGCACGCTGTTGTATTCGATCTTGAGATTGGTCAGCCCTGTGCGCTCGCGTTCCTGCGCCTCGAGCTTGAGCAGGAATTCGCCGCAATTGGTCTGGATGCTGCGTAATTCGTCAAGTTCGACATCATAACCATCGGCAATCACGCCACCTTCTCGCAGCACGGAGGAAGGCTCCTGCTGAATCGCCGCCAGCAGCAAATCCAGCGCGCCTTGTGGCGCTTGCATGGCAGCTGCAAGGCCCTGCAACAAGCCGGAAGGCAAGCTGGCTAATTCGGCTTGCAGCAATGGTAGCTGACGCAAACTTTCACGCAAGCCAGACAGATCGCGAGGCCGTGCAGTTTTCAGCGCAATGCGCGCAGTGATGCGCTCGATATCGCCGACAGCGCGCAGCAATAACCTCAAGCCTGGGTACAATTCCCGCGCAACAAGCGTGGCAATGGCTTCATGCCTGGCCGCGATCTCGGCACGCGCACGCAAGGGATGATGCAGCCAGCGCCGCAACAGGCGCGCACCCATGGCGGTTTGCGTAGTATCCAGCAAGGAGTAAAGCGTGGGGGAAGCCTCGCCTCGCAGCGTCTGGTCTATCTCCAGATTGCGCCGAGTAGCGGCATCCAGTTGAATAAACGCACTGGATTGCTCCACCGTGAGGCCGTTGATATGCGGCAAGGTAGTACGCTGCGTATGCTTGACGTAATCGAGCAAGGCACCGGCAGCGGCTATGGCGGCGTTCAGGTCGGCGCAGCCATAGCCATCCAGGTCGTAGGTATTGAATTGCTTGGCCAGGCTTTGTGTGGCGGAATCCAGATCAAACTGCCATGGCGCCAAACGTCTTTTCGGGCACTTCAGGGTTTCGATGGCGGCATGAGCAAAATCATTGGGAAACAGCAGTTCCGCTGGAGCAATGCGTTCCAGCTCCTGGCCCAATAAACCCACGGCTACCTCACTGAGCACAAACTGGCCGGAAGCCAGATTGATGCGCGCCAGCCCGATTACGCCTGCACCCGCACAAATCGACAACAACAAGCTATCCCGGGTGTCATCCAGCAGCGCGCTATCGGTCAAGGTACCCGGCGTCAGGATGCGCGTAACCTGGCGCTCTACCGGGCCTTTGCTTTTGGCAGGGTCGCCCACCTGCTCGCAAATGGCGACGGCTTCGCCCAGTTTGGTGAGCTTGGCCAGGTATTGCTCGACTGCGTGATAAGGTACGCCTGCCATTCTGATGGGCTCGCCATTCGAGGCACCGCGCTTGGTAAGCGTAATGCCTAAAAGACGCGAGGCCTTTTCCGCATCGTCATGAAACAGCTCATAGAAATCACCCATGCGGTAAAACAGCAGCATGTCCGGGTATTGCGACTTGATGCCGAGGTATTGGCGCATCATCGGCGTATGCTTTTCAATATCCAATGAATTATTATCCATGTGATTGTTTACTGACAATTTAATTTACTTCCATCCCAATCAAGTGAGCCTTAGATCAAAAATACACGACAACATAACTCGCAGCCAAACACCTCGATTAGTTGCAAGTATCACCATTAATTGACCCATAAGCGACAATCGAGCTAAATCACACGCACATACTGACTATAGTAAATACTTTAATTTTAATAAAAAAACGGGCGACTGCTAGGTCGCCCGTTTTTATCTTTACCTATATTTCCGCTCAGATCTTCATCTAGCAGCAAGCTGGCTGGCAAAAAACACGATGAGCACAGCAGCTCCCAATGCAACATAAGGCAGCACACCCGCTTTTGTCGATGCACCATTCTCATCTGTATCCAGATGCATATCCTCTAACATTTCCTTAGGGAACACGCCCTTGTCCACTACATAATGACGCCATATGAATATCGGGATAATTGCTCCCGCCATCACCAAACCGCTCATTAGCGTGCCCGCCCCCCAAATGTTAGCGCCCAGCCCCATCAATGCAATATTGACGAATGCCAGAATTGTACCCAGTACAATCAAAATCATCGGCGCTTTGTAGGGGCGCTCCCAATTGGGGCGATCCATACGATGAATCCAGCCAGAATTAAGATTCAGGAAACTGAAAATAATATAACTGACATTAGCCGCAGCAAGTAAGAATATGTAATCTGACATCATCAACAAGATAAAGTTAACCAACATATTGGCCCACATAGCACGCGTAGGTGCGCCATGTTCATTGACCTTAGACAGAAACTTCGGCAAGAGGCCATCGGCTGAGCCTTGATAAAGCGTGCGTGAAGCGCCAGACATGGTAGTCATAACGGCGAGCAGCAGGGCCAGAACGAGCATGACCACCACAATATTAGCTATAAAAGCACTGCTGCCAAGAATGCCTGTCAATGCTTTTGCCACCCCCGTACCGCTATAAATATCAGGAGCAAGCATACCGTCATAGATCGCAGCACTAACAACCGCACCGCTAGCATCTGTCACTGCTGGTGTAACCATTTGTCCCAGGCCCAAGTAACCCTGGAAAGCCAAAGGCACCAACGTGAATACAGCCACACAAAGCAGGCCAGAGTAAAAAATTGCCTTGAAAGTGTCTTTCTTAGGGTCTTTGAATTCTCGCGTGTAGCAAACCGCAGTTTCAAATCCGTAGGTAGACCATGCCGCAATAAACAAACCACCGGCCATCAGCACCCAGCCGTCCAGGTTCCAATTACCATCAACTACATTGCCCACAGTATCGTAGGCTAAAGGAGATAAAGGAAAGAAATGCTCAACTGGCATGTCCCCCGTGACTAAAGGTACCAAGCCGATGAGCATCAAAGGTATCAGGGCAGCCAAACCAAGCACCATGGTTGTTTTGGCCGAGCGCAAGATGCCCCCGTTCTGGATAATGTATACCAGCACCAGCAACGCCGCGCCAATCGCAAAGGTTGCATTAATACGCAGGGTCAGGCCTTCTTTTAGCATGCCCAAATCGAGTAGCGTCAATTGCCAGGTATTGATAACCGCATCTGGGGCAAACATAGCCGTCAGAATATAACCCGCCGCCAAACCAGAACCAATAGCAAGTACCGGAGCCCAAGCAACCCAGTTACACCAGATCGATAGCGGTGCAACAAACTTGCAGTACTTGACCCATGCCACAGCGCCGTATACTGAAGCACCTCCAGTTTTATGTGGGAATAGACCAGCGATTTCAGCATAGGTAAATGCCTGAATAAACCCAAATCCAATTGAAATCATCCATACAAGCCAAGCAGGCTTCCCCACGGTAGCAGCAATGGCTCCCATAGAAAACAGTACCAGAGCTGGCACTCCGCTAGCTACCCAGAACGCCCCTGTCCAACTAATAGTACGATGCAGTTCGGCGTTCCCCGACACCACATCGTCACACATATCTGCGGTAATAGCATCTAACACTAACTCGTTATTTTTCACTTCAACCTCTTCAAAACAAACACTCCCAAGCCTCAACCCGACCACTTAGTTAAGTGGCCTCACGGAAAAGTGCTCGAGCGAATGAATACATTAAATAGTTATAGACAAAAACAGTTGCTTACAGCTAGTAGCGTCCTCCCCAATAAGCACCTCCCACAATTCCATTTTATGAAAAAAAAATTGCACACAATGAATAATAATTGCACCACCTCTGACTTACCATTACCACTAAGGCCTACCCCAAAAGCAGTATTTATAGCGGGAAGGTAATCGGGTATTTGTTCGATTCGATTGCCGAGATGCAGAATTATGCAACTGACTGGACGTGGACCTACAATTTAGTCCCGAAACATAGGTCAGCGCTTGTCATAATCACCACTTCTGATCACTGCTAAAAATGCGGCTGTGCGAGACTTTCGGCACGATTGCCGCCCATCATCTATGAAACTGGCCGGGTGTTCCGTGTGCAAATGTCAAACTACTTCCGGATAAGTAACCACGAGATCAGTCAGCACAAGATTAGGGGCTGTAGTAGATAAGCTGAGATATAAAGCTTATCTAATGATAAGTAACTCATTGTAAGTTATTAAGAAAACAGCTGTTAAGATTACTAGAGCGAAATACTCGATGGTGCAGTCGAGTTGGATGAGCTACTTTGGTGGCGTCTGCACAGGTAAGCGTGGTCGTGGTGCTACAGGAAAAGTGGCCGTGTTCGGCATCATCAAACGTGGTGGCAAGGTCTACACCAAGGTGGTGAACAACACCAAAGCGAAGATACTGCCGCCGTCGCTGATTACCAGGAAGATCGCGCCTGACAGCGCGGTGTATATAGACGGCGATCGAAGTTACAACGCACTGGACGTGAGTGATTTCTACCATGAAAGGATCAATCACTCGGCCCTGTTTGCAACCGGCAAAAACCACATCAATGGCATTGAGCACTTCTAGAATCAGGCCAAGCGTGTGTTGAGGAAATACAACGACATTCCGAAAGCATTGTTCCCGCTATTCCTCAAGGAATTACGTGCTGCCACCAACGACCATATGCATGCTGGAGCAGTCCCTCGAGCACGTGCGCGGCTACTTTCGTGACCCACGCGTCAAATATGCTGCTTAAAATTTCACAGTACCGGATCAATAAGGGTCACCTAGATTAGAGGTGGCCCAATATGAGCTACTAAAATTTAGAACTCTTCCCAATCACCACTACTGTCGCTACCCGCTGCCGCAATTGCAACTGGCTTACGTGGTGGCCGCGCGGTCAAAGCTTTGGGTGGCTGCACTTTCCTTAGCGGCGGAGTAACTTGTACCGGTGCATGCACTACCCGTGCCGGCGCTACGCTTGATGTTCTGGCTACCTGATAGTCGTTGTTCACCTTGAACACGCTGACCACCTGAATCAGGTTGTCTGCCTGGTCTTGCAGGGATGCCGCAGCGGCCGCCGCTTCTTCCACAAGCGCCGCATTCTGCTGGGTGACTTCATCCATTTGGGCGATGGCCTGGTTCACCTGTTCGATGCCGGCACTCTGTTCCTGGCTGGCGGCCGTGACTTCACCCATAATGTCGGTCACGAGTTTAACGCTGGAGACGATCTCGTCCATGGTTGTGCCAGCTTGTCCAACCAGGCGACTGCCCACTGCAACTTTCTCAACCGAGTCATCAATCAGGCTCTTGATCTCCTTGGCAGCAGCGGCACTGCGTTGCGCCAGGTTGCGCACTTCGGTGGCTACTACTGCGAAGCCGCGGCCTTGTTCACCGGCACGGGCAGCTTCGACCGCAGCATTGAGAGCCAGGATATTGGTCTGGAACGCGATACCGTCGATGACGCCAATGATGTCGACGATTTTCTTGGCGGAATCGTTGATAGAGCCCATGGTGTCAACCACTTGCGATACGACGTCGCCGCCTTTGACGGCAATTTCGGAGGCGGACACGGCGAGCTGGTTGGCCTGACGCGCGTTATCGGCATTCTGCTTGACAGTGCTGGTCAGCTCCTCCATGGAAGAAGCGGTCTCTTCGAGCGAGCTGGCTTGCTCTTCAGTGCGTGAGGACAGGTCCAGGTTGCCGGCGGCGATCTGGCTGGTCGCAGTGGCTATGGTGTCGGTGCCGGTGCGCACTTCGCCGACGATCTTGACCAAGCTGTCGTTCATGTTTTTCATGGCCGCCAGCAGGCTGGTTGTGTCGCCGGGCTGGATTGCCACCTGTACCGTCAGGTCACCAGTAGCAATTTGGGTGACGACCTCAGCAGCATACGCGGGTTCACCACCCAACTGGCGAGTGATGCTGCGCGTGATCATGTAGGCAAGGCCAATACCTACAAGTATTGCCGTCACCCCTAAAATAATCATCAAATTACGGGCAGATTCGATGGTTTGCTTGGCCTCAACACCGCTGGCGGTAACCAGCCTGTTTTGGAGGTCGCTCAACTCTTTGACGGCATCCTGCAATGCATCAAGTGCCGGCAGAGTTTCGCCAATCATCACTTCGCGAGCTTCGGCACGGTTATCCTCCGCTAACATCTTGTTTACCTGACTAAAAGAAACGACATACTTTGCGCGCTTCTCCTTGAATTTAGCCATCAAGGCCTTGCCATTCTCGGTATATATTAGCTGGTCTAGCGTCTCTAATGCTTCATTAATGGCTTTTTTGTTGAATTCGATACGCTCGTGGATCTTGGCGATCTGCGCCGGTTCCGTGACGATGAACAGTTCCAGAGTACGGCGGGCATTAGCCCGCGACATGGCGTTGATGGTGCTGGCGGCGTCAGCCTTGACCCAATCTTTATCGATAATCCTGCTGTTGATTTCAGCAATGTCGTTAAGCCGGATCAGGCCGACCGCAATCAACACCACCGTCAGCATCAATACTAGCCCGAAGCCCATGCCCAGACGGGCACCTATTTTCATATTCGCGATATTCATTTACTTTCCATTTAAAAGATTTACGTAGCGTTACCAATCCTGTTTTGCCTTAAGCCGCGAGCTTATCAAGCAGGCCAATGTCAGTGCTGGACATCAACTGGTCGATGTCAACCAGGATCAGCATGCGCTGGTCCAGCGTGCCGAGACCAATGATGTAGTTGGTTGTCAGTGCTGTGCCCATTTCTGGCGGTGGCTTGATCTGCTCCGCGCTGAGTGTGATCACATCCGACACGCTGTCCACCACCATGCCGACCACCCGGCCCATGATATTCAGGATGATGACCACCGTGGACTGGTCATAGCTAGGCGTGTCGAGATTAAATTTGATGCGCATGTCGACAATAGGGACGATAGTGCCGCACAGATTGATCACGCCCTTGATGAAGTCGGGCGTATTGGCGATCTTGGTGACGGCGTCGTAGCCGCGGATTTCCTGTACTTTCAATATATTCAGGCCGTACTCTTCCTCGCCCAGCGTGAAAGCTAGCTGCGAGGGTGTACCTTGGATTTCCTGATGATTTTGCATTACCTCCCCTTGTTCTTAGTAGTTGCCGTTTCATTCTTTTTCATGAAAAATGCTATGAGAAGCCATGGGGCAACACTGCCAGTAAACCTGTAACCAGCACATGGCTTGATGGCACTTCAATACAAAAACAGTTGCCAGCAGCTAATAGCGCCCACTCCAACAAGCACTTTCGTCAATCCCATCTTTATGAAAAATAATTGCCCTACCTCTTGGCCCGGCTGCGGCACACTCATTAAAAAGCGATCTGCAGAAAATTTACGTGCTCGCCGATCCTGAACTGTCAGAAACCCAAGCTGTCCAGCAGGTCATCCACCTGGGCCTGATCTGCCACCACATCGCTGCTGCCTTCAGCGTTAATCTGCGGACCATTTATCAAGCTGTTGGCTGTGTCGCGCTTGACATTCGATGGCGTAAAATCAATCAGAAGCTGCACTAACTGCTGTTCCAACCCATGCGCAATTTCGGTCACCTTTTTGATGACCTGGCCGGTCAAGTCCTGAAAATCCTGTGCCATCATGATGTTGAGCAACTGCTGCTTGGTCTCGGCTGTATGCTCCTGCGTGGCCGCCAGGTAGGCCAGCGTCTGCTCCGCGGCCTGTGTGTAATCTCTTTTCATGGAAGTGGCGGCCATCACGGTTTTCCATTTATTCTCGAGTTCAATTGCGCCCATAGAAATACCGTCTTGCAATGGCGACGCAATATCAGTGGCGTTCAGTACGCGCTGCGCCGCCTGCTCCGTCATACGGGCTACGTAATCCAGACGATCGCGCGCATCTGGAATATCCTGAGCTGCACGCTCAATCAATTTATCAAAACCCAGGCCACGCAGACTGTCATGCAGCGTACGTGTCATCTGGCCAACGCGCAGCAGGACCTCTTCTTGCTGATTATGCGACATATGTACCTCCGCGTTCTGGGCGGATTGTTCAAGCTCCATATCCATCTCAGGCTCCCGCTTTTTCAAGCTTTTCGAAGATTTTCGATAGCTTCTCGTCCAGGGTAGCAGCAGTAAACGGTTTCACCACGTAGCCGCTAGCACCAGCCTGGGCTGCTGCAATGATGTTTTCCTTTTTGGCTTCTGCAGTCACCATCAACACCGGCAGTGAAGACAAGGCAGGGTCGGCACGTATCTGCTGCAACATGGTCAAGCCATCCATATTCGGCATATTCCAGTCAGAGACGACAAAATCAAAATTGCCTCCTCTTAACTTGGCGAGGCCCATTGCCCCATCCTCGGCTTCATCGACATTCGTATAGCCTAGCTCCTTAAGCAGATTGCGCACGATGCGTCGCATGGTTGAGAAATCGTCTACCACAAGAAATTTTGTATTTGGGTTTGCCATAGTTGCTCCGTTATTTCTTTCATAAGCCAGATGCTTTAAACCGTTACTTATATTATCGGTCGTAGCGGCCAAATCTTAAGCCCGGAATTCGCATATAAATATCGTGTTGATGTTCAAATTGCTTGATATATGGCCGGCACCAGTTAAACGCGCAGGGACCGGCTTGCATGCGTAGCAAGATAACTAAGCACCCTGGCCGGCAGTTCGTTGAGCGGCGCAATGTCATGCACGCCGCCCACTGCGATGGCCTCGCGCGGCATGCCGAACACCACGCAACTGGCTTCATTCTGCGCAAAGTTGTACGCACCGGCTTCTTTCATTTTCAGCATGCCTGCAGCACCGTCTTTCCCCATGCCGGTCATGATCACGCCCAGCGCATTTTTGCCCGCACTGGCCGCGGCGGATTCAAACAACACATCCACAGACGGCCGGTGGCGGTTTACCGGCGGCCCTTGGTCAAGCCGCGTGATGTAGTTGGCACCGCTGCGAGCCAGCAACAGATGCGAGTGGCCCGGGGCAATATAAGCGTGGCCCGGCAGAATGCGTTCGTTGCCCGCAGCTTCGGTTACAGAAATTTTGCACAAGGTATCAAGCCGGTTGGCAAAAGACTTGGTAAAGCCTTCAGGCATGTGCTGGGTAATCAGTATGCCCGGGCAATCCGATGGCATTTGCAACAGGAAGGATTTTATCGCTTCCGTACCCCCGGTAGAGGCGCCAATAATAATAAGCTTTTCACTACTGGTTAATGGATTACGAATCGCAGGAAGCTGGCTTTCCACATGCTGGCTACTGCCTGCCGCAGGCAGTGCACGAGGGTGGATGCGGGCATGCGAGGCGGCACGAATCTTGTCCGTAATCAATTCCGTATACTCAAGCATACCGCTTGCGATTGATATTTTGGGTTTGGTCACAAAATCCACAGCCCCCAGCTCCAGGGCGCGCATCGTAATATCGGAGCCACGCTCGGTCAGGGTAGAAACCATCACCACCGGCATGGGTCGCAAGCGCATCAGGCGCTCGAGAAAGTCCAGCCCATCCATTTTTGGCATTTCGACATCAAGGGTCAGCACATCCGGATTCGTCTGCTTAATCAGTTCACGCGCCACCAATGGGTCAGGGGCCACGCCTACGACCTCCATATCCGGCTGGCTTTTAATAATCTCGGTCATCAAGCTACGGATAAGCGCGGAGTCATCAATGATGAGTACTTTGATTTTCTTCTGCATTTGGCTCATTTTTATATCAGCTCCCTGGTGCACTCCACACTAAAACAATTCAACATCACCAGCCACGGTGTTGGTCTTGAGGCGAATGGCATAATCTTTTTCACGCTGAATTACGGTTTCGTTATTTTGTTGTTTCAGCTTTTTCACGAGGACCTTACCCTTGCGCGGGAAAAAATAAACTTTCCTTGGATATATATCATTGAGATCTTCAGCGACGACCCTGACTTTCTCGGCACGCAGATATTTGCGCACAAACTCGGCATTTCTCTCGCCGACATTGATCGTGGTAAATCCTGACAGCACGTTGCCACCGCCGAATACCTTGGCTTCCAGGTTTTCCCTTTTCGCACCGTTCTTCAATAGCTGGTTAATCAGCACTTCCATGGCATAGCTGCCATAACGCATGGATTCCGAAACGAGACTGTCGCGGTCTGCGCTTCCACCATCAGGCAACATAAAATGATTCATGCCGCCAATACCAGACACATGGTCCCGAATACAAGCGGACACGCATGATCCCAGCACCGTCACGATCACCATATCCTGACTGGTGAAGTAATATTCGCCCGGTAATATCTTGGCCGCATCGCAGTTAAACGTACGATCAAAGTACAAATTGCTGGCTAATTGCTCTTCAATCGGATTGCTCATAGCAGACTCTTTGCGAGGATGTTGGGTTTATGCTGATGCAGGGACTTGTTTTGCTGGCCACGTTGATGATTGGGCTCATACACGGTTTTACCCTTGAGCCGGAACGCATCAGAAACGTGCATGAAATTCTCCGAATGGCCCGCAAACATCAAGCCATTGGGTTTCAAGAGCGGAAAAAAGCGCTCTAGAATGCGCACTTGGGTCGGTTTGTCGAAATAGATCATCACATTGCGGCAGAAAATGACATCCAGCGGTCCGCTCACTGGCCAGCCATCCGCCAGCAGATTCAGCGGTTTGAAGGTAATCAGCTGGCGCAGCTCGTCGCGCACCCGTACCTTGCCCTGTTGCTGACCCTTACCTTTGAGAAAGAATTTTTTCAGCCGCTCCGTAGAAAGCTTTTCTACCCTGTCCATGCCATAAATACCGCTGGCAGCGGCAGCAAGCACATTAGTATCGATATCGGTCGCGATTATTTCAACCGGCGGCTTGAGCGTACCAAATGCTTCACATACCGTCATCGCAATGGAATAAGGCTCTTCACCAGTGGAGCTCGCAGAGCACCAGATAGTGATGGGTGAAGCGACTTGGCGAACGTAGTCTTGCAGTATCTGGAAGTGATGCGACTCGCGGAAAAATGCGGTCAGGTTCGTCGTCAATGCGTTGGTAAAAGCCTGCCATTCATCACTGTCGTTGGCAGATTCCAAATGATCCAGATACTGGGTAAAACTGCTCATCCCCTTTGCACGCAGCCTTCTAGCCAGACGGCTGTACACCATTTCATGTTTCGACTCCGCGAGAGCGATGCCTGCACGCTGATATATGAGCGAACGCACCCTGGAAAAGTTGTGGGGATTAAGCTCGAATTCCTTATTGACTTCCGACTGTATGGCTGTGGGGGTATTCAAGAATCCCTCTTTCGTTTATCTGGTAACGCTTGAGTTTGCATTGATGCGTCTGCAGAAGCGCTGATCCTGTGTCAGGGTTTATTTCTGGCCAGCAGCGCGGCCCTAAAACTCCTCCCAGTCATCTCCTGATATATCTGTATTTACAGCTTTCTTATTTGTGCCTGCAGGGGATGGCGCCTTAAGCGGCGGCGTGGGTTTATCCACAGGAGCAACAACGACGGTCAGTGCCGGCGCGGGGCTGGACTTGAGTGCCGCGGCACGCTGCGGCACTATCACGGGCTTGGGCTTGGACTTGAGTCCTGCGTTCAGCGGGCGAACAACGCTGGTCGTTGGGTTAGCAGGTTGGAATGTTTCTGCCTTATTACCCTTATCTGCCATATCCACTTGAAGCCCCCGTGCCGCAGCGACAGCACGCTCGACCAGTACCGCATTACCGCGCGTTACTTCGCCCATTTCGGCAACGGACTGATTAACCCTATCTATGCCTGAGCTTTGTTCGGACGCCGCCGCAGAAATTTCAGACATGATATGAGTGATGCCGCTCACGGACTGGACGATTTCCGTCATCGTGCGCCCGGCCTGGTTGACCAGCGACACGCCAGCTTCGACCCGGCCCACCGAATCGGCAATCAAATCCTTTATCTCTTTTGCAGCTGAAGCAGAGCGATGCGCCAAGCCACGTACTTCTGACGCAACCACGGCAAACCCCTTGCCCTGCTCGCCTGCGCGCGCAGCTTCAACAGCTGCATTGAGCGCCAATATATTGGTCTGGAAAGCAATGCCGTCAATAACGCCGATGATGTCGGAAATTTTCCTGGCGGAATCATTGATAGCCTGCATCTTGTCCATGACTTCATTAATGACCGCGCCACCCTTGGAAGCCACGCCTGAAGCAGAAATCACGAGCTTATTGGCCTGGTGCGCACTATCGGCGTTCTGCCTGACACCAGACGCCAGGCGCTCCATGGAACTGGCCGTTTCCTCCAGTGCCCGCGCTTGCGAGCCACTGCGTTCGGACAGGTCGAGATTGCCCTGCATCATCCCCGAGACGCCAAAATTAATGCGGGCTATCTCATTCAGCAATCTGGATTTTTCGCTGGCGTAAGTGGCGCTGGCCTGATTCAACAGGCGCAGAAGCTTGCCTATTTCATCATGACCCTCATGCCTGAATTGCGCTGTATGGTCGCCGCCGACGATGGCTTGTAGCGTAGTCTCCACCTTATGCAGCGGATGCAAAATTGACTTGGTCAGGGCGATGCCGAGCAGCACCGCCAAAACCACCCCGGCCAAGGCTGCACCGACAACCAGACTGCTGTCCCCGCCATACAGGCTTGCCGACATAATGGCCAGCATGCTGGCTGCCATAGCTGCTGTAGTCAGGGTAATACGTGACTTTATATCCATAATTACTTATCTCCCACATCCATATGAATCAGGCCTGCGTAGCTGAACGCTTCACATATCCCGCTCGCAGCTATCGTTACACTAACTATTACGCCATCTGCGGGTTGTTTAAGTCACCCAGCTTGAAAGCGCTGACCACTGTATAAAACTTCTTACCCTGGTCATGCAGACTTTCTGCAGCTGCCGACGCTTGCTCAACCAGCGCGGCGTTCTGCTGTGTCATTTAGCCCATGATGTCGGCAACCATTTTCACCGATGTGACGATTTCCTGCATGGCGTTACCAGCCTGCTCCACCAGCTTGTTGCCGAGCTCCACCTTGCCTACGGAGTCACCTCTCAGGGCTTTGATTTCCTTAGCCGCACCCGCAGAACGTTGCGCCAGATTACGCACTTCAGATGCCACCACTGCAAATCCGCGCCCCTGCTCGCCTATATCTGCTCTTGCCGCTTCAACCGCCGCCTTCAAGGCCAGAATGCGGCGCTGCATTAAATTTCACCCGTCTATTTATCTATTTATTAAGTTATGAACTTTTTACTGACTCTTTAATCAGCCAGCTGTTCTATCAAGCCCATTTCGGAACTTGTCATAAGTCGCTCTATATCAATCAGGATCAGCATGCGCTCATCCAGTGCGCCTAAACCGATGAGATAATCAGTGGTTGGCAGACCACCCATTTCCGGAGCCGGTTTGATTTGATCTGCGGCAAGGGTGATGACATCAGACACGCTATCCACCACCATGCCCATGATCCTGTGATTGATGTTGAGAATGATGACGACCGTAAATTGATCGTAAGTCGGGGTGCCCAGATTAAAGCGAATGCGCATATCCACAATCGGCACGATAAGGCCGCGCAGATTAATCACCCCTTTGATAAACTCGGGGGCATTGGCAATACGCGTAACACTTTCATAACCGCGTATTTCCTGGACTTTAAGAATATTGATCCCGTACTCTTCATTACCCAGCGTAAAGGCCAGGAACTCACTGGTAACGAGGTCTGTAGTAGACCTTGAATGACCTGCCTCGGAATGACTAGTTGCTAATGCTTGCATATCAGAACCCCCTTCAAAAATAAACAGTTTCAGCTGCGGGCTGCAGGCTGGAACGCATCAGATTAGTAACATCCAGAATGAACGAGACACCACCATCACCCAGAATCGTGGCGCCTGAAATGCCGGCTACCTTGCGATAGTTTGACTCCAGGTTTTTTACCACGACCTGTTGCTGGCCAACGAGGCCATCTACCAGCAAGGCGGCTTTTTTGCCGTCCGCCTGCAAAATGACCAGGATGCCTTGCGTTGGATCGGTGCAGCGCGACTCAATACCGAATATCTGGTACAACGGGATCAGCGGCAGATACTCCTCGCGCACTTTGACCAGGCGCCCTTGGCCCGCCACCTCCTTGATATCCTCCGCAGCAGGCTGCAAGGACTCAATCACAAAGCTCAAGGGCAAGATATAGATTTCCGCACCCACATTGACCGACATGCCATCCAGGATTGCCAGCGTAAGCGGCAGTGAAATCTTGATCGTAGTGCCGAAGCCGCGGGCAGAGCGGATATCCACCGAGCCGCCCATTGCCGTGATATTACGCTTGACGACGTCCATGCCTACGCCACGGCCCGATACGTCGGTGATCACCTCGGCTGTCGAAAAACCAGGTGCAAAAATAAGCTGCCAGACTTCGTTATCCGACATGGTGTCCGACACCGGCAATCCTTGCTGTTTGGCCTTCTCCAGAATGCGTTCACGCTTGAGGCCGGCACCGTCATCACTGACCTCAATCACAATATAGCCACCCTGATGGCCGGCAGATAGCGATAGCCGGCCAATTTCGTTTTTTCCATCCGCCACGCGCACTTCCGGCATTTCGATGCCATGGTCAACGCTGTTGCGCACCAGGTGCGTGAGCGGATCGACTATCCGCTCAATCAGGCCTTTATCCAGCTCAGTGGCAGCACCGTTGGTAATGAACTCAACTTTTTTCCCGAGCTTGGTGGCTAGATCGCGCACCATGCGGGGGAAGCGCGAGAACACATAATCCATGGGCATCATGCGTATCGACATGACCGCCTCCTGCAGGTCGCGCGTATTGCGCGTGAGCTGACTCACGCTATTGAGCAATGGGTTATGAATAATGGGATCCAGCGCGCTTGTGCGCTGTTCGATCATGGCCTGGGTAATGACGAGCTCGCCCACCAGGTTGATCAGTTGATCAACCTTTTCGATGCCTACGCGTATGGATGTGGTTTCCTGGGTGGCTGCTGGCGCTTTATCGGCCTGACGCCTGAGCGGCGGCTTGTTCTCGGCAGCTGTGCCCACCTCTGGGGATTCTGCCGCGACTAAATGGTCTGGAACAACAAGGCTTACAGCAGCGCCTGGCTGCGCTTGCTGAACAGGTGGCTGGGACGGAACCTCAGGCGCAGACGGAGTGACTAGCATTCCGGCGGGCAGGGGTTCAAAGAAGCCATAGCCAGGATCATGCGCTTGGGCGTTATTCTCTGCTGTGGTAGCAGGCGCCGCCGGTACCTCCTCGCTGATTTCAAGCGTATCCGGATCCAGCACAAATGAGCAGATCGCCACAACATCTGCCTGCTTCTCTACCGTTGTCAGTTTGACTATGTAGCGTCCGTTGTCCTGCTTGGTATGTGCAACCTGGCCGAGCAGTGCCAGCTCCGCTGCCAATGTAGTGACATCATGCTCGAGCAGCTCGGGCAATAGGATACGATAACAAGCGGGAGCCGCATCATTAGCTGAACGAGCTGGAGATGACTGCTCGCTGATGCTGAGGGAATCCGTGTCCAGCACGAAGGAACAGATGGCAATGATGTCACTCTCGCTGCCTTCCGTAGTGAGGGTAAAAGCGAAACAGCCATTGGCCTGTTTGGTTTTGGTCACCTCCCCCAGCAGCGTCAGCTCAGCCGCCAGGGCCGCGACATCGCGCTCGGGCAGTTCAGGCAAGCCAATATGGTAGCAGTGCGTAGCGCCGGCTACGGGCAAAGCTGCTGACGTTGCTTCAGGCTGTGCGACAGACACAGACGCTGGCGCTGCATTTACTGCGTTGCTCACTGGCACCGGTGTGCCATTCACGCCCTCAGACAAGCCTTGCAAGGCAAACTTGACTTCATTCACCGCAGCTTCATTCACTGCGCTGCCCTGACGATGCCCATCCAGCTGCATTTCGAGTATATCCTTGGCGGCCAGAAAGGCATCCACATGCTCGCTGGTCAGCGCGATCTCGTGCTTGCGTATCTTGTCCAGAAGCGACTCCAGCACATGGGTGATTTCCGTCATATCGTTCATGCCAAAGGTGGCAGCACCACCTTTAATAGAATGGGCTGCACGAAAAATCGCATTCAAATCTTCCGCATCCGGATTGGAAATATCCAGTGCCATCAGCAGCCGTTCAGCTTCCGCAAGCAACTCCTCAGACTCATCGAAAAAGACCTGGAAAAACTGACTCATATCAATTGTCATTGCTCTACTCCATATTCGCTATGTTGCTTACTATTCCTAATGGTCTAGCCAATCACTTTGCGCACCACATCGATCAGGCGTTTGGGGTCGAAAGGCTTGACCAGCCAGCCATTTGCGCCCGCTGACTTACCCATGGCTTTCATCTCGTCACCGGCCTCCGTGGTCAGCATCAGGATAGGCACAGACTGGTAGTTGGCAAGGCCACGCAATGACTTGATCAATGTCAGCCCATCCATGTTCGGCATGTTCTGATCGGTCAGGACCAGATCAAATAACTGCTGCCTGGCCTTATTCAGCCCATCCTTGCCGTCAATCGCCTCAACTACCTGATAGCCAGCCGCATTCAGGCTAAAAGCCACCATTTGACGTAATGATCCAGAATCGTCCACTGCAAGAATTGTCTTCGCCATCGTTCTTTCTCACCCTTCGTTCAGGGCAACATCCCCTGGTCATAAAATTAAATAGCCAAAAAATCAGTTTGTTCTTTGGAGCCAATAATTACTTAAAACAACTCGATATCGCCACTGCCCATGTGCTGCTGCATCACAGATTTTTTTAAATTACTGTTCAGTGCATGGCTACGGCTGTTGAGATTCTGGCTCACCTCATCCAGCAGCTTCGCTGTTACATCTTGTCCGGCTTCCAGACTAAACAGCTCGCCCTGGCTGCCGAGCGCATCAAGCAAATCCCGCAGGCCGTTTACACGCTTCACTGTGCCGGCGATCAACTGGTTGGTCAGGTCCTGGAACTGCAAGCCCGTCATTACGGCATTCACTTCATGTGCTATTTGCTGGCGCATGGCGCGAATTTTTTCAGCGCTGGCTTCGGGCAAATCCTGCAGCTCCAGCAATATGTCCAGCTCCTGCTGCTGCTGCGCCACTGCATGGTGTATTGCCATAAAACTGGCGCCCAGCTTATTGATGGCTTCGCTCAGCAGCTCAGTGGTCTGTACCAGATTCACTTCAACCTCGACCAGGTGCTGCGTCCCATGGCTGGCAACTTCGGCGAGCAGGCGCTGCAAGGCAGGTGCTGTTAATGTTTCAGTCGTCATCTACTTCGCCCCTAAGTCCCAAGTGCAGATTCAAGCGCAGCCTTGCTGTCACCGTCATTGGGCATATTCAGGGTATTGCCATCCTGCAGGGCGTCCTGCTCTGCTTTCTTGTTCATCACTATGATGCTGATGCGTCGGTTAATTGGATTGAGCGGATTCTTGCCATCAAACAGCACCGCAGAAGACAGGCCGACCACGCGTATCAACTTGGATTCATCCATGCCGCCATTAATCAGCTCCCTCCGTGAGGCATTGGCACGATCCGCCGACAACTCCCAGTTGCTGTAGCCTTTTTCCCCATTGGCGTAAGGCACTGAATCGGTATGGCCGGACAGGCTAATCTTGTTGGTAACGCCATTCAGCATATGACCGATCTCGCGCAGAATCTGCCTGGCATAAGGTTGCAATTCAGCCTTGGCCGAGGCGAACATGGGGCGATTCTGCTCGTCCACGACCTGTATACGCAGGCCTTCCAAAGTGATGTCCAGCAACAACTGGTTTTTAAACTGGCGTAAAGTCGGGCTGTCCGCGATGGCTTGCTCTATCTTGTTTTTCAGAAGTTGCAGATGTTCCTTTTCGTCCTTTTCAAGGTCTTTCTTCGCCTGTTTCAAATCGGGCTTTCTTTTTTCGGTGGTATCGCTTTTATTCACCTGTCCCGACTTTTTTGTCAGGTCATTGCCGCCACCCTTGATTACGCTGGAACTAGCCCCAACACTGGCACCGCCGTTCATGGATAGCTTCAATGGCTGCTTGAAGTACTCGGAAATTTGATTAAGATCTCCGCGCGAAGTTGAGCCCAGCAGCCACATCAGCAGGAAAAAAGCCATCATGGCGGTCACAAAGTCGGCATAGGCTATTTTCCAGGCGCCGCCATGATGGGCAGCAGCCTGCTTGCGCACGCGCTTAATGATGATGGGGGTGAAGTCTGCTTCAGCCAACACGGCCTCCATCATTCCGGCTTAAGCACATCATTTGCTTTTTGCCTGCTTCACATAATCTTCCAGCTCAAGGAAGTCCGGGCGCTCGGTTGAGTTCAACACCTTGCGGCCAAACTCAACCGCAATAGCTGGCGCATAGCCATGCAGGCTCGCCAGCAAGGTAACTTTGACGCATTGCAGCATTTTGCTCGACTCATCCAGCTTTTGCTCCAGCAGACCCGAGAGCGGGCCCACAAACCCGTATGCCAGCAATATCCCGAGAAAGGTGCCCACTAACGCATGGGCAATCAATATGCCCAACTCCGCGGGCGGGATACCGACCGATTCCATGGTATGGACCACCCCCATGACTGCCGCAACAATGCCGAACGCAGGCAGCCCCTCTCCCACCTTCTGGATGGCATGCACGGGCATCAGGCCCTCGTGATGATGGGTGTCAATCTCGTTATCCATGAGATTTTCTATCTGAAATGCATCCATGTTGCCGGTGACGATCAAACGCAGGTAATCCGAAATGAATTCGACCAGATGGTGATCAGCCAACAGCCCCGGGTATTTGTTAAAAAGCGCGCTCTGCTCGGGGCTCTCGATGTCTTTTTCTATCGACATCATGCCTTCGCGACGTATCTTGGCCAGCACCTCAAACATGAAGGCAAGCAGCTCCAGGTAACGCTGTTTACTGAACTTGGATCCCTTGAATAAGCCAGGTATAGACTTCACCGTGGCCTTTATCACCTTGCTGTCGTTGCCAACCAGAAAAGCTCCCGCGGCGGCGCCGCCTATCATTAGCAACTCCAGTGGCTGTACTAGCGCAGCAAGATGCCCGCCAGCCAAGGCGAAGCCGCCAAACACCGAGCTCATTACCACCAAATAGCCAATAATCACTAACACGTTGAAAGCTCCAATAAGGGGAGTAGCACTCCCTCTTGCTTGCGATATGTAAACAAGCGTACCAATCAAACAAACGAACTGAATTGAGGAATAAAGCGGTGATTCCCGTGTTCAATGTAATTTAACGGTAGAAATTGACTAAACTTGAATTGGTATCAATGCAGCGAGTGTGCAGGGATGTCGGCGAGAGGAAAATTCAGAACTGCCAGCCAAAAATAGAGGGGCCATCTTCAGTTGCAGCAAGGCAAAATGCAGAGGTTGCGCCAGGAATATCAAACTCATAGCTCAGCAACATGCTTCCCTGGCGCATTTCCTTTTGCGCTTTCTGCCACAAGGCCGGCATTGCAACTGGGGAAAGGTAGGCAAACACTATGTCATAGTGCGAAAAATCAAGCCGGTGATAATCCCCCAACAGAAAACCTGCCGCAGACCCTTTTAATCGCGCGCGAACAATGCTGATCAGCCATGGTAGCGGAGCGACTTCTATGCCGCAGAAAGCGCTTTCTGGCCTGGCTTTGGCCATATGCATAACGAGGCCGCCCAGGCCACTTCCAATATCTATCATATGGATAGTGCGCCCCTGTGGAAGCATGGCCTCCACTTGCTGCCAGACGCGCGGTCCGGAAGGATAAAACGGTACCTGAGTACGGAATGTGGTCCAGTACATACTCAGCGTAATCAGGAAGCCGGCGAGATAAAAATAAGCAGACAAATGCAGGCCCAGCATGAGCCAGACCATAATGGGAAAAACAAATTGGATAGCCCGCCACCAGGCAGCCATACCGCACAGACTGGAGATCAGCAGAGCAAGGCAGCCCTGGGCTATCACAACAGCCATCACTGTCAGCGAAAGCGTTGTATGCGTCAGCAACAGCCAACTGAGGGAGGTAACCAATGCCAACGTCACGCCCTGTATGATCAAGGCCAGCATGGCGGGAGTTAATCGCTTTGAATTAAGGATGCCGTTCATCCAGATAGCTTGCACAGATGTAGAAAAAGACATCCTCCTGGGAAACATCAGGCGGACAGCGCAGATGCTTTTTCAGCGGCTTCCTTGGCTTTCTTGGTTTTACCCGCACGCGATGGCACATGACACAAGTTACACACATAGTCATGGTTAAGATCATAGGCATCCACCACAAACTGACCATTACAGCATTTACAGCTTTGGGTCTTCAGCATATTGCTTTCGACGAACCGTACCAAGGTCCAGGCGCGTGTCAGGGAAAGCACAGGCTCTTCATCAGACTCAATCTCGGCTTGCTGCAGATAAAGCCTGTAGGCTTTTGTAATGGCCACGATGCCCTCTATACCAGCATTCTTCAACAGGAAGTTATAGATATTCAGGAATATGGAGGCGTGGATATTAGGCTGCCAGGTCAGGAACCAGTCGGTGGAAAATGGCAGCATGCCTTTAGGTGGAGATTTACCCTTCAGTTCCTTGTACAGCTTGATCAGGCGTTCGCGTGAAAGCGTAGTATGGGCTTCCAGCAATTGGAGACGTGCGCCAAGATTAATCAGCTCAATGGCCAACTGTATTTGATTAGATTCGTTTACTACACTTTTTTGCGACATAACACCCCCCGAACTTTCCCCGATCGAAACTACAAAATCAGGGTCTTAGTTTGCCGCCTTGTTATACAAACCCTTCAACCGGCTGGCCGGCCATCAGGATGGTTGCGTGGGAAATCGCTTTATCTTTGTTGTACTTGGTTAGCATGCCCAGAATAGTGCTGTCTTCAAAACGGAAGCGCGCCAGCATCATATTGGAAACAGCCAGCTTGATTAATTGCGCATTACTCAAGCCTTCCAAAAGTTCGGCAATCTCTTTACTGATGCCCAAACGAAAAATAGCGGTTGCCTTATCTGCCCGTATCATCTGCTGAGCCAGCATCAGATAGTTCAAATTAGCATCTCGGATTTCCATCATCATATCGCTGTCAGTCATTTACACACCCCGGATTTATTTCAAGTTTTTAATCAAATTATTTTTATTGCTGGCACCCATGCCAGGAAGTCGTATTGCTGAGAGGCACTGTGAGCCGATAAACCAAAACAGGGAATAAGCGTGCTTCGGTATTTTTAGACAGGGAGGCAGGAAAGCCCATGTAGGCGTTCGTCTTACAAACGCCCACATAGAGGGGAAATGACTTTATAAATCAATTTGGTAAAACTTCAGCTACAGGTATGGCTCCATTTTTGCAGGCAGTGAATCTGGTACGTTGAATAAATTAATCACCATTTGTTAAACTTGCTTTTGGCATCTATTGCACACACCTGTCATATAAATGACAGATGCTGACGGGAAACTTTTCCTACAACTGTTAACGGCTGAAGATTCTGATTCTTTAGGCCGTTTAAATAAATATTAAAAATATTTATATGCACATGATTTATTGTTTATATTTACATCAGCCACAGCCACTGCTTTGCATCCAAGCCCATCATGCAGACGAGACACGATAGGCTTTGGCGCTGGCCTTGATTATGCTTTCTAGAAGCTGAATTAAATTCCTGTGTCTTTTAACCTGAAGGAACGCCAGTTACGAATTTGAAAATATGTTAAAACACCAGTAACTTTGGGAAGAGTGCAGCCCTGCTGCACTCACTGCTGTTTATTAACTACTCACGGTCATATTAATAAGAACATGTCTGAGCAAATATTGAGCACTAGTCTTCACACCTTAGATGTCATTATGGCGGGCGTTACCGAGGAAATTTATGTATTCGATTCCGCTACCTTGCAACTCGTCTCTTCGAGTGCCAGTGTACAAAAAAACCGGGGCCTTAGCTGGCAAGAACTCCAGGCACTTGCTTATAGCGACATATTCCAGGATATTCCTTTAAAAAAGCTCACAAGTTACATCTCTCGAATTCGCAAAACCGGGCAGGCGGTAACGTGCAGCGCCAGCCAGAAACGTCAGGACGGCTCAGCATATTCAACCAACCTGAAGATGCTGCTTGCCAACCATGACAATAGGGATGCGCTCATTGTCATTGGACTAACGCCCTGCACACAAGTGGATGCCCACAGGCCAATTGGCGAATTGGAAGTGCGCCCTCCTGCAGAAGCGCTTGCGCATAGCATCGACTATAAAATGCCCTGCCTGATTTACCAGTTATGCCGCAGCCATAACAAGTTGTCATTCCATTACCTGAGCGCAGGCTGCAAAGCACTACTGGGGCTGGCTCCTGGATTGCTACATCGTGATGCGACCCTGTTCAGCGAACTTATCCTGCCAGAAGACCGTGCTTCCTTTTTCCTGAGCATGCAAAACTCCGCTGAGACGATGACGGTCTGGAACTGGGAAGGCCGCATATGGATTGAGGAATCTCAGGATATTAAATGGATCAACTTCCGCTCCACTCCGAGAAAAATTGCAAATGATGTAATCCAGTGGGACGGCATCATGACGAACATCACGCAGAGCAAGAATGAGAAAAACGAAATCGAACGCGCTCATCACCTGCTGGCGGAACTCACGGCCCACATGGCACAAATAAATGAGCAGGATCGTCAACGCATCGCGCGTGAAATTCATGATGACCTGGGCGGCAATCTAACCGCCATCAAAATCGGCTTGGCTGCCATTACCAAAAGACTGGGTCCAAATCAGACGCTGCTTCTTGCAAAAGCCAAGCAACTTGAGGATATCGTTGACCAGACTGTCGAAGCCACACACCGCATCTCCTGCGATTTGCGGCCGGATATTCTTAATCTGGGTATTGTCGCCGCCATTGAGTGGCTGGCCAGACAGTTCAAGAAAAACATGGGCATAGAGTGCACCTTCATTTCGAATGCAGAAGATATTCCAGTAACGTCCGAGCAATCCATCATCCTGTTCCGTATCTGCCAGGAGTCATTAAACAATATTGCCAAGCATGCGAATGCGTCCTTGGTTACCATCACGCTAAGCACCTCTGAGCTGGAAATAGAACTGCAAGTCAGCGATGACGGCATAGGCATTTCTCCCACAGACCACTACAAAACCAATACCTTCGGCTTACGCGGGATGACCGAGCGTGTCAGCATTCTCAATGGTAGTCTTTGCATATCACCCGCCGCCGGCAAGGGAACCCTGATATCTGCTCGACTCCCCCTTACAGGAAATGACAGTTATGCTGAAATCCAATATAGCTACTCCATTTAATATGCATAGCAACTTCTTTAAGTCACTACCATGATTAAAGTGTTGATAGCTGACGACCACGCGATATTAAGGCAGGGTTTGAAACAGATGCTCCAGGAAACAGATGACATCCTGGTCATCAATGAGGCTGAAAACGCCTCCGGCGCATTGCAGCTAGCGTTAAAAGAAGATGCCCATGTGCTTTTGCTGGATATTTCATTACCGGACCGCAGCGGTATTGAAGTATTAAAGCAGATTAAAAATGAAAAGCCCAAGCTGGCTGTGTTAATGCTATCTGCGCACCGTGAAGATCAGTATGCAATCCGCGCCCTTAAGGCCGGGGCATCAGGATATTTAAGCAAGGAAGGCGCTTTAGCCGAGCTGGTCATTGCGATCCGTACCGTGGCCAAAGGCAAGAAATATGTTGGGCTGGCTGTAGCAGAGGCATTGGCCAATCACCTGTATGCGGATTCGGACCAGCCCGCACATGCAACGTTATCAGACCGCGAGTTTCAAACCCTGACCCTGCTGGCTTCCGGATTACGCGTGAGTGATATCGCGCTCAAGCTTACCCTTTCCGTCAAAACGATCAGCATGTATCGTTCGCGCCTGCTGGCCAAGTTGAATCTCAAAAACAATGCAGAATTAACGCATTACGCAATCTTCAATAAACTCGTTTAGGCAGTCAATTCACGGATTAAAGCCGGGTTTACCGTGATGTTAAGCCATTTGCAATGACCGGCTTGTTCATATCATGGCAGCATCTTCTTTTGCCCTGCGCGCGGCTAACAAGCCGCTTATGGAAAGACTTATTGATACGCGTCCTGAGCCTTACCCTGCCAACGCTGCTGGAACACATGCCGGCATTGGCCCAGGCGACGGAAGGCATGGCAGATGAAGTCAAAACTGCTTATTCGCTGCTAGCTGTCAAATACGTTGCCGGCAGACTTAAGGATCTTTGCCTGCATATCGACCTCTATGCCAGTGATGCAGCGTAAAAGCATGTGCAATTCATATACTTGCCGAACTTAACTATTGCTCAATATCGCGGAAGAACTGGCAGCGGACAGCGAGCTGCAAAAGGAAATTGTGATCTTTCAAAACCTTACGGCCCAGCCGTTTGCGCTGCATACGCTGGAAAAATCCACCCGGCATTTGAAAACGATGATCTTCAAACACAGACGCCCGTAAACAGGTGGCTACGGATGTGGTTTTGGAAAAGTGGGACAGCGCGCCCTAAACTTTTCCGGAACGCGTCCGATAAATGTTTCAACAGCGCTGCAATGCCTCAGGACCAGAATGGCAAAACAACGTTGGCGGCAACACTACCGAAAATGAAACATTAACCTGGAATCAAAGGAGAACTAACATGGCTGTTATCAACACCAACATTGCCTCAATGAACGCACAACGTAACCTGATGAGCTCCCAGAGCAGTCTGGAGTCTGCATTACAACGCCTGTCCTCCGGCTTGCGTGTCAACAGTGCCAAGGATGATGCTGCGGGCTTGTCGATCGCAACCCGTATGGATGCACAGATTCGCGGTAATAACGTAGCTATCCGCAACTCGAATGACGCCATCTCTTTCGGCCAGACCGCTGAAGGCGCGCTGGGCAAGGTGACCGACGCACTACAACGTATGCGCGAGCTGTCCGTGCAGTCTGCCAACGCCACCAATAGCGCTGGCGACCGTACCAACCTGGGTACAGAATTTGCGCAACTGCAGGCTGAAGTCACCCGCATCACAGGCAACACCAAATTCAACGGTACCGCGGTATTGGCCAGCACTTCACAACAGTACCAGGTGGGTGCAGATACTTCGGATACCATTACCATCACCTCAAGCGATTTGACCGCTGTTGGCAGCGAAACCGCGAAAGCTGCCGCCGCTGGCATCAAGGTAGATACCGCAGCCAATGCAACTCTAGCAATCACACAGATTGATCTGGCACTGGATGAAGTAAACACCTCACGCGCAACCTACGGTGCGGTTCAGAACCGTTTCGAGTCCGTCATTGGCAATCTGCGCACTTCCGTGGAAAACCTGTCCGCGTCCAAGTCACGCATTCTTGATGCCGACTTTGCCGCAGAAACTGCCAACCTGACCCGCTCGCAAATCCTGCAGCAAGCAGGTACAGCGATGCTGGCGC
>JBDTOX010000033.1:0-9042 GCA_039933015.1 Methylophilaceae bacterium
CGTTCGCCACCGGCAATAATGGTGCGCATCTCAAGTCCTATGCGTCCAGGTAATGCCAAGCCCAGTGGCGCTCCTGACTGCAATAAGCGTCGAGCACGGATAAGCTGGAATTCCATGAATAGGCCCCAGGGGCCGCTGGTATCAGCATTGGCAATTTGCTGCTCGGTTATCCTGTATTTGTGCATTTCATCCAGCGGAAAATAAATGCGGTCTTTACGGTAATCAATGGCTACATCCTGTAAAAAATTAATGATTTGCAGGGAAGAGCAGATGGCGTCAGATAAGCCGATATTACGTGGTGTGGCTTTGCCATAAAGATGTAGCAATAGTCGGCCTATCGGGTTGGCTGAGCGGCGACAGTAATCCATGACCTCACCGAAGTTCTCATAGCGCGATTTTACGACATCCTGGCTGAATGCATCCAGCAGGTCATAAAATGGCTCCAGCGGAAGCTGATGTTTTTGTATTGTTGCTTTCAGCGTAACGAAAAACGGCGTATGCGGCACAGTATTGGCGCGTATGCGGTCAAGTTCTTGCTTGAAGCCCTCCAGCAGAGCCAGGCGCTGCTCCGGCATTAAATTGCCTTCGTCGGCAAAGTCATCGGCTTGTCTGGCAAAGGCATAAATCAGGCCGATAGGTTTGCGCAAACGCATGGGCAGCAACACAGATGCCACCGGAAAGTTTTCGTAATGTGACTGTGCCAGCGCAAGGCTTGCGCTAGTAATAGTTTGGGAATTTTGCGTATTCATGAGTAGGCCAAGTATGCCATAAAATAGCTTACAGCCGCGCCCACATTCGCGGCAAAGGGGATGATGTTTGCGTTACAATCCAGCTAATTATCATCTACTGGATATTTTATGCTTGGAATTATCGGCGGCACAGGCCTTACTCAGTTAGCCAATCTTCAGATAACTCATCGCCAGCTAATACGCACGCCATACGGAGAGCCTTCCGGTCCGCTGACGTTTGGAGAGATTGGCGGGCATACCGTAGTGTTTCTGGCACGCCATGGTGCTGGTCATACCATTCCACCCCATACCGTAAATTATCGGGCGAATTTATGGGCGCTACATTCCGAAGGCGTGAGTGACATAGTCGCGATCGCAACAGTGGGCGGCATACATGCCGATCTGGCGCCGGGCAGAATTGCCTTGCCTGACCAGTTGATTGATTACACCCAAGGCCGTAAAAGCAGCTTCCCTCAAGGTGAAAATCAGACAATAAAACACATTGATTTTACCGAGCCTTATTGTCAAAACATGCGCGACCTATGCAAGCAAGCCGCTGAACGAGTAGGTGAATCTTTGATAGATGGCGGTGTCTATGCTGCTGTACAGGGTCCACGATTGGAGACTGCGGCAGAGATTAATCGGCTGGAACGTGATGGTGCGACCATGGTGGGTATGACGGGCATGCCAGAAGCTGCATTGGCGCGTGAACTGGAAATAAGCTATGCAGCGATTTGCCCGGTCGCCAACCACGCGGCTGGACGTGGCAATAGCCTGCATGGCATTAAATACGAGGAAATTAGCGCAGCCCTTAATGAGACAATGCGACGAGTACGTAATCTTATTGAACAGGTGGTGATTATTCATGCCAATTAGGCCAGTCTTGCGCATGGGCGATCCGGTGCTGTTGCAAAAGGCAGCCCCAGTAGAACGTTTTGATACGCCAGAACTGCATGCGCTGATTCGCGATATGGAAGATACCATGCGCCATATGGATGGCGCTGGTATTGCAGCGCCACAGATAGGTGTAAGCCAGCGCGTAGTGATTTTTGGTGTGCACAAGAACCCGCGTTATCCCGATGCTGAAGAAGTGGCTTATACGGTTCTCATCAATCCGACGTTAACCCCTATAGGCGAGCAAATGGAGGATGGCTGGGAAGGCTGTCTATCTGTGCCCGGCATGCGCGGTGTAGTGCCACGCTATTCGCGCTTGCACTACACCGGGTTTGACCAGTATGGCAAGCCTATGGACCGCATGGTGAGCGGCTTTCACGCCCGCGTGGTGCAGCATGAATATGATCACCTGGACGGCATCCTGTATCCCATGCGCATTCGAGACCTTGCGCAATTCGGTTTCACCGATGTGCTATTTCCCGGCATTGAAATGCAAGACGATTGAAGCTGTGTTAGAATTCTGCCCCTTGGAAGCGTGGCCGAGTGGTTGAAGGCAACAGTCTTGAAAACTGTCGAGGGTTCACGCCCTTCGTGAGTTCGAATCTCACCGCTTCCGCCAAATCTTGCTTTCCCCTAAATACTAAGTTTAACAGTCACTTAAGACGTCTGTTTGTTACTTTAAAGGATTTAAAATGAGCCAAATCGTAGTTGAGCACAACCCAAGCGAAGAGAAACTAAAGCAATTAGGTGTTGCTAGCTGGTCAATCTGGGAAAAGGAAGTTTCCAAGTTCCCATTGGATTTCGACATGAAAGAAACCGCTTATCTGTTGGCGGGCGAAATTGTAGTAACGCCTAAAGGTGGCGAGCCAGTACGTATCGTTGCTGGCGATCTGGTTGTATTTCCTGCTGGCCTTGACACCAACTGGGAAGTTGTTAAGCCATTGCGTAAGCATTACAAGCACGGCTAGAGCTAATGGGGTAGAACTATCCTGAGAACTCAACAAAAAAACCCGCTGTCGGCGGGTTTTTTTGTTTTATGCGTAGTCCCTGTCATGCTTAAAGCAATACCTTGTCAAAACTGGGCGAGCAGGTCTTCTTTAAGTGTTTTGACATTCCTGTCATCAAGTTTGCTGCCGGCTTTGCCTGAAATCAGGAAGGTGTCTTCGGCGCGATTGCCCAGCGTATTAATTTTTGCGGTATGCAAGTGCACGCCATGCTGAAGGAAGGTGTACGCAATCTGGGAGAGTAGCCCTGGACGATCACCAGCAACAATTTCCAGCATATGATTTTCTCCGCTGGCTTCCTGCCTGATAGCGATGCTGGGCTTGATCGGCATATGTTTCACCTGGCGACTCAAGCGGCCTCGTCGTGGCGGTTCTGGCGGGGCAGTGCTTAACAGTTTTTGCGTTAATTCATATTCGATGTAACTCAATAGATCCCGGTATTTCACGGAGTTATCGCTGCTATCAATCACCAGAAAACTATCCAGGGCGTAGCCATGGGGTGTGGTGTGTACCTTGGCTTCAGCAATTGAATAGCCTATGCGCTCAAAAAAACCACAAATACGTGCGAATAAATCGTCGCGGTCATGCGTGTAAACCATGGCCTGGATCCCATCCCCAGCCGGGCTCAAGCGCGCCCGCACGATAGGTGCTTCAGTATTGAGATGCGACAGCAGCATGCGGCTATGCCAGGCGATTTCCTGGCTTTCATGACGCAGGAAATACAGGCGCCCCAGCTTGTCCCACAAAGGCTGGTAGGCACTTTTCACCACGCCATAGTGGCTCAATATGTAGCTGGCCTGATTTTGACGGGATAGCAATTCTGTATTGGCATCGTTGCTTGTGCCCATTAACAGGCGCTGCGATGCAAGGTATAGATTTTCCAACAACTTGGCTTTCCAGGCATTCCAGATTGCAGGGTTGGTGCCGCGTATATCCGCCACGGTCAATAAGTACAGTGCAGTCAGGTGACGCTCGTCACCCACAAATTGAGCAAAGTTTTCGATAACAGCTGGGTCCGATAAATCACATTTTTGCGCCGTGCTCGACATGGTGAGGTGCGCTTGCACTAGCCACGCGACCAGTTCGGAATCTGCCCTGGGTAATCCATGGGCTTTGCAGAAACGACGTGCATCTGCTGTGCCCAGCGTCGAATGGTCACCGCCACGGCCTTTGGCAATATCGTGAAATAGTGCGGCAAGATAGAGCAGGTAGGGTGTATCAAAATCAAGAAACAGTTCGCTGCATAAGGGGAATTCATGTGTGAATTTGGGCACGGAAAAGCGGCGCAAATTGCGTACCACGTTCAAAATGTGCTCATCCACAGTATAAACGTGAAGGAGATCATGCTGCATTTGCCCAATGATGCGGCCAAAGGCTGGGATATACCTGCCGAGGATACCGTAACGGTTCATGAGGTCCAGTGCCTTGGACACGCCTGTAGGCTGGCGCAGAATTTCCAGGAATAGCGTCTTGTTTTCCGGATTATTGCGAAACTCTCGATTTACCAGGTTTTTTACCCGATGCAGTGTACGCAGCAGGTTCGCGCTCATGCCATTGAGCCCCGGATGCTGTTCCAGCAGTAAAAAGCTTTCCAGGATAGAAGAGGGCTTGCGCTGAAGCAGCGTAGCGTATTTTGCAATCAGCAGATTATTTTGTGCTTCAAATCGCGTATTGATTTGCACCACTGCGTGCAGTTCTGGATGGATGTGCTCCCGAAGCAGGTGCAGCAGAATTTCATTTATCAGGCTGACAAATTTGGCACTGCGATAATAACTGTGCATGAGTTGCTCGCTGGCACGCCGACGTCTGCCAGTGGTATAACCTAGCTCGCGCGCCAGATCATTCTGAAAGTCAAATAGCAGCCGATCTTCACGGCGATTGGCCAGATAGTGCAAGCGCGTGCGCAGCATTTGCAGATGGAGTTCGTGGCGGCGTATTTGACGCGCTTCCAGGCTGCTAATCAACTTTTGTCTGACTAAAGCATTCCAGTTGTCACCGATTCCCAAGCTGCGTGCGATCCACAATACATTTTGCAAATCGCGTAGACCGCCCGGACTTTCCTTAACATTGGGTTCCAGATTGTAAGCAGTATCGTTAAACCGCGCATGGCGCTGTTCCTGCTCCCGCATTTTGGCTTCATAGAATGTAGACACATCCATGAGGGATTCAATTTGCTGTTTGAAGTCGTGATATAGCGGTTTATTTCCAATCAGCAGGCGGGCTTCCAGCAAATTGGTTTGTACCGTGACATCCTTTTTGGCTTCATCCACACATTCGTTTAAATTGCGCACACTGTGGCCGACAGCCAGGCCGATATCCCAAAACAAGCCGATGAGTAATTCAATGCGGAAATTTGTAGTGCCATCTGTGTGTTCAGGCAGGAGTATGAGCAGGTCTACATCAGAATACGGAAAAAGCTCGCCACGCCCATAACCACCAACGGCAATCAGGCAAACGTCTTTAGTCAGCCCAGATTGCTGCCATAACTCCCGTAACAGATGATCGACTAGGCGGCAATGTTTGCGCAGTAGTGTGCTGGTATTCGAGTTTTTCTCAAATGTAGCACGCAATTCAGCCTGCTGCTGCTGCAGACGGGCGCGGCAAGCCTTGGCAAGACTATCTGTCTCGTTCGGGCGTTGGCGCAAATCCATACTGATTCAGATGAAAGCGGGTGGGGGCGGAGTGCCAGCTGATACAGTCAATACTTCGTACCCACTTTCGGTGACCAGTATCGTATGTTCCCACTGTGCGGAGAGACTGTGATCCTTGGTGACGATAGTCCAGCCATCGCCCAGTTGCTTGATGTCACGCTTGCCTGCGTTAATCATGGGTTCTATAGTGAATACCATACCGGCCTGTAATTTAAGGCCGGTGCCTGGTCTGCCGTAATGCAACACCTGCGGGTCTTCATGGAATTTTTTGCCGATGCCATGGCCGCAGAATTCACGCACTACGCTGTAGCCATTTTTTTCTGCATAAACTTGAATGGCATGCCCCACATCGCCCAGCGTCGCGCCCGCTCTTACCTGGGCGATGCCAAGCCACATGCAGTCGTAGGTGATTTCGCATAGGCGTTTGGCCTGGATGGAAGGCTCGTCCACATAAAACATGCGGCTGGTATCGCCATGATAGCCATCCTTGATAACCGTGATGTCAAGGTTAACGATATCGCCATTTTTAAGCACCTTTTCACCTGGTACGCCATGGCAAATCTGGTGATTGACCGAGGTGCAGATGGATTTGGGATAAGGTGTATGACCGCCGGGGGCATAGTTAAGGGGTGCGGGGATGGTCTTTTGCACATTGACCATGTAATCGTGGCACAGCTGGTCGAGTTTTTCAGTCGTCACGCCGGGCTTGACGTAAGGGGTGATAAAATCCAGCACTTCGGAGGCAAGCTTGCCTGCGACGCGCATTTTTTCGATATCTAATTCGTTTTTAATAGAGATTGCCATAATTATGTATGAGAGCCTTGGGGCATTTTGATTAAGGAAAACCCATGTTTTGCGTCATCAAAACCCCTCGCTGAAGCTTAGTTTTCCTTGAATCCAAACAGTTGCTTATGGTAACATACGGCGCCCGTTTAGCAGGAAGCGAAAAGCTAATCGGGGATCTGTAGTTTTAAATTAGAACATGTGCCCCGTACAGGGTGTCCGGCTAGTTCGGATGTTGTTGGGTACATGTGAGCTATAACCCTTACTGGAGACTGTTATGTCCGTTACTATGCGTCAAATGCTGGAAGCCGGGGTTCACTTCGGCCATCAAACGCGTTACTGGAACCCCAAAATGGCGCCGTATATTTTCGGCGACCGCAACAAGATTCATATCGTCAATCTGGAAAAAACCCTGCCGCTGTTTGAGGATGCATTGAAATATGTGCGTCAGCTGGCAGCTAACAAGGGTCGTATCATGTTTGTCGGTACCAAGCGCCAAGCGCGCGATATCGTTAAGGAAGAAGCTCAGCGCGCGAACTGCGCCTATGTTAACCACCGCTGGCTCGGTGGCATGCTGACCAACTTCAAGACGGTAAAGCAGTCCATCAAGCGCCTGAATGACTACGAAGCCATGATGCTGGATGGCAGGCTGGAAAAATTCGGCAAAAAAGAAGCCTTGGGTTACAAGCGTGAAGTTGAAAAGCTTGAGCGTTCCATCGGTGGTATTAAGGAAATGGGTGGCTTGCCAGATGCGATTTTTATTATCGACGTAGGTCATGAAAGTGGTGCTATTACCGAAGCTGCCAAGCTTGGCATCCCGGTGGTCGGCGTGGTCGATACCAATAATTCACCGGAAGGCGTGGCTTACGTCATTCCTGGTAATGATGACTCCAGCCGTGCCATTCGCCTGTATGCCCGTGGCATCGCTGATGCAGTGCTGGAAGGCCGTAGCCAGTCCCTCACGGAAATCGTAAAGTCGGCATCTGAGGAAGAATTTGTCGAAGTTGAAGATAACGCGGCAGAGTAAAACCCTGACAAAAGGGGCGCGAGCCCCTTTTTTTATACCTGTTTTTTAGGCAAGCTGGTAATGCAAGCTGGCTTGATTGAGTTAAAAGTTTAAGGAGTTGAAAATGGCCGAAATTACCGCAGGCATGGTGAAAGAACTGCGTGAGCGCACTGATGCGCCAATGATGGATTGTAAGAAAGCATTAACCGAAGCTGCCGGCGATATGGCGCGCGCTGAAGAGCTCTTGCGCGTACGTTTTGGCAACAAGGCAAGCAAGGCTGCAGGTCGTGTTGCTGCCGAAGGTACGGTGGGTATTAGCATTAGTACGGATGGGAAATCCGGCGCCATGGTTGAAGTGAATTCTGAAACCGATTTTTGCGCCAGAAATGATGAGTTCCTTACATTTGCACGTAATCTGGCAGTCACGATTGCCAATGAAAATCCAGCAGATGTTGCTGCAGTATCAACCCTGAAGCTGGGAGATGGCACGGTTGAAGACGTGCGTACCCAGTTAATCGGAAAAATTGGCGAAAACGTCAGTGTGCGTCGCTTTTTGCGCGTAGCCGCCCAAGGCAAGCTTGCCAGCTATGTACATGGCAGCAAGATCGGCGTGCTGGTTGATGTTGTGGGTGGTGACGAAGCGCTGGGTAAGGATATTGCTATGCACATCGCTGCTACCAAGCCTAAGTCCCTGGACGCAAGCGGTGTAGAGCCTGAACTGATTGAAGCTGAACGTCGCGTGGCGATTGAAAAGGCTAAGGAAGCCGGCAAGCCGGAAGCTATGCTGGAAAAAATTGCTGACGGTACCGTGCAGAAGTTCCTGAAAGAAGTAACGCTGCTGAGCCAGCCTTTTGTTAAGGATGACAAGCAAACAATTGAGCAATTGCTTAAATCCAAGGGTGCTAGCATTGCCTCGTTCAGCATGTATGTAGTGGGTGAAGGCATTGAGAAGGTAGTTACCGATTTTGCTGCTGAAGTGGCAGCCGCTGCCAAGCTGTAAAGTTAATCGTCACTTGGTTACAGTGACAAACCGATTAAGAACGTGGGTTGCGCTTAAGCATATAATCCACGTTTTTTATGATTAAATTAGGAGCCACATGACTGCCCTATCTAGCACTCCGGCCTACAAACGTATTTTGCTGAAATTATCTGGCGAAGCCCTGATGGGTGATGATAGTTATGGCATTAACCGAGCTACTATTTCCCGTATTGTGGGGGAGGTTAAGGAGGTTGTTGATTTAGGTGTGCAGGTGGCGGTAGTGATTGGCGGCGGTAATATTTTTCGTGGTGTAGCCCCGGCTGCTGAAGGTATGGATCGCGCTACGGCCGATTATATGGGCATGCTGGCAACGGTTATGAATGCGCTGGCATTGCAAGATGCCATGCGCCATGTTGGGCTGGTCAGCCGTGTTCAATCGGCACTCAATATTGAGCAGGTCGTTGAACCTTACATACGCGGCAAAGCCATACGCTATCTGGAAGAAGGTCGTGTGGTGATTTTTGGCGCAGGTACCGGCAACCCGTTTTTTACCACGGATACCGCAGCGGCGCTGCGCGGTATGGAAATGAATGCAGAAATCGTACTCAAGGCCACCAAGGTGGATGGTGTGTACACGGATGATCCCAAAACCCACCCGGAGGCGATGCGCTACAAAACCATCAGTTTTGATGAGGCTATTGTTAAAAAACTCAAAGTGATGGATGCCACAGCACTCACGCTGTGCCGCGACCAGAAACTGCCCATATGTGTTTTCAGTATTTTCAAGCAGGGTGCGCTTAAACGAGTTGTGATGGGTGAAGACGAAGGCACGCATGTTCTTCCATGAGGAATAACCACCCAAAATTGCTGAGAAACTTGCCAGGAGAGAATCATGCTCAATGATGTGAAAAAAAACGCTGAACAAAAAATGCAAAAGTCGCAGGAAGCACTGAGAAGTGATTTGGGGAAAGTCCGCACAGGGCGTGCGCATGTTGGC
>JBDTOX010000034.1:0-1583 GCA_039933015.1 Methylophilaceae bacterium
CAATCATGGCCAGCCTGAATTTACCCTATCCGAAATTCATCGATTATGCAGTGCCAGGTAATCAATCATGCGGCGTCTGCCCAAAAGATTTACCAGAGGGTTTGGCTAAGTATTGCGGTCAGATGACCGAGAGCTTGCAAGGATAGTGGATGCGCTTATGTACTAGGACTCTTTTGGGTGACTATTAGCCTGAACTTTAATAGGCCATCGACACCACGCTAGCCGACCAGGCTACGCCAAGCGAACACAGTTACAGCCTAACGCTATCGTGATACCCCAATACCCAGACAAAAAGCTTAAGTAGTGAATTGCATGATAAAAGCCCGTTTTTACTGGATGTGGACAAAAGCCACGGGCTCAATACAACTGCCCTTTGACATTCTCACTCATTGAGCATCAGATATAGTGTTTAGTTGACTCTATGAGTCGTGTTTATTCAGATCTAATGATCTTCAAGGAGAATGTCATGAAAATGCTCAATAGCTTGCTCGTGTGTTTTACCCTGGTTGCGCTGCCAGGCTCAGTATTTGCCGCTGATGCTGCGGCTATGGGTTCGATTACGATTACATCCCCGGTAAACGGTGCAGTCCTTCAGAGCGCTACGGGAAACAAACTGGAATTTAACCTCCATTTGAGTCCCAATGGTAATCACGTCCACATTTATATCGACGACCAAAGCCCTATCGTTTACCGTGATGTCAGCCGTTGTCCATGTAGCATAGACTTGCCGCAACTAACGCCTGGAGAACATACCGTCGCTATCAAAGAAGCAACATCCAGCCATGCTTTGACCGGGGTGGAGAGTTCAGTGACAGCTACAGTCAAATAAGTCGTGTAGGTGTGCAAAACCTTCTTTATGCACTTATTCAGGTTGTCCATAACTTTGGTGCTGTAACCGTGCTAGGCACTGCCGCCACCGCCCTTTGGATAGTGCGCGGCAATGCAGCGGTTCAGCACCGGCTTGCCTGGCTATTGGCCGTAGCCTGGGCGGTGCAGGCGGCCAGCGGAACGGGTTTTGGCGTTGCTACCTTTTATTTTGAGGGTCATCTGCCGGATATTCATGGCATAGCTGTGATCGCACTGCTCATCAAGATAGCTTGCGCCATGACGGGTTTCATCTTGGCTGCCGCCTATATAAAGTTGCATGCAGGCTGGGCCGCAAAGAAACAGCTTGGAGTTTGGCGCGCATCTCTCATATTAGGCGCTATCGCCTTGAGTTCAGCTGCATTCTTGCGCTGGTTTTCCTGATATGGTTGCAGCCGCACATGCCAGGCATCATGATGCTAATGGGGACGAATCATTGCCGGGCTGCGCAGGATGATCGCTCATACATCACAACCTGGTTCTTACCCAGCTTCTTGGCTGCATACATAGCCTGGCCCGCGGCATCAATCAAACTTAGAGCAGAGGCCCAACTATTAATCTGTGCATCACTGCAGTTGCGGAAGACGCTAATGTAAAATTAAAAAATTACTTTTAATTACATACTGTTAATTAGTTAAGTTAATAATTAACATGAGCACAAAAGCCACATGACCCACTTTTGGGATTTACCCTGATTTATCAACCCCAGCGCGTCTGAA
>JBDTOX010000035.1:0-11815 GCA_039933015.1 Methylophilaceae bacterium
CTGCCATTTCGCTCTTGTTGCCTGTAGTGAGAACAATGCTGCCGAATTTGTTGGAGAGCGCCATCAATAGCATGCCGCGTATGCGTGCCTGCAGGTTTTCTTCGGTGGCGTCAAATGGCAAACCTGAGAACTCGGCTGCCAGGGTCTCACGAAAATGTTCAAACAAAGACTTGATCGGCAATTCGCTATATTTCACCCCTACCCTCTTGGCCATTTCCTGCGCATCGTCCACGCTCATTGCAGCAGTAAATTCAGAAGGCATCATGACCACCTGTACTTTTTCCACACCTAAGGTATCAACGGCAATAGCCAGGGTCAGCGCCGAATCAATGCCGCCGGAAAGCCCCAGCACCACACCAGGGAAACCATTCTTGACAACGTAATCGTGCAGGCCTAAACAAAGCGCTTTATACACCGAAGCCTCCAGTGCCAAGCTAGTCGCTATCTCAGCTGGCCGAGGCTTGCCCACATCCAGTTCGACCAGCCCAAGCGTTTCCACAAAAGCTGGCAACTGTTGCATTAATGCACCCTCGCTATCCAGCACAAAAGAACCGCCATCAAATACCAATTCATCCTGACCGCCAACCATGTTGGCGTAAACAAATGGCAACCCGGTTTCTTTAACCCGCTCTTTAAGCACTTCGTGGCGCGCGGCCTGCTTGTCTATATGGAAGGGGGAAGCATTCAATGCCAGCAATATTTGAGCCCCGGCCTGCTTGGCCAGTCTGACCGGGGAAGTTTCCCATACGTCAGCGCAGATGACGATACCGACACGCACCCCCTGATGCAGGAATACCAAGGGTTCGTCGCCAGCAGTGAAATAGCGCATTTCGTCAAATACGCTGTGATTGGGCAATACGTGCTTGTGGTAAGTGGCCACTATACAGCCATCTTGCAGCACTGAAGCCGCGTTGTAGCAGTTGCCGTTATATTGGCGAGGATGACCGACTATGGCTGTGACGTGAGGGATGGCGCTGGCCAGTTTACGTAACGCGATTTCACAGGCCTGGTTAAAATCTTCGCGTAAAAGTAAATCCTCCGGCGGATAGCCACTCAATGCAAGTTCTGGTGTAATCACCAGGCTGGCACCGGCTTGTTGCGCACGTGCCACAGCATCCAGGATTTTTGCGCTATTGCCTGACAGGTCTCCGACCGTACAGTTGATTTGCGCGATGGCGAGTTTCATGCGGAGCTGAATTTCCTATAAGCCTTAGTAACTGCCACCGGCATCCTTAATCAACTTCACAATCTCCGGATTCTTACCTTTCAAGGCATAGACCAAAGCAGTCAATCCATACTGGTCTTTGGCTTTGACACTGGCTCCGCTGTCGAGCAGTAATTTCACCATTTCTACTCCACCATTAGTTACCGCTAATTGCAAGATTGGCGTACCTTCAGAGTCTTTGCGGTTCACATCTGCACCGTGGGCAATGAGGGTTTGGGCAGCTGGCAGCTGAGATTTCTTCACGGCCCAGGTCAAGGCAGTCCATTTGGAGTCGTCCTTATCGTTAATTTTCGCGCCTTTGCTGAGCATGAGGTCTATCGCCTCAGCATGCCCCGCACGTGCAGCATACATCAAGGCCGTCAAACCAAAGCGGTCACGTGCCGAACGATCGGCGCCATTTTCAAGCAAGGTATTAATGGTCGCAAGGTCACCATTTTTGGCTGCGTACATGAGTACGCTTTTGCCATCGTCACTCTTGGTATTGGCATCCACGCCATGCTTGATCAACAGGTCCACGGCTTCGCTATAGCCGGAAGTAGCGGCCATACCCAATGCGCTCCAGCCGGAATCGTCGCGGATCTTGGGATCAGCACCTTTATCCAGTAACACTTTGACTGTGGCCACATAGTTTTTCTTGGCGGCGAACATCAAGGCCGTCCAGCCACCGCTGTCTTTGGCATTAATGTCCGCACCCTTATCCAACAACGCCTGGACAACCTCAGCCTTATCCTTGCGTGCAGCATACATCAACGCCGTAATGCCATCGGCATCCCTGGTATTGGGATTAACGCCGCTATTCAGCATGGCCCGCACCGTGGCCAGATCTCCTCTGGCAGCCACCGTCAGCAGGTAAGGAATTGCCTCGTCAGCATGGGCTATTGCAATCCAGCCCGTGGTAAAACCACTTGGCGCAACTCCGGCAAGCAAGGCACATAGCATCAATCGGCATAAGTTACGCCACATAAAGTTTCCCGTCATAGTCTATCGCGCTGATCAAGCTTGGGCATTAATTGCGGCTTGTACCGCTTCACCGAGACCCGCAGGCGAACTGGCCACTATTACACCAGCCTGCTCCAGCGCGCGGATTTTGTCCGAAGCAAGGCCACTGCCCCCCGAAATAATCGCTCCAGCATGCCCCATGCGCTTACCCTTGGGTGCTGTTTGCCCCGCGATATAAGCGGCAACTGGCTTGCTGATGTTGCTCTTAATGAAATCCGCAGCGGCTTCTTCATCGCTACCGCCGATTTCGCCCACCATGATAATGGCTGAGGTCTCCGCATCTGCCTCAAACATCTGCAGGCACTCAATAAAGTTCAGGCCTTTGATGGGGTCGCCGCCAATACCGACACAAGTGGACTGGCCCAGTCCCAGCGCTGTAGTCTGGTGTACGGCTTCGTAAGTCAGCGTGCCGGAACGCGAGACTATGCCCACCTTGCCTCTTAGATGAATGCTGCCGGGCATGATGCCGATCTTGCATTCATCCGGCGTAATAACACCCGGGCAATTAGGACCGACCATCTTTACGCCATTGGCTTTCAGTGCCGCCTTCACGTTGAGCATGTCCAGCACCGGAATGCCTTCCGTAATGCAAACAATCAGTGCAATACCGGCATCAGCAGCCTCAAGGATGGAATCTGCCGCAAACGGCGGCGGTACATAAATAACCGAAGCATTGGCACCTGTAGCCTCGACGGCTGCACGCATGGTGTTGAACACCGGCAGGCCAAGATGTGTTTGTCCGCCTTTACCCGGCGTGACACCACCGACCATCTTGGTGCCGTAAGCCAACGCCTGTTCGGAATGGAAAGTCCCCTGCTTGCCAGTGAAACCCTGGCACAGTACTTTTGTATTTTTGTTTACCAAAATTGCCATATCAAACCTTTACTGCCGCACTGTTAGCTGACTGCACGGCACGTTGAGCTGCATCGGTTAATCCATCTGCAGAAATAATAGACAGCCCGCTTTCACTTAACATCTTCCTGCCCAATTCAACGTTGGTACCCTCCAACCGGACGACAACCGGAATCTGGATACCAACCTCCTTAACTGCGGTAATGATGCCCTCGGCAATAATATCGCAGCGCATGATGCCGCCAAAAATATTGACGAGTATGGCTTTTACCTGGTTGTCGGCCAGAATGATCTTGAAGGCCTTAGCCACGGTTTCTGCGGTAGCACCACCACCTACATCGAGAAAATTAGCCGGTGCGCCGCCATGCAGTTTGATCAGATCCATAGTCGCCATCGCCAGGCCGGCGCCATTCACCATGCAGCCGATATTGCCGTTAAGCGCGATGTAATTGAGCCCGGCCGCATGCGCTACCGCTTCCTTGGCATCATCCTGGCTCCAGTCGCGCTGCTCGGCCAGGGTTTTCTGCCGGTAAAGCGCGTTATCGTCCACACTCATCTTACAATCCAGCGCAACCAGCGCGCCCGCAGTTGTCACGATTAAAGGATTGATTTCAAGTAGTGACAAGTCGTTTTCCTTGAACAGGCGGTACAAGCCCTTGACCAATCTGCTAAAGGCGCCAATCTGCTCACCAGCCAGGCCTAGCGCGAATGCCAGGTTGCGTGCCTGATAATCTACCAGACCATTTAATGGATCACAGATTTCCTGCAGGATTTTTTCCGGACTGTTCTGGGCTATTTCTTCAATATCCATGCCGCCAGCAGCAGAGGCCACTACCACCACGCGCTCTAACGAACGATCCACCAGCAGTGATAAATACAACTCGCGCGCAATCGGCAAGGTTTCTTCCACCAACAGCTTATGCACCGGTTGGCCGTCTGGCGCATTCTGTATTGTCACCAGCGGCTTACCCAGCAGACTGGAGGCTAGTACGCCCGCCTGCTCTACGTTGACCACCTTCACCCCACCCACCTTGCCCCGGCCGCCAGCATGTATCTGCGCTTTGACGACACAAACGTCACCGCCCAATTCAATGGCAGCAGCAACGACAGCAGCAGGGGAATCGGCAACGATGCCGCGCGGTATAGGCAAGCCATATTTTTGCAGCAACTGCTTGGCCTGAAATTCATGCAAATTCATGGTAAATCCAGCGTTTTTGTAATTATGTAATTTTGGCCGAAAAGCAGTCTTCGCGCCAGCATTAAGCCCGCATCTCAATAAATAACAGTGTAGCGTCAGCTTACTGTAAGGTAATAAATTAATAATTCTGCAATAGTCATAGTAGTAAAATAGAGAATTCGCCGTTTTTTATCCAAAAAAATATATTTGATAGCAGCTTTCCATCCATACCAAATAATGCTTAAAAACTCCTCCTATTTGACACGCACGCTGCTGATCACCCTTGCCTCGCTGGTATTGGTGCGACTGCTTACCCTGGGTTATTACCCACTCTTCGACACCACGGAAGCACGCTATGCCGAAATAGCAAGGAAAATGGTGGAGCTGAATGACTGGGTTACGCCGTGGTTCGATTATGGCGTGCCATTCTGGGGCAAGCCGCCATTTTCATTCTGGCTCAGCGCCATTAGCATCAAACTATTGGGAGTCAACGAATTCGCCGCACGCCTGCCGCATTTCCTGAGTGGCCTGCTGGTTGCCTGGCTAGTTTGGGATTGGGCGGCACGTCGCTCACGCCGGGAGGCCATCTACGCTGTTACGCTGCTTCTAGGGTCCACCCTGTTTTTTGTTTCTACCGGCGCAGTCATGACCGACATGGAATTGACGTTGGGCTGCTTTTTGATCATCCGTGGATTCTGGCTGGGTTTAAACGGAACCGCGGAAGAACAACGTCGTGAACGCTGGGTTTTCTTCATAGGCATGGGTATCGGCCTGCTGGCCAAGGGGCCGATTGCGCTGGTGCTTACCGGACTGCCAATTGTGATATGGACATTCGCAAAATCCAATCTCATGACCGTGTGGCGTGGCCTGCCCTGGCTGCGCGGCATCCTGCTGACGCTGTTAATCGCCCTGCCCTGGTATGTGATTGCCGAAGCGCATACACCCGGATTCCTTAATTATTTCATTATAGGGGAGCACTGGCACCGTTTTGTTACACCGGGCTGGCACGGCGATCAATATGGCCATGCTCATCTGTTCCCACATGGCAGCATCTGGGTCTTCACCTTTGCCGCCTTATTGCCCTGGTCCGTCTTGCTGCCAATTGCTGCGCTCTGGTGGCGCAAGTCAGGCAACTCTTTACCCGATAGCATTGATGCCGCCCAACGTTCATGGCGACTTTATCTGCTGCTATGCGGTTTAATGCCATGCGTGTTTTTTACTGGCGCGGCAAATATCATCTGGACCTACGGTTTGCCTGGAATACCAGCACTAGCTTTGTGGGGAGCTTATTGGCTAAACAGATATTTAAAACCGGCACCGGTGGAAAAACTGCTGATAGCCGGCTTGCTGCTGACTTCGCTTGGCTGGACAGCTTACCTGACTAAAATTGAGCTCAGAGGCAAGGATGAAACAAAAGTCGCCAAGGCGATCGTGCTTGATTACCTATCTCGCAACAGCAATGGGGAAAGCCTGATCTTCTTGCACAACCGTCCTTACTCTGCAGAGTTTTATACCCAGGGCAAAGCCGAATTGGCACCAACTACAACTGCCTTACTAGAAAAAATCAGGCAGAAACCCGCGTATGTCGCCATCTCCAGCGGCGCAGAAAAAAAATTACCTGCCGAACTGAGCCACAGGCTGCAACTGGTAAAACATCATGGGGATTTTGATCTATATCACACCGTGCCCGCTAACCAGCCCTAGTCGTGCGAACTGCCGCATCAGCGGCAGCCCAGGTGATATAATCGCGGCCTTCACGCCATTAAACCAATTCGCCGACCACTACTCATGCGTCTAGTCATTCAGGCAGCAGCACTATCCCACGATCACCTTGAAGCCATTGCCGCGCTCTGCAAGCAAGGCAATTTCCGGCAGCTAACACAGCAGGCTTATGCCATGCCGGTAGATGCACCTTTGCCTGAGGTCACAGCTTACTGCGCAGCTCATCACATTGACTGTGCTTTTGTGCAGGATGCCCACAGCCTGGATAACTTCGGGCTGGTAGTGATGGACATGGATTCCACCGTCATCACCATTGAATGTATTGATGAAATTGCCGATATGCAGGGCCTCAAGCCGGAGGTGGCAAAAATCACTGAAAGCGCCATGCAGGGCGAAATCGAGTTTGCTGAAAGTCTGCGCCGGCGTGTGGCATTGCTGGCAGGATTGGATGAATCCGCCTTACAGCGCGTATATGATGAGCGTCTAAAGCTTAGCCCAGGCGTGCCGCAACTGATAGCCGCCTGCAAAGCAAAGGGCATCCGCACCATGCTGGTGTCGGGAGGGTTCGATTTCTTTGCTGACCGCGTCAAGGCCATGGCGGGGTTGGACTACGCGCATGCCAACAAGCTGGACATCGCCAATGGCAAACTGACTGGAAAGGTCTTGGGCAATATCGTAGATGCACAAGCCAAAGCTGACTGGCTAGTGCATCTACGCGATAAGTTGGGGCTACAGGCCCACCAGACCATCGCCATTGGCGATGGTGCCAATGACCTGAAAATGATGGGTATTGCCGGCATAGGTATCGCCTATCACGCCAAACCCCTGGTACAGCAGCAAGCCACCTATGCGCTGAACCATGTAGGGCTGGATGGGGCAATCGGGCTCTTGTCTAAATAGCAGCACAATACTCAAAGCACAAAAAAGCCACGATTTATCGTGGCTTTTTTTATGCTGTTTTGTTCATCCCGTCATTCATGTAAAAGCAGCCAGACCAGCTCACCAGCCTTCATATCAGGCACCAGCAAGAACTTTCCGTCAGCGGAAAGGGCCATGTCTGCAGAAGCCTTAAAGCCATCCTTCAGCAGCTCAACCTTGCCGGATTGATCTACAGAGAATATGCGGCCGTTTTTCCAGTCGCTGACGTAAAGCATGCCATGCTTGCCCCGCACCAGACCATCAGCGCCGCCAAAGCCATCAGCCAGCTTTGTCATCTCGCCATTTCTCGGATTGATGCGATATAGAGTACCGGAGACGAAATCCACTTGCAGCAATGTGCCATGCCCCCCCATCAGCAAACCATTAGGCGCCAGCACCAACGGGTTACGGCTGTCGGTAACAGTGGTGACCTTGCCATGCTTGTTGATGCGATAAACAGCACCGCCCTTACCCTCGAGGTCGCCACTGTCTGATACGTAAATATTGCCGATCCCGTCGGCTTCCAGGTCATTCAGAAACCGGGGGGTAACCGGAAAAGCATCGGCGGCGGCAAACACTTGCCATTTGCCATCGGCAGCCACTTTCAGCACGCGGGTCTTGTCAGCCACGTAGAGGGTCTTGCCAGAAATAACCAGACCTTTGGGGTCATCCATGCCAGTGGCAAACACCTTGAGCTGACCATCGCGGCCAATGACGCTGATCTGGCCATCACCATTCTTGCCAAATTCGCCGATTTCAGACACATAGATGTTGCCATCCTTGGCAACCACGACGGATTCCGGCGTTTTAAGGCCTGTCACTTTTTTCAGTTCATCCGCCTGTGCGGCAACGCCACCAGCCAATAAGATTAAGGCTGCGAGCGTCATTGATAATGTGCATTTGATCTTCATTTTTTACCCTTCGCTAGATTGCATGACGAGATTACCTTGCGGAATGCTTGATCGCTGGCAGCAAGGACACCATGGCGCATGGCGTGCTGGTTTCGCTTGCGGGCACGCCCTTACTGATTGCCGCCTGCAATCGCTGATCCGCTTTCATTTTGTCAGCGACATTTTGCATTGCCATTTTGTAAGTCGTATCTACCTGACTTGCTGGGAATACGTCTAAAAAGCCCATCTTTTGCGATTCACCGACATAGACGCCTAATGGCTTACCGCTACCGGAAAATACATCGGCGGTGATTTTTCCGTAGAAAGTAAGCATATGCGGGTTATAAAACATGCTGGGTTTAATCCATACCAGCGTTTTACCGGCAGTGTTGCCCTCGCACATACCAACAGCGCCGAACTCTGCGCCCAGAATCTGCGTTGCAACCGGTTCCACAGCAGGGCCCTGACTGAACCAGTAATCATAGTAAAACTGCCAGAGCTTGATGGAATGTTTATATTCCTGCGGACTGATATAAATCACCATATTGGCAGGGTCTGCATTCTCGGCCTGAACTAAAGATGCAGCGGGTAGCAGGCTAAGCGCAACGCAGGCTGCACGCGTTATTTGAAAGATGTTCATGACAATTCCTTTCCTTCTCTCCTAGTTCAATTCTTGATTATGGATCAGTTCTTTTTATGGTTAATACTTTTACTGTAGCTAATGCGATAAATCATACCGGCACGGTCATCGGAAACATATAAGGCGCCATCGGGCCCAACCACCACGTCCACTGGACGTCCCCACGCACCATTCTTTTGCAGCCAGCCGGTCGCGAAGTCTGTAACTTGGACAGGTTTATCCAGTGTTTTATCCCTTCCAAATTTCACTCGCACCAACTTATAGCCGGAAGGCTGCTCACGGTTCCAAGATCCGTGCAATGCCACGATGGCATCATCTCTGTAATCGCCAGGGAAAGCGGCCGTATTCAGGAAAGTAATACCCAGCGGTGCCGAGTGAGCCTTGAAGGTTATTTCGGGCGGCTGTGTTGTAGCACAGAGCCCATCCGGACCAGGGAAGTTGGGATCAGCCTGACGCTCACCCCAGCAATATGGCCAGCCATAATTTTTACCCGACTCAATACGATTGAGATGCTCGGGCGGCAGCTCATCATTCACCGGTCCGCCTTTAGTAGCGGAGCGCATATCAGCGCCATTATTGGTGGCAAACATGGCGCCGGTTTTGGGATGCCAGGCCATGCCCTCTGCGTTGCGCAAACCTGCCGCCCATATCGGGGTAGTCGTGAGCAGGCCAAATGCAGTGAAAGCGCCAGCTGGTTTGCCGTCAACGCTATAACGCAAGATGGTGGCGCGCAAAGCATCTCTCTCAACGCAAACATTACAGCTTGAGCCAACGTTCAGATACAGGTAACCGTCTGGACCAACCTTGAGTGTCTTGAAGCTGTGACCGCCACTGGCCAAGCCACTAATCACAGGCGTTACATGACTGGCAGGCCATTTACCGTTGTTCTGATCCAGCCTTACCACACCATCCTGATTAGCCACCAGCAGCTTGCCCTTCACAAAAGCCAGGCCCTGCGGGGCATTCAGGTTATCAGCAACTGTCACCACTTCATCAGCAAAACCGTCATGATTTCTATCAGGCAGCATCACTACCTTGTTATCCATGCCCAGCGAAACGTAAAGGTTGCCCTCCGAGTCAAAAGCCATAAACCGGGGTCCACGGAAATATTCGCTTCCAGCCGCTGTCACGCGGGAAAAAATTTGCGCCTTGAACCCGGGCGGCAGTTTGATAGCACTAGCCACATCATTGGGTGGAGCCAGGACTTCGGCCATGCCCGCATACCCAATCAGCGGCAAGCCACAGATACCGACGGCCAAAAGATAGCCGATTTTCGAGACCATGTAGTTAATCATCTGCATCACCTGTCAGGTTAAAACATCCGCCCAGATATTTCGTGCCCAGGATTGAGCATATCTGCCTTCCAGCTCAGATGGCTTGTCCGACACGCCACCGCCCTCGGCTGGCACCAGCATTTTCTTAAGCGGGTCGTAGCGGTATACATGCGCCACATGCATCGCCATCTTGTCACTAACAAAGCTATAACAGGTGTTGGCAAATACTGGCGCGGGATCGGGCAAATTACCGCTCATCATTGCCACAATCGCACTGGCACATACCTTGGCCTGCGAGGTCGCTATATGCGCCGACTTGGGCAGTGCCGCAGAAACGGCATCGCCGATAATATGCACATTAGGCATTGCTTTGGATTCATAAGTCAAAAAATCCACCTCGCACCAGCGCTTATCGATATTCACCACGCCCGCCATTTGTGCTGCCTTGCCAGCACGCTGCGGGGGAATCACATTGAGCACATCGGCTTTTACCGTTTCGAATTCCGTTTTAACCTTGCGGCTGTTCACGTTAACAGCGGTCAGCGTGCTGTTCGGCCGATAGTCGATCATGCCCGGATACAGTTCCAACCACGCTTGGGCGAACAACCTCTGCTTGGAGACAATTTCAGCATTGGCATCGAGTACGATGATTTTGGCATTGGGCCTGTTATTTTTGAAGTAAAACGCCACCTGGCTGACACGCTCATAAGGCCCCGGCGGGCAGCGAAAAGGCATCAACGGGATGCTGATAACGAACACGCCATCATCCGGCATGGCTTCCAGCTGCTTGCGCAAATTACGGGTCTGGTAGCCAGCCTTCCAGGCATGCGGAACCAGTTCCTGTGCCTCGCTGCTTTGCAGCATGGGCAGTTGATCATAAATAAAATCGATACCGGGTGCGATAATCAACCGGTCATAAGCCAGCTCACCGCGCACCAAACTGACTTTACGCGCCGCGTGGTCCATCACCGTGACTTCGTCTCGCACCCATTGAATACCGTGGTGGTTTTTGAGCATCTCGTAGCCAAAAATCAGCTCGTCCATACGTTTGCTGCCGCCCAGTACCAGGTTGCTGAGCGGGCAGGATATAAACTGAGCGTTGCGTTCGATAACGACAACTTCAATGCTCCCTCTACTCCACATGCGCAAATATTTGGCTGCCGTGGCACCGGCATAGCCGCCGCCAATCACCACCACACGGCCGCCTGGTTTATTGGCGGCACGCGCAAAAGATGGTACGGAAGCGGCCGCGAGACCAGCCGTTGAAAACTTGAGGAAATCACGACGATTAAAAGTCATGGTCGCTGCTTACCGGTATAGGTCCGGTAGCATGAATATGTTTATGTTCAAAGAAATACTGCGCCAGTTGCTTGATTTCTTCAGCCGTCAGGCCTTTGGCGTGATGGTGCATCACCGTGGACGCGCGCGCGCCGGAGCGAAACGCCTGCATCTGGGTGATAAAGTAGGATTTATCCAGTCCTGCGAGAACCGGGATGCCGCCGACGCTATTGCCGTTAGTGCCGTGGCAGGCCGCGCAAGAAGCGGCCAGGATCTGGATATGTGAATTAGCGGTACTGTCAGCTGCAATACTCGTGATTGGCAAAAACAAAAACAAGCCCATACATAATCTCGAGTATTGCGCTTGCAAGCATCCGCTCATCTCAAGCAGCTAATCAATGCTTGTGAAAACTGATTAAATTAAAAGCATTTCTCTTCAAGGCAACCATCATCTTTGGCGCCTGCAGCTTGCAGCAACTCAACCATTTTGGTGTTACCGGTGTCACGCACGGCACGCAGGATGGAAACATTACCGCGCATCTTCAGGTTGACATCAGCACCTTTGGATATCAGATACTTGACGACATCCTCATGGCCTTCGTATGCGGCCAGATCAAGTGGCGTCATTTTGGTAATGGGGTGCTGATAGTTGATATCAGCGCCTTTCTCAACCAGCAACTTAACTATAGCCAGCTGATCTTTATTGGCGGCAATTTGTAAGGCAGACCAGGCAAAATAAAGGTCATTCACGCCTACGCCTTGATCCAGATATTTTTGCACTAATTTAATTTTGCCAGTGGTCAGCGCATCGGTAAACTCTACTTGGTGATCACCATTAGA
>JBDTOX010000036.1:0-1869 GCA_039933015.1 Methylophilaceae bacterium
CTTGCCTTCTCGCATCAGCTGCTTTTCAAAATCGCTGTATGGCAAGAATCGACCGCCGTGCGTTAACGAATAACGCAGGGATCCTTCCACATTAAGGTAAGCCTGCACTACATCTTGCACTCTTTCTGCACGGCAGCTATATAACGATGGCATTGTTTTCCTCCGCACTGGTTTGGCCTATGCTATCAAGCTTTAGACTGATGGATCAAGGGCAGGCCCATGCTTAATCACATATCTTCCGCCACCACACTTGCATGAGCCGTCTGCAATGCGCCCGTCTTTAATAACTGTGTTAACAATAGGGCACTCAACCAAGCCGCTAGAGGCGTTTGCCGCCTTACTCAAGTCGCATTCAGTCGTCAGGCTGGTTGACGTACGTAAAATGCCGCGATCCCGGCACAATCCACAATTCAATGGCGATGCACTAGCAACATCACTTGCAAGTTATGGCATAGGCTACGTCCACTTTCCCGGCTTGGGTGGGCTGCGCCGCACAAAAGCGAACTCCTCCAACACAGGTTGGCGCAATGCCTCTTTTCGGGCGTATGCCGATTACATGCAGACCGCGGAATTCACTGATAACCTGGAAAAGCTGGTTGCCATGGCAAAGCATGAGCAGGTGGCGCTCATGTGTGCGGAGGCTGTGCCGTGGAGATGTCACCGATCATTAATTGCCGATGCACTGCTAGTACGCAATATCAACGTGGAGGAAATCCTCAGCCATACGCGATGCGAGCCGCATCAATTAACACCGTTTGCGCGCGTAGCAGGCACCAGCATCAGCTACCCGCCCATGGAGCCTGCTCAGCAAGAGTTATTTTGAAGTTGCTGGAGCAAAACAAGGCCAGTCCACAAGCCAGGGCCGGATAACGGCTCTAATTAGCCCGGCTAAGTATTTCCATCACAACATCGTGTATATGCTCATACGTAACTACTCCAGATACCCTTGCAGCATCCTCAATCGGTTCGTCAGCACGACGAATTAGCATGGTCGGCACTGCCGTAATACCCAACTGTGCCGCCATAACTTCATCCTCAACTACGCGCGCGGAGTAAAGATTGCCCACCAAGGCGGAGCGAAGTTGACCGGCGTCCAGACCGATATTGCTGCCTATATCCACCAGCACCTCAATAGAGCCAATATTGCGGCCTTCTGCGAAAAAACCATGCAAAATAGTGCGGTGCATAAGGGTGGCCATATCTTGATCACGCGCGAATTCTGTTGCTTCAAACGCTTTACGGCTGCGTGGCTGTACGGGCGGCAGCTTGAGCTTCATTCCACGCTCTTCAGCCATGGGGTAGACCGACTGGCGCCAAACACGATGTAGATATTCGCCATCCGGGTCGAGCATGGGGGCAGGATCAGGCCTCAGCTCAAAGGCATGCCATTCAATTAAAATATCTTCTTCAAAGTGAGTTTGCAGCCGATCAATAATAGACATTGCGAGATAACAGAAGGGGCAAACGTAATCGCTCCATATATCAATCGTTATTTTAGGGTTGATTATCATGCCTCTATTTAAGCAGCTTTATGACGGGAAAAATAGAGTGTAGATTGAGATAGCCTTGGTTTTATTGGCACTTTTAAATATGTTGGAATGAGGTTAATACATGGAAACCCCGATGCACAGCATGCACAACTTGTTCGCTCAACTCGGCTTGGCATCGGATCAAGCATTTATTGAACATTTCATCGATACCCATCCACTGGCAAGCAGCATTGCTCTTTGTGACGCACCCTTTTGGACGCCGTCGCAAGCATCATTCTTACGCGAGGAAATACTAAATGATGCAGATTGGACGGAGGTGATTGACGAATTGAATGCCGCTTTGCACGAGAGATACCCCCCATAAAAGTGCGCCTGCAAT
>JBDTOX010000037.1:0-10733 GCA_039933015.1 Methylophilaceae bacterium
TATTACTCTGAATACCGGTGATTTAACCCCTGCTCAATGGCTCATTCTGGCTGAAAATAGTCAATAAACTCAGAAGGAGTTCATGTTTCCAAGGGCCGGTTTCATCATCTTGAGCGCGTCACTGCTATCAGCCCACCCCTGAATACACCGTTCTATCCGTGCTGCCTAGAAAGTAATAAGCCAATAATGATCCACCAGCAAGGCGGCAAAAAGCAGGGTCAGGTAAATAATGGAATAGCGGAATGTACGACGCGCAAGGTTGTCTGAATATTTTCTGTAAAGTCCGATGACATAAGCCATAAATATGGCATTTAATGCCAGCGCAGAAAACAGGTAAATAATACCGCTCATACCCAGACTAAAAGGCATGAGCGAGACGGTCACCAGAATGATGGTATACAACAATATGTGTAACAGGGTAAAAGCTTCGCCATGCGTGACAGGCAGCATAGGCATGCCTACTTTGGCGTATTCATTGCGTCTGTATAGCGCCAGCGCCCAAAAATGCGGCGGCGTCCAGGCAAAAATGATCAGGAAAAGTATCATGGATTCCGGCGAAACCACGTTATTCACAGCGGCCCATCCCAATATAGGCGGCATTGCACCAGAAGCCCCGCCGATCACGATATTGAGTGGCGTAGCGGGTTTCAGGAAAATCGTATAAATCACTGCATAGCCGACAAATGTAGCGAGGGTGAGCCACATCGTTAACGGATTCACGAAAAAGTAGAGTATGAGCAAACCCAGGCTGCCCATTATTGAGGCAAAAAGCGCCGTTTGGGCAGAAGTGACTTTACCCGTAGGGAGAGGCCGCGCGCGAGTGCGGGCCATTCTGGCATCAATCTTTTGTTCAATGAGGCAGTTGAAGGCAGCGGCCGCGCCAGAGGCCATGGCGATGCCTAACGTGGCCGCCAGCAACAAGCCCAGCGGCACAATATCAGGTGTGGCTAGGAACATGCCTATCATCGCAGTAAAAACAATTAATGCTGTAACACGAGGTTTACACAAGGCTAGAAAATTTTGAAAACCCAGCCCGATACGTTGCAGATTTACCATCGAAACAGCACTCATGGAACGCCTCCTATTGTCGCAACTTTGTTATCTTTGAGTTCAACACGACTATCGTACTTAAAAGCAAAGCAGCACCCAGATTGTGCGCTACCGCCAGCACAAGGGGAAGATGCAAGACTAAATTAGCTATCCCCAAACCAATCTGGATTAACAGCAACATCAACATGGCAATACCTACAGCCTTCACTTGCGGATGTTGCAATAAACACCAACCCAGCCAGCCCAAATAGATTAGCGTGACTAAGGCACCCAATCTGTGTGTCCATTGAATGGCAGTGAGCGCCGATAAGCGCAATGGACTGCCATCCGCCGCTTGCCCCAATTCACGTATCCAGTGGTATGCGCTGGAGAAATCCATATCCGGCAACCAGGCACCGTGGCAAGTCGGAAAATCCGTGCAAGCCAATGCTGCATAATTTGAACTGGTCCAACCGCCAAGCAATATCTGCAGAAACACGACTAACAGTGCACCACGTATCAAGAATCGAAGGCTGCTGGATGCGATAAAACGCTGGGAGACAACGCCCCAATGGCGATGCGTGATCCACACCAACAAGCCCAAGGTGGTCATACCTCCCAGCAGATGTGCTGTTACCACCACTGGTTTGAGCAGCAGCGTTACCGTCCACATCCCCAGCATGGCCTGAAATATCACCAAAACCAGCAATAGCGTAGGCAATATTGAAGCTACGCGTATTAATTTTTTGGCACGCCAGCCTAATAGAAAAAGCCCAAGTATCAGCAAACCCAGGCTACCCGCCAAATACCGATGCAGCATCTCTTTCTGGGCTTTGTGGGCTTCAAGGGGTTTATGCGGGTAGACCGATTGCGCATGCGTGATAGCGGCCTGGCTCTGCGGCACGGTAAGCTGCCCATAGCATCCAGGCCAGTCCGGACAGCCGAGGCCCGCATCCGACAAACGTACATAAGCGCCCATGACCACTACGCACAAGGCTAATACAACGGCTATCGAGCCAAACCGCTTGAACCATATGACAGCGGTATCTGCTCTCATCTCACCCGGCCCACGCATAAGCCAGAAGCCTGATGAAATCCTTGCGTATTTCCCCGGCAGGAATAGTGCCGGGGAAATTCATCATCAAGTTCCCCATGGGATCTACCAAATAAATTCTATCGGCGCTGCCTGCAGGTTCATTGGGCAAATCGAATTGCTGGCGCAACTCAGCCAGAGCTTCTGCTGACTGGCCCAGTATGAGCAAGTCCGGATATTGTTTTTGTATGTTGGTCAGATCATGCGACGGAGTCAGCAATACGCGCTGAACGCGTGACATATCCTTGGCCAAGGAGACATGCAACTGACGCATGATATACAAACGGTCACGGCATATCTGCTGGCAATCAGCAGCGATATATACCATGCTCCATTTTTCTCGCCACAGCTCTGGCGTAGCAGGTGTGCCGTGCGCGTCAAGTAACTGCGCAGGCATCTGCAGTAAACGCGGCGGCGTAATAAGTTCTCCATGGCTGTTACCTTGCGGATGCCAACCAAAACGATGCATTAAGACCACCAGCAATAGCGGCAACGCAAAAAATACAAATAGCAAAATGAGCATCCAGCGGCCGCGCGGCTTTGCCGTACTGCGCGTTAAAGGGGCACCTGCATTTTTATGCGTAGCTGTACTTGTATTCTCAATGTTCATGCATGCTCAACTTTCAACCTTATTCTTTGATTTTTTTGAAACTGACAATTAAATAGATGGCCAATGCTGTTCCCGCAAAACCGAACCATTGATAGGCGTAGCCAAGATTGTTGCTGATACGCTCTGCAGGCCGCTGCCACTCGCGCAGAAATCCACCAGCTCGGCTTGCTGCATCCAGACGGATGACCAACGGCAATACCGGCAATGGGACAGATTTAACATAGCGGTCCATATCCATGTTTTGCCAAAGTATCTGCCAGCTTGCTCCTGAAACACTTCCTGAGGGTTTGGCTTCAAGCGAATAAAATTTGGTCGAAGGCAGCCAAACTTGTCCGGTGACTTCTTGTTGACCAACGGGGGTGTCAATTATGGGCAGCACGCTATGGTTATCTTGCGCAGGAATCCATCCCCGATCCACCAATACCAAGTGTTGCGTGTTGTGAATGCGTAGCGGTGTAATCACGTGATAGCCCGCTCGCCCATCTGCCACCTGATTATCTAGCAGTATTTGATAACGCGGCTCATATTCACCCTTGGCCTTTACTTGTCGATAGCGCCAATCTTCGGGCTGGGCTATTACTTGTGGCACGGCAACGGGTGGCGCATGCAGATATTTATCGTACAGGGTTTGCAATGTCTGCTTTTGCTCCGCCTTATGATATTGCCAAAATCCCAACTTGATAAACAGAGGAATACAGCAAACAGTGATGAGCGTACCCAGCCAGGATGGGCGAAAACGGTAGTCAGCGAGTCGAAATTGCAAATAACTCATGAGCGCCGCATAATCAATGCACACTTACTTTGGACGCCTATCATGCTGATCAAGGTCGCTATTGTTGTCATGTTGTTAATCATTGTCGGCAGCTTATTTTCTGCATTGTTCTATTTGGTCAAAGACAAGGGCCATGGCGAGCGGACCGCCAAAGCGCTTACTGTGCGTATTTCCTTATCTATCATACTTTTCCTGCTGCTGATGCTGGGTTTTTATACCGGGGTAATTGGCCAGCCGCATCCTTAAAACCTGCCCATAAATAGAGGGCGATATGGACGCATCGCCTTAGCAAACTGCCAGCTATAGCCAATATACAAACACAAACAAACCTAGCCAGACCACATCCACAAAGTGCCAGTACCAGGCGACACCTTCAAAACCGAAATGGTGTTCCGCATTGAAATGGCCTTTCATACTGCGCATTAAAATAACAATGAGCATGATGGTGCCCAAGGTCACGTGAAAACCGTGAAAGCCTGTCAGCATGAAGAAGGTACTACCGTAAGCACCTGCACCAAGGGTAAGGCCTAGTTCGGTATAGGCATGATGGTATTCAAAAGCCTGCAAGCCAATAAAGGTAAGGCCCAGCGCTACGGTTAAAAAGAGGCCTGTCACCAATTGTTTACGATTATTTTTTAGCAGGCCCCAATGTGCCCAAGTCACGGTTGCACCAGAGCTCAGCAGGATGAGCGTGTTAATTGCGGGAATGCCCCAAGCAGACATTGGTGTAAATGGCGCAGCTTTATATTCATGCCCCAGCACAACACCGCCGGGACCAACTGATGGCCAGGTACCGAGGAAGTCCTTATACATCGTGAACTGCGGGTCAAAGTGCGCAAGTTCTGGTACGGAAATCACCCGCATAAAAAACAAGGCGCCAAAGAAAGCCGCAAAAAAAGCCACCTCGGAGCAGATGAAAACAATCATGCCCCATCGGAAAGATTTATCTTCCCATGTCTTGTACATACCGCCTTGGCTCTCGGCGATGATCTTGCCGAACCAGAGAAATGCCATAGAGATAATAAGCATGGCGCCCAGTATCATCATCCATTTACCGGCCGCGTAATGGTTGATGCTAAAAATGAATCCTGATGCCAGTACCAGCAACCCCAGAGATATAACCACAGGGTAAGCAGCCGGGGTTGGGACAAAGTATTGGCCTTGCGTTTGTGTAGCCATGCTTCAGCTCCTATGTACTATTTTAGTTATTCACTTTATCGCGCCACCCGATCCCAAGACTGTGGACAACTCCCTGACTCACTGCTTGACCGCATTAAAAAATGCATAAGACAGCGTGACTGCTCCCACATCTTTTGGCAAATCCGGACTTACATAAAACCGTAAAGGCATTACCTTGGATTCGCCCGGTTTAAGTTCCTGCCGTTGAAAACAAAAACATTCAATTTTTTTAAAATATAATGCAGCCAAACCGGGGCTTACACTGGGAATTGCCTGCCCGGTAACCACCTCGTTGGTGATATTTTTTGCTTCATATAAAGCCGTTTCAATTTGTCCAGGATGCACGCGCATGCTGGTTTGCTTGGGATAAAAATTCCACCCCAGACCTGGCATGACATTACCCGTAAATTCCACTGTTACCCACCGTGTATTATCTACACGGGTATTGGCTGAAGCAGCGGATCCTTCAGTTTTGCCATTCAATCCCGTTACTTTGCATAGCACGTCATACAGGGGCACTAGCGCGTATGCAAACAGCAGCGCAGCCCCCACTATCAATAACAGCTTGAATCCCAGGCGCCGATTGGATTTCCGTCGTTGTTCAGCAGCGCTTATTGTGTCCATACAACCATCATCGAAAGCACGTACCACAATATTGCCATCGTAGCGAAAATGAATGCCAACTTATGGTTTCTGCTGCGTCTTTCCTGACCTGACTGCTCAGTCTCTGATTTTATAAGGGCCATAGTGTTTTAGGCCCAGTACGGATACCAAGCCCTGCTTCCTCTCAATTTATTTAATGATGGGTTGCTCAGTAAAGCTATGATAAGGCGGGGGTGATGGCAATGTCCATTCCAGGCCTTGCGCACCATCCCATACACGATCAGTGGCCTTCTTGCCGCCGCGTGCACAGCTCACAATATTGTAAATAAACAGCAATTGCGCCAAACCCAAAGTAAATGCAGCGATTGAAGAGATCATGTTGAATTCAGAAAATTGCAGGGCATAGTCAGGAATCCGACGTGGCATCCCGGCAAGCCCGAGGAAGAACTGCGGAATAAAGGTCAGGTTGAACGAAATTGCTGTCAGCCAGAAATGCAGCTTGCCGAGTTTTTCGTTGTACATATGACCTGTCATCTTCGGTAGCCAGTAGTAAACACCGGCCATGATGCCCATGATGCCGCCCGCAAACAGTGTGTAGTGGAAATGCGCCACGACAAAATAGGTGTGGTGGTATTGCGCATCGGCTGCCACGTCTGCAAGTACCAGCCCGGTGAGCCCGCCAATACCAAACAGTACGATCCAGCCCAGTGCAAACAGCATGGGCGTCTCAAAGCTCATGGAGCCTTTCCAGATAGTGGCGATCCAACAGAAGAACAGCACAGCCAGCGGCAGGGAAATTGCCATGGTGCTATACATAAAATACAGCAGTGCAGGCACTGGCATGCCTGCGGTAAAGAAATGATGCGCCCAAACCACCACTGACAATGCACCAATAGCCCATAACGAATAAACTTGGGCTTTGTAGCCGTACATAGGTTTGCGGGAAAAAGTCTGCAAAATTTGTGGTACTAAACCCCACACTGGCAGCAACAGGATATAAACCTCTGGATGCCCAAAAAACCAGAATAAATGCTGGAACAGGATGGGGTCACCGCCACCCGCAGCGTCAAAGAAATGGGTACCAAAATGACGGTCTGTCAGCAACATTGTTACAGCTCCCGCCAGCACCGGGATTGTGGCGATCAGCAGAAAAGCCGTAACCAACCAGCCCCAGGCGAACATGGGCATTTTCATCATGGTCATGCCAGGCGCACGCATATTGAAAATGGTCACAATGACATTGATCGAACCCATCACCGAGGAAATACCCAGCAAGTGTATGGCAAAGATAGCAAAGTCGACGCCGATACCGCCTTGCACCGACAACGGCGCATAGAATGTCCAGCCAGTGGCCAAGGCGCCGTCACCAATACCGAATAGTGCAAGGATGAAAGGCAGTGTCAGCAAAATCGCAGCTGGCGGCAACAGCCAAAAACCCCAGTTATTCAAACGTGGCAACGCCATATCCGGCGCCCCTATCTGCAACGGCAGCATCCAGTTGGCAAAGCCAGTCGCAGCCGGCATCAGCGCCATGAAAATCATCACCAGCGCATGGACACCAATTAGCTGATTATAAAATTCCGGATGCATGAGCTGTAACCCGGGCTGAAACAGTTCCGCCCGCACCGCCAAGATCATGAGCCCGCCGACCATAAACATAATCAGCGAGAATGTAAGATACATAGTACCGATATCTTTATGGTTGGTGGTTGTCAGCCAACGCATTATCCCGGTAGGGTGATCATGATGTTCTGCAGTCGTAGTACTCATCGTTTCTCCTTAAAACTTTCAGTCTTGGCAGATAGCGTTTTAGCGTAATGCTTTAACTTGGGCAGGTTGCAACATGTCGCCAACAGAATTGCCAAGCGCATTACGCTCATAGGTGATGACAGAAGCAATATCCGTATCATTCAGAATGGATTTCCATGCCGGCATGATGCCCTTGCCATCCAATACCCGTTCCAGGTGACCATCCTTCAACAACTTGCCATCCTTATCCAGAATCGGACCGTTAGTGATTTTACTAGCCGTTATAGCAGGAAATGCTGGTGGCAGACCTTGCCCATTGACTTGATGGCATGCTGCACAGTTTTTCTCATAAACCAATTTGCCATTGGCCATCAGATCTTCTTTGGTCCATTCCTTATCAGATCCTGCAGAGGCGGCGGCCAATTCCTGCTTTTTAGTAGCGACCCATTCCGAATACTGCTTTTGCGGCAAGGCATCCACCACCACCGGCATGAATCCATGGCCTCTCCCGCATAACTCCTTACATTGCCCGCGGTACGTGCCAGCCTCGTCCACCTGCACCCAGGTCTCACGCAAAAAGCCCGGAACCGCGTCCCGCGCTGAACCAAAAGCCGGTACCCACCAGTTATGAATCACATCGCTTGAGGTCAGCAGTACGCGCACTTTCTGACCCACTGGAAGGATTAAGTGATTATCGACTTCAAGCAGATAATTCTTGCCCTTCTCTGCGTGGTTATCAATCTGCTCCTGTGGGGTAATAAGATTGCTGACGAACTTGATGCCTTGTGCTTCGCCATCCATATACTCATATTGCCAGCGCCATTGTGAGCCGGTGATCTTGATCACCATATCTGCATTAGTTCTGCTGTCTTCCATCATCACTACACTGTGATAGGCCGGAATTCCCATCAGGATAAAGTCGATGTAAAGCAAAATGGCAAAAGGCACCATGGTCCAGAATACCTGAGACTTAGTACTCGGCCCAGTAAACCCCGAGGCCGTGTAACCACGGTCTTTGCGATGCATGACAATCGAATAAATCATGATTGCAAGCACGACAACGAAAATCGCCATCGTGATCAACATAAACTTGTTATGTACATGCAAAGTGTCCAGCGCCATCGGGGTAGCCGGCTTAGGGAAATTCCATGCGTATTCAGCTTGTGCAGCAAAAGAGGTTATTGCCAATAGCGTCCCCAGCCCGGCTTTTCTTAGAAACTTTATCGCCATACCCACTCCCAAAATCAGGTTAGAGAACAACCCCGACACGTCTTTTTAATTGTTGGGCAAGAGCCAGGCGCTGATTGTTCTTCATAAAGCAGCATCCAAACTCGGCTTCTTTTCCATGTGAACGGAGTAATAAAAACTGATCACCGCTAGGCGGTTGACGCAAGATACGCGCGCCCAATAATGGTGGGAAACAATCTGGCTGGTCTGGTATTTTTATAATCCCGCTTTTCTACGGCCAGTTGATCGCCTTCTATGGTGATACTTTCGTAATCCGTTGCATGACAGTTGATGTCATAGAAAGCATAAGACGTGGCTACCAATACCAGCCCGGCAAATGGCAATACCTGCCATGCGCAAACCAAGCTAAAACCTATTGCAACAACTAGGGAGAATAATGCGATGAGCGCAACAACACCTATCCGGCCCTTGGGAGACAAGGAGCAGCCAGGTCGCGCAATGATTCTGTAAGCTATTACGGATGATGCCACCGCTACTCTCTCCTCATCGAGCCATCTCTTAAGCAAATGGCTTACCTTACGAAGAACCGGGACTCAATTGCCGTACTACAGTGCATGCAAGCTAGCATACAACAAAATGCAATTCAAGCGCAGAGGCGCAGAAATAGTGCATTACCGCGATGCAGGCTAATAAGGGGTTTTGAGAAATTGCAAGCGGCAAGCCCGGTATAAAATGACGAAGTTGTGATGTTTTGGATCGCCCTTTTAGCGCCCATTCCAGAAGCCACACCAGCGAAGTTGGGCTAACCTTGTTTGCGCGCCGTCTGGCCAGGCGCAGTTAAACTGTATTTAAATCCTGCTTAATAATGTAAATCATCCCTTTTTACCATGGCATACTAGGACCATGAAGCCAGAAATGCTCCTTGAGCTACTAAGGGAAGTCGAAAAAGAAGATCCCATTGATTTCTCCGGCCTGCCTTTTGATGAAACTGATTTGCGCCAGTTAGCCTGCCTGAATGTAGCCGAAATCATTAATAACTGGCCTCAAGACTCATCCCAGCAAGATAAGGACATGCTTATGGCTGCGACTGTAGTTCGGCTTGTCCTTGAAAACATGGTGTTGCAGTCCAGGCTAGCCATTTTGATGCAAGAGCCAACTTAATCTTAGCATTTCGAGTCGGTATGCCTGTTTGAATGGCAATACCTGAGCCTCTGCCTTCCACTCATCCAGATAATCAGCCTTGGTATCAATGGGCGGGTATTTAGCCATGAAGCGACACTTGAATCTCCAGCGTTTTGCCCCGGTCGGGCTAACTTCGATATACAATCCTGCCGCGTCATATCGCTTATAGCTTTTAGCCGCTGGCTTAAAAGCGTTTATCTCTGCGGGGTAAGCGCCTGACTGGGATAACTTTCCGAATTGACAGAATAGCTGAACAAGTTACCCCAAAGGTAACCCCGATAAATAGCAAGCTGCAAAGCGATATGATGAAACGGCATGAGACGCTAAAGCCACGTGTTACCTAGCGTGCATGAATATTTTGAGACTATTTGAAACAGCTTGATATGCTGCAATGGTGCCGGGAGGGGGAATCGAACCCCCATGAAGTTGCCCTCGCTGGATTTTGAGTCCAGTGCGTCTACCAATTCCGCCATCCCGGCAAAAGAGGCAGCATTATAGCAAGCACTGACACCTATGCGCACTACTGATTTTGATTTTAATCTTCCTGACGAGCTGATTGCCCAGTTTCCCGCTACTGAACGCGGCTCCAGCCGCCTGTTACGGCTGGACGGGCGGACTGGCGCAATCAGTGATCAACTGTTTCGCCAGTTGCCGGAATTTCTGCAAGCGGGTGATTTACTGGTGTTTAACGACACCCGTGTTATCAAGGCGCGCCTTGCCGGAGTCAAGGCCAGCGGGGGCAAAGTTGAGGTTCTGATAGAACGAATACTGGATAACCACCGCGCCCTGGCACAAGTACGCGCATCGAAGGCACCCAAGCCCGGTAGCCGGCTGCTCATTGCCGACAGGCTTGAAGCCGAGGTCATGGAGCGGCAGGATGATTTGTTTCTGCTGCATTTTTTTGGCGAAACCCCACTTCTGGATGTGCTGGAGCAGCATGGCGCCTTGCCCTTGCCGCCTTACATTAGCCACGCGGCTGACAGGATGGATGACGAGCGCTATCAAACTGTCTATGCGCGGGCGCCGGGCGCAGTAGCCGCACCTACAGCTGGCCTGCACTTCGACCCCGCCATGCTTGAATTACTGCAACAGTGCGGTATCCAAATCGCCTATGTCACCTTGCATGTCGGCGCCGGTACCTTTCAACCCGTGCGGGTAGATAATATTGCCGAGCATAAGATGCACAGCGAACTTTATTCGATACCGTCGGAAACCGTAGCGCTGATTAAGCAAACTCAAAGTCGCGGCGGCAAAGTTACCGCAGTGGGGACCACAGCCTTGCGCGCTCTGGAAAGCGCCTCACGTTCGGGAAACCTGGTTGCGGGGCA
>JBDTOX010000038.1:0-2579 GCA_039933015.1 Methylophilaceae bacterium
ACAGTCCATATTCAGCTTCCAAGGCCGCTTCTGATCATCTGGTGCGGGCTTATCATCATACTTACGGCCTGCCTGTACTGACTACCAATTGTTCCAACAACTACGGTGCATACCAGTTTCCAGAGAAGCTGATTCCGCTGGTGATACTCAATGCCCTGGCTGGCAAGCCGCTGCCGATCTACGGCAATGGCAGCAATATTCGTGACTGGTTATATGTAGGCGATCACTGCAGCGCCATCCGGCGGGTACTGGAGGCGGGCGGGGTAGGTGAAACCTACAATATCGGCGGCTGCAACGAAAAAACCAATCTGGAAGTAGTGCATGTCCTCTGTGACATGCTGGACAGGATGCAGCCTAAGTCTTCCGGCAGTTATCGTGAGCAAATAAGCTTTGTGCAGGATAGGCCTGGCCATGATCAGCGTTATGCCATTGATGCCGGTAAAATCGCGCTGGAGCTAAACTGGCATCCGCAAGAAACCTTTGAATCCGGTATTGAAAAAACGGTCGCCTGGTTCCTGGCTCATCCAAGCTGGACGCAGCATGTCACCAGTGGTGAGTATCGCAACTGGGTAGAAGCCAATTACAGTGGGCGCCCGAATAACCAGAACAGCAAGGTGACAGCATGAAAGGCATCATCCTCGCCGGCGGTTCAGGCACCAGGCTCTACCCCGTAACCCAGGTCGTTTCTAAACAGTTGCTGCCTGTATACGACAAGCCCATGATCTACTACCCGCTGTCTACCTTGATGCTTGCTGGTATACGCGATGTGCTGGTGATCTCCACCCCGCAAGATACGCCACGCTTCGCGCAGCTTTTAGGCGATGGCAGTCAATGGGGGATGGCTATCAGCTATGCCGTGCAACCGTCGCCGGATGGCTTGGCCCAAGCATTCGTGATCGGTCAGGATTTTATTGGCAAAGACCCCTGTGCTCTGGTGCTGGGCGACAACATTTTTTACGGCCATGAGTTGGCGCAGATGGCGCAGTCGGCTGCACAGCGCAGTCATGATGTAAACAAACAAGGTGCCACAGTGTTTGCCTATCCAGTAAACGACCCGGAGCGCTATGGCGTAGTCGAGTTTAATGACCAGGGCCAGGCCATCAGCCTGGAAGAAAAGCCGCAGCAGCCCAAGTCGCGTTATGCCGTGACCGGTCTCTATTTCTATGACAATCGTGTGGTGGATATTACACGTAATCTAAAGCCTTCACCGCGCGGGGAACTGGAGATTACCGATGTCAACCGCCAATATCTCGCCTGGGGTGCTTTGCAGGTGGATGTGATGGGGCGCGGCATGGCCTGGCTGGATACCGGCACGCACGAATCCTTGCTGGAAGCCTCGCTATTCATCGAAACCATCGAAAAACGCCAAGGTTTGAAAATTGCCTGCCCCGAAGAAATTGCCTATCGCATGGGCTTTATTGACGCCAGTGCTTTGGCAGCCATGGCTGAGCAATACCAGAAGAACGGCTACGGGCAATATCTCAAGCGAGTGCTCAGTGAGAAAGTATTCTGATGCAGGCTGTCCACACCGCAATTCGTGATGTGCTGATATTTGAACCCAAGGTGTTCGGCGATAGCCGTGGGTTTTTCCTGGAAAGTTACAACCAGCGCGCTTTTCAAGAGGTCACGGGCTGGGCGCCCGCGTTTGTGCAGGACAATCATTCCGGCTCGGCCAGAAATGTGTTGCGCGGCCTGCATTACCAAATCCAACAGCCACAGGGCAAGCTGGTGCGCGTAGTGGCGGGTGAGGTATTCGATGTCGCTGTAGATATTCGCCGGTCATCACCGACTTTCGGTCAATGGGTCGGTGCCAATCTTTCCGCAGACAACAAGCGCCAGATGTGGGTGCCGCCAGGCTTTGCCCATGGCTTCCTGGTACTGTCAGAGTTCGCCGAGTTTCTTTATAAGACCACGGATTTCTATGCACCTGAGCATGAGTGCTGCATACGCTGGGATGACTCCACTATCGGTATCCAATGGCCACTGCAAGGGGAACCCCAGCTCTCCGGCAAGGACGCTCAAGGTGCCAGTCTGCAGCAGGCGCAGCTTTTCCCTTGATGGCAAGATTCGGCACTATTCTACTGACGGGTGTCAACGGCCAGGTTGGTTACGAGTTGCAGCATACGCTATCGGTGCTGGGCCGTGCCGTTGCACTCGATCGCAGCCAACTGGATTTATCCGATCCCGATGCTATCCGCCGTGTCGTGCGCGAGCTTAAGCCCAATCTCATCATTAATCCGGCAGCCTATACCGCGGTGGATAAAGCCGAGTCCGAGCCTGATCTGGCCTTTGCCATCAACGCCATAGCGCCTGCGGTGCTGGCCGAGGAAGCTGGCAGGCTGGACGCCACACTCGTGCATTACTCGACGGATTATGTCTACGATGGAAGCAAGTCATCGCCTTATGTAGAGACTGACCCGACCAACCCGCTGAGCGCCTACGGCAAAAGCAAGCTGGCAGGCGAGGAGGCGATTCGTGCGGTTGGGGTGCCGCATCTGATCTTGCGCACGAGTTGGGTTTACGGCGCACGCGGTAAGAATTTTCTGCGCACGATATTACGCCTGGCGGCTGAGCGTGAA
>JBDTOX010000039.1:0-15943 GCA_039933015.1 Methylophilaceae bacterium
AGCGTGTAGCGGGCAGCATCCTGAACTTTCTGATAGTGCTTTAATTCTTCCAAAATCATACCAACATCCATTTCTATTACATTAAGTAATCCCCGGGCATGGGTCCAGCGATGGCCAATGTCCAGGAGCCGATATCCATTACCTTGTCAGAGCAACACTGCAATACTGTGGCTTGCCCATACCACGACCACTGCCAGCAATATTACTAGATCGGCTTCCGTCATTGCTACAGAAGTGTTTTAATTGGCTCTTAAGTTTGAGTTAGGGCTGCATTGACAGACTTAAATGATTGAAACCCTGGCCATGCCAGGAAGTAATGTGATGCGGGCGTTATGTTAATTATTCGGGAGCTAACATGTTAAAAGAATTCAAAGCCTTTGCCATGCGCGGCAATGTCGTGGACATGGCCGTAGGTATCATTATCGGCGCGGCGTTTGGCGGCATTATCAAATCACTGGTGGATGATGTGATTATGCCTCCCATTGGTTTACTTTTGGGCAATGTCGATTTCAGCAATTTGTTTGTTGTATTGAAACAAGGTACCACCGCAGGGCCCTATGCTTCTGTAGCGGTAGCGAAAGTTGCAGGCGCTGTCACGTTGAATTACGGCATTTTTGTTAACTCCGTGGTGAGCTTTACGATTGTGGCATTTGCAGTGTTTTTGTTGATTCGCACCCTGAATCGCCTGCAACGCGAGGAAGCCCCAGCCCCTGTCACCACCAAAGAGTGTCCACGTTGCTATTCAGCGATTCCCATCAAGGCTACGCGCTGCCCGCATTGCACTTCTGATGTGTAATGAATCAGGCGTCAGCACTCAGACCCAGTGGCACAAGGCCAGGCGCACAATAAAACAGGGCGGGTAATACCGCCCTTTGGATTTACCTGCACAAATTACAGCTATGGCCGGAAGGGAGTGTCTGCTTGCGGCGCAGGTGTACCCAGCACTGCGATGGGGATGGCGTCGGAGTACTAATGCGCATTTTTGCGATAAGCTCCCTTGCCGGAATTCAACTATGGATTAACTACTTCCGGTTGGTCTGGCAATACCTCCGCCAGCATGGAATGTAAACGCCGGCTATCGGCGCGCAGTATAGTAAAACTGAGCTGATCGAAAGTGATTTGCTCGCCGCGTTTCGGTAAGTGGCCGAATTTGCTGACGACCAGGCCGCCGATGGTAGAAAACTCCTCATCGCTGAGACTGGTGCCGAGCGCTTCGTTGAAATCGTCTATTTCGGTCAGCGCCTTGATGCGGTAGCGGCCCTGACTGTCGCGGATAATATTGTCTTCGGTTTCGTCGAAGTCGTATTCATCCTCGATGTCGCCAACGATTTGTTCCAGCACATCTTCAATGGTTACCATGCCCGCAACGCCGCCATATTCATCCACGACAATGGCAATATGGTTGCGGTTGCTGCGGAATTCCTTGAGTAGTACATTCAGGCGTTTGGACTCGGGGATGAATACCGCCGGGCGCAGCATGTCACGTACGTTGAAATCTTCGCCTGCGTAATAACGCAGCAGGTCTTTGGCGAGCAGGATGCCAATAACGTCATCCTTGTTTTCGTCAATGACCGGAAAGCGTGAGTGAGCGGTTTCAATGACAAACGGAATGAATTTTTCCGGTGGGTTGGTGATGTCAATCACATCCATTTGCGAGCGTGGAATCATCACATCACGCACCTGCATATCGGACACTTGCAGTACACCTTCAATCATGGAGAGTGCATCGGCATCCAGCAGATTCTTTTCATATGCTGAATGCAGTAGCGTGATGAGTTGCTCACGGTCTTCAGGCTCGCGTAGTAGTAAGTTGCTGAGCCGTTCTAACCAAGGCAGCTTTTCAGTTTCAGCCATGGTGTGCAGCTTCCTTTTTATTGATGTAGTGCCATTGTAAAAGTATTTGTGAGTCGAAAGCGACAAGGCTGCGGGTGGTTTTCATATGGAATAAGGGTCGGGGTAGCCCAGTCTCATGACAATTTCTGTCTCCACTGCTTCCATCAACTCAGCCTGGGGTTCAGTTTCATGATCGTAGCCATGCAGATGCAGTACGCCATGCACCGTTAAGTGTGCGTAGTGTGCATGCAGCGACTTGTTCTGTGCAGCGGCCTCCGCAGCCACTACTGGCGCGCATAGAATGATGTCACCTGTCAGGCAAGGCTCTTCGCTCAGCGGAAAAGTCAGTACATTGGTAGCATAATCCTTGCCACGATAATTGCGGTTCAGGTCTCGCCCTTCTTCTTCATCTACGATACGCAGCACAATTTCGGCATCAATCCGCAGCGCAATTCTCGCCCATTTGCGGAACTGCGCTTTATTTGGCAAATCCGTACTTTCACTTGCATATTGCACAGCTAAAGAGAGTTTAGCCATTTAGTTGTTTTGGCCACTTTTAGCCTCAGGGTCCTGGCTATTTTTCTCGCTATCATATTGCTCGTAGGCATTGATGATTTTTTGCACCAGCGGGTGACGCACTACGTCTTCGGACAGAAACTGAGTGAAGGCAAGGCCGCGCACATCTTTCAGCACTTTTTGCGCTTCTATCAATCCGCTTTTCTGGCCACGGCCAAGATCAATCTGCGTGACGTCGCCGGTGATAACGGCTTTGGTGCCGAACCCAATGCGAGTCAGGAACATTTTCATCTGCTCTGGCGTAGTATTCTGCGCTTCATCCAGAATAATAAAACTCTGGTTGAGTGTGCGGCCGCGCATATAGGCCAGGGGTGCTACTTCAATCGCGCCGCGTTCGAACATCTTGTTTACGGCGTCATATCCTGCCAGGTCGTAAAGCGCGTCGTAAAGCGGACGCAGGTATGGGTCCACCTTCTGTGCCAAATCTCCAGGCAAAAAGCCGAGGCGTTCGCCTGCTTCAACCGCGGGGCGAACCAAAACAATACGTTTTACCCGGTCACGGGTCAGGGCATCTATTGCGCTGGCTACGGCAAGGTAAGTTTTGCCTGTGCCTGCAGGGCCGATGCCAAATGTGATATCAAATTCCTGAATTTGTTGCAGATACTCTACCTGCCGTGGCGTGCGGCCATGCAAATCCTGGCGCCTGGTCATTAGCACGGGCATGGTGGCACTGGCAATGGCATCCGGACTCAGCCGGTCTACTTCCACCAGGCCTAGTTGCACTTCTTCCAGGCTGATGGGGGTTTTTGCGCGCTCGTAGAAGTGCTCCAGCAATTGCGCGGCTAACTGCATATTCTGTTTTTCACCGGACAGGCGAAAATGCGCGCCGCGACGGGCAAGCTTCACATCCAGCGCGTCTTCGATCTGCTTGAGGTTCTCATCCAGCGCGCCGCATAAATTTGCGAGTCGGTAGTTATCTTCAGGGCTTAGGGTGATTTCCAAAATTACTCGCCTATTAGCTCCCCACGCAGCGTATGCGGCATGGCTTCCGTGATGCGGACCAGCACGAATTGATTAATGAGATTGCTGCTTCCGGCGAAATTCACAATGCGGTTGTTATCAGTGCGGCCGGCAAGCTCGGCATCGTCTTTGCGTGAGTTGCTCACGACCAATACGCGCTGAATCGTATCCACCATGGCAGCGCTGATGGTTTTGCCCTGCGCTTCGTTCACTGCTTGCAAGTGGGACAGGCGGGCCAGCTTGATAGCCTCCGGTGTGTCATCACTGAGATAGGATGCTGGTGTGCCGGGTCGTGCGCTGTAAATAAAGCTGAAACTGAAATCGAAGCCCACATCTGCCACCAGCTTCATGGTGGCTGCAAAGTCGGCCTCGGTTTCACCGGGGAAGCCAATAATGAAATCGGAGGTGATGGTGATATCTGGCCGCGCTTCGCGTAGTTTGCGTATTGTCGATTTGTATTGCAGCGTGGTGTAGTTGCGCTTCATGGCCATCAGCATCCGGTCCGAGCCTGCTTGCACTGGCAAATGCAAGTGTGAAACCAGCTTGGGAATGCGCGCGAAGCAATCAATCAGCGATGGGCTCATCTCATTGGGATGAGAAGTAGTAAAACGAATGCGTTCAATCGCCGGAATTTCCGCAATATATTCAATGAGTGCAGCAAGGTCGGCCTTACCACCGTCCTTGGTTGCGCTGCTGTAAGCATTGACGTTCTGTCCGAGCAGGGTGATTTCCTTAACACCTTGATTGGCCAGTTGTACGGCTTCTGTCAGGATATCTTCGAACGGACGGGAAACCTCTTCGCCACGCGTGTATGGCACCACACAGAAGCTGCAGTATTTACTGCAACCCTCCATGATGGAAAGGAACGCTGCGGCGCCTTCAACGCTTGGCGGAGGCAGATGGTCGAATTTCTCAATTTCCGGGAAACTAATATCAACTTGCGAAAGTCCGGTACTGCGCTGATTTTTGATCATCTCCGGCAGGCGGTGCAGGGTTTGCGGGCCGAATACCACATCCACGTAAGGCGCACGCGTCACGATATTGGCACCCTCCTGGCTGGCTACGCAGCCGCCGACGCCGATGATTAAATTTGGGTTCTTTTTCTTCATCGGGATAAAGCGTCCGAGATGGCTGAATACTTTTTCTTGCGCCTTTTCCCGTACCGAACACGTGTTAAGCAGGATGACATCCGCTTCTTCGGGATTTTCCGTGGGCTCCATGCCGTCAGTTGCATGCAGCAAATCGGCCATGCGCGATGAGTCATACTCATTCATCTGGCAACCGAAGGTCTTGATAAAGACTTTTTTCGGTATGTTCATGGCCGGGTTTGTAATTGGAGCAGCACTTGCAGCTGACGTAGTGCGTGCAACAGGTCGGAACAGGGCGGGCGAGGATGCAAAATATCTTAAAAAAACAGTAAGCTAAGTGCTAATTGTAGCCCAGGCAATGCCGAATGCCAATCACGAGGTAAAATAGGGCTATGGATGCATTCCCAATTTTCATGAAAATCAAAGGCCGCCGCTGCATTGTGGTGGGTGGTGGTGAGGTGGCCGCGCGCAAAGTCACCATGTTGCTGAAAGCGGACGCGGCTATCACGGTCATCTCCCCTGATCTGTGCCACGAGTTGACCGAACTGCTGGAAACCAAAAAAATCAGCCATCTCGATGCGTTGTTTGCCCCGACGCAGTTATCGGCGCGAATGGGTGATGCCTGTCTGGTGATTGCGGCCACGGATGATCAAGCCACCAATATGGCCGTGTCTGAAGCCGCAAAGTTGCGCAATATCCCGGTCAATGTGGTCGACGCGCCTGATTTGTGTACGTTCACCATGCCTTCGATTGTGGACCGTACACCGATAGTGATTGCCATTTCCAGCGGCGGCCGGGCGCCGGTGCTGGCACGCCTCATCCGTACCAAAATCGAAACCATGATTCCTGCTACCTATGGGCGCCTGGCTGCGCTGGCCGCCGAGTTTCGCGGACGTGTCAAACAGCGCTTTGCTTCCGTGCAGGAGCGCCGTATTTTTTGGGAAGAGGTGTTCCAGGGCCCCATTGCCGAGCGAGTGTTATCGGGGCAGGAGGCCGCAGCACGTAGCGCGTTGAATGAGGTTCTCGCCGGCGAGGCGGATGTCGCCCATCATGGAGAGGTCTATCTGGTGGGCGGTGGCCCGGGCGATCCGGATTTGCTTACTTTTCGCGCTTTGCGGCTAATGCAGCAGGCCGATGTTGCGGTTTACGACAAGTTGGTGAGCCATGAAGTAGTGGAATTGGTGCGGCGTGACGCTGAGCGGATTTATGTCGGCAAGGCGCGCGATCAACATACCCTGCCGCAAGAGGAAATTAATGAGCTGCTGGTGCGTCTCGCCAAAGAGGGCAAACGCGTGTTGCGCCTCAAAGGTGGCGATCCCTTTATTTTTGGCCGTGGCGGTGAGGAAATTGAAACCTTGATGGAACATGGGGTGCCATTTCAGATTGTGCCCGGCATTACCGCTGCATGCGGAGTTTCCAGCTATGCGGGAATTCCGCTCACGCATCGTGATTATGCGCATGCCTGCATTTTTACCACAGGGCACTTGAAGAATGGCACGGTGGATCTGGATTGGCCTGCGCTGGTGCGGCCCAAACAGACGGTAGTGATTTATATGGGATTGGTCGGTTTGGACGAAATCTGCCGCCAATTAATTGCACATGGCTTAGCCGAAACCACACCTGCTGCCGTGGTACAACAGGGCACCACTGCTAAACAACGCGTAGTCGTCGGCAATTTACAGACGCTGGCAGATAAAGTGACTGCGGCCGAGATGGAGCCGCCATGCCTCACGATTATTGGCGAGGTGGTGAATTTGCGTGAAAAGCTCGCCTGGTTTAATCCGGAAAACTAGCTCCAGCGCCACCAGGTATCAGGCATCAAGGCCTAGACCTGGATGGGTAAGGTCAGCCTGACTTCAAGTCCGCCTTGCGGGCGGTTGAGCAGCGTCAAGTGGCCTTTATGTAGCTTGGCAATACGCTCCGCAATGGCAAGCCCCAGTCCGCTGCCGCCTTCATTGCCGCGAGCCGTGTCCAGGCGCTCGAAAGGTCGTAATAGCCTTGCCATTTGCGATGGTGGGATGCCCGGGCCATTATCCAGTATGCTTAGCACTATCGCGTCAGCTGTGATTGTGGAAGTCACCATCACCTCGTCATGCCCATAGGCAAATGCATTATCTATCAGATTAAGCAGTAAACGCTGCATGGCCAGTCGCCTTAGCGCGATGAGATGAGTAGGGGCCAGTTTTAATACAAGATTGTTCCCGGCACGCATATACCGCTCCGCCAATGATGTTATCAACTGATTTAGATCTATCATTTGCGTAGGCTCACCTGCTACGCCGCGCACGAAATCAAGAAATTGGTGGATGATGTTATCCATATCGGTAATGTCTTGCACCATGCCGATTTTAAGGCTTCCGCTCTCTTGATCCGGCAGCATTTCTACCGCCAGGCGCAATCTGGCTAGCGGCGTGCGCAAGTCATGCGATATTCCGGCCAGTAGCAGCGTTCTTTCTGCATCCAGCCTGGCTAGCGATTCGGTCATTTCGTTAAATGTGTGGTTTACTTCATGCAACTCATCTATGCCGTCTTCGGGCAGTTTTTGTGGCAGCTCGCCATTGCGAACGCGGTCAGCGGCCTGGATTAACAGATTCAATGGCCGGTTGATACGCGCCGCAATCAGATAAGCACCTGCCAGCGATAGCAGGATGACCAGCACACCCCAGCCCAGCCATTGCCAAGGAAACGGTCGTTTTACCTGAATACGCGGGATGACCACCCAAAAATCATCCTGATCAATGGTAAAACTTACCCACAGGCCAGGGATGCCAAAGTGATTGATAGTGACCATGGTGTCTTTTCCCAGGCGCTCGCGGATTTTGGCTCCGATCAGGCGGATATAGGGATCTTCAGGTAAAGGCTCTACTTCCTCCAGCAGGTCTACTGCATAGACGTGTACGCCTTCGCGGCCAGATAATTCGGAAAGTAACGCCAGACGGCGATTTTCACTTGCTGCCAATAGAGAAGCGCGGGTGAAATTAACCACCGTGATGGCTTGCAAGGCGGCAGCGGTAGCGCTTGGCTCGCGGTTGAAATAATCGAATAGCTTGAGTGCCGCAAACTGACCTATGGCCAACAGCAAGGCAATAAGCAGCATAATGCGTGCTAACAGGGTGCGCGGCAGGAGCTTCATCCGGAAATCCATGCAACCTGCCCGCGCGAGACTATGGTGACGCGTAAAAGACCAAAAATCCCTTGGATTTCACTGCAGGTTAACGCGCAAAGCGCGTTAACCGTAGCTAAAAAACCGGAGTTTACATGATAGTCAATGGGGATTTTTGAGGGCTGTTGTAACGCAGTATTCGCAAGCGCAGTATATTGCATACACTTAATTTTTAAGTGCTTCGCCATCGGGGATAAACACATAACCAAATCCCCACATGGTCTGCAAATAACGTGGATGCGCCGGATCAGGTTCAATCAGTTTTCTTATGCGCGATACTTGCACATCAATGCTGCGGTCAAACACATCCAATTCGCGCCCACGTGCAAGTTGCATCAATCTGTCGCGTGACAATGGCTGGCGCGGATGATCAACAAATACCTTGAGCAAAGCAAACTCCCCACTGGTGATGGTAATGGCTTTACCATTGCGGCTCAGGCTGCGCGTGGAGGGATCAAATACGAATTCACCAAAACTGGTATTTTCTCCTGCGGCTACGAGTGCGCTTGCGTGAGGTTGGCTATGGCGACGCAAGACAGCATTAATGCGAGCCAACAATTCGCGCGGGTTAAATGGTTTGGGTAGGTAATCATCAGCGCCCATTTCAAGTCCGATAATCCGGTCTACTTCGTCACCGCGCGCGGTGAGCATAATAATGGGCATGGTGTTGTTGGTTGCGCGCAATCTGCGGCAGATTGCGAGGCCATCTTCACCTGGTAACATTAGATCCAGCACCAGTAAATCCAAGTGCTCATGGGCCAGCGCTATATTCATTTCGGCGGCGTCAGGCACAGCCTTTACGCTAAAACCCTGTTCCCCCAGATAACGTTGTAACAGCTCCCGCATGCGCAGATCGTCATCTACCAACAGAATTTTTTTGAAAGTTGCTTGCATGCCATTATTTTGGGGGGAATGAGCACTGATTGAAAGAGCTATCTACATTTTTTTCTTGAGTCTGCAACTTTATTTATAATCATTAACTTATATAAATTGCCGGATAAATATTTTTGTTGTTACAAGTTTTTACAATCACCGGGGTGATTGAAACATTCGATTTACATTCATCCATCATGATGGCGTGTCCAATAGCTGCAATGCGAGCTAGCAATTTTAGGTCAGCGCCGGGATTCATCAGTCGGTTGCACCAGCTCAATTCAGGGCGGATTGGCGAAATCGGACATGTAGTCTCGCTTGATTGAGCGAGAGAAAGTCGCGGGAGTAGGGGATGCTAGTTGCTTCGGATATCCGTTGTACTTGTACCTGCAAAAAGCACCTGTTTCTGGTGATATCTATGTTTTTTTGTCTCACCGGGCCAGCAGTTGCGGGCCCGCGAGATGCTCAGCTTGATGGCGAAAACCAGACCAATACCGATGCAGCAGTTGCAGAGTCTATAAGCAGCGACAGTCAAGAAGATGCACCGCAACAGTCACTAGATGGCAATATCGGCTTAGAGGACCGCATGCGTCTGCATCGCGATCTTGAAGAATACTCCCGCACAGTTGATCATCCAGCCCATGTGCTGATAGAAGAGCGGCGTCGCGTCATGCATAGGCGACTTCAGGAGCGGTTTCTCAACTCAGATAAGGACAATGATGGTTCAATTTCCCGTGAGGAAGCCTTTGAAACCATGCCGCAGATTGCACGCCATTTCAGTCAGGTGGACCTCAATAATGATGGTGTAATCACACTTAATGAACTCGAAGCTGCACAAGCGCGAGCTGTTGAGCATCAGCGCGCAGCAACTACCACAGCTGAAATGCTACAAGAGGCTGAGCCAGCTAAACGTAAAAAATAAAGACCTGGCGAGCCATCGTAAACGTACACTCTGGGATATTTATCTTTCAGCAGCTGTTTTTTCTAGCAAGTTCCCGCTTCGCTCCGAACACCGCATTTTCTGACACATTGCACGTCTCGCGCTAATATTAGGCCACAATCCAGGTCTTACATCTGGTTATCAGCCGCACCATCATGAATGTTGAGCGCAAATATTGAGCATGAGTATTGAGGTGGAAATAATCACGGGCGTTAGCCAAGTTAATGCCCAGGAATGGGATGCGCTGACTGACGGCTCGCCCATTCTCAGCCACGCTTTCCTGAGCGCGCTGGAAGCAACCGGTTGTGTGGGTGCCGGCACTGGCTGGCAGCCTTACCCGCTGGTGGTGCGCAGCGCAGGCAAGCTGGTGGGCGCTGTGCCGCTTTATCTCAAAGGCCATTCTTACGGCGAATATGTGTTTGACTGGGCATGGGCGGAGGCATTTGAACGTAATGGCCTGGCCTATTATCCCAAGTTGCTCGCTGCTGTCCCGTTTACACCTATTACGGGTGCCCGTTTACTTAGCAAAGATGCAGGGATTCAAGCTTTGCTGGCACAGGTATTAGGCGAGCAAATGGTGCGGCATGGGCTTTCTTCAGCGCATATTCTTTTCCCGGATGAGTCCGCAGCCCGGGTGTTGCAAGCGTCAGGCTGGATGGAGCGGTGCGGTGTGCAGTTCCGCTGGGAAAATGAGGATTTTCGCGATTTCGAGGATTTTTTGAGCCAGCTTGCCCATGACAAGCGTAAAAAAATTCGGCAAGAGCGCAAAAAAATTGTAGCGGCTGATATACACAGCAGGAAATTGACAGGTAACGACATCCGCCGGGCAGACTGGGATTTTTTCTTCCGCTGTTATGAAAATACCTATCGTGAGCATCGCTCTACGCCCTATCTAACGCGTGAGTTTTTTTATGCACTCGGCGAGCGCCTGCCGCAAAATACGCTGCTGATTATTGCGGAACAAGCAGGAGAGCCGATTGCAGCCGCATTCAATTTATTTGGCGATAGCACTTTGTATGGTCGCTATTGGGGTGCCACGCGCTATGTGCCGGGCTTGCACTTCGAGCTTTGCTATTACCAGGCGCAAGAGTTCTGTATTGCGCAAGGCATACGTTATTTTGAAGGCGGCGCGCAGGGCGAACACAAGCTGGCAAGAGGTTTTCTTCCAAGAGTGACACGCTCTTTTCACAAAATTGCCCATCCGGAGTTTGCGGCCGCTATCAAAAAATTTGTCGAACATGAGGCCAGAGGCATGGGCGCATACCATAACGAACTGGAAGAACGGGCGCCCTATAAAGCGGGCTAGCCAAGCGTCCGCATTATTGCCTGGCAGGATTAATCATCTGCATGCGAGGCATGATTTTCTTCAAAACGCGAGACGGATTTTGCTCATTTCGTATTCCGTTAAAACACAATGTGGATGCCAGCAGGGGGCTCATCATTTTTAACTATGCGCAGCCAGACTTTACCGCTTGCTCCGCCAGTTTTTCTTCTGCATGTGGAACAAAGGGAATCCCCGGCCTGCCGGTACAAAGCGGAGTGCGATGGTAACTGCAGAAGGTCTTGGAGCCTCCAGCCAAAGCTTTTACTTGATGGAAACCTGACTGCACCAGTAGACGGTAGGCGAGATAGCTGCGGAATCCAACACGACAGTACAAGAGGATTGGTTTGTCCTGTGGTAGCGAAGCAAGCTGGCTGCGCAATTGGCCCAACGGGATATTGATTGCATTCGGCAGATGCCAGGCCTGATATTCAGTAGCGCCGCGCACATCAATGACTATGCTACCTTCTGTGGTGGCAGGATAATCCTCCGCATACCAGAAGTCGCTGTCACCTTTCAGCAAGTTGGCTGCCACAAATCCGGCCATATTGACCGGATCTTTCGCCGAACCGTAGGGCGGGGCATAGGCTAATTCAAGTTGTTCCAGATCGTAAACCGTCATGCCAGCGCGGATAGCCGTAGCAAATATGTCAATACGTTTATCCACGCCATCGTACCCAACTATCTGCGCACCCAGAATTTTCCCATCCTGCGGCGCGAACAGGAGCTTGATGTGCATCGATGTCGTGCCAGGATAATAGCTTGCATGTCCAGATGGATGGATATATATCTTGTGGTAAGGCATCCCCTTGCGCTTGAGGGTCTTTTCTGAGGCTCCTGTGCCGCCACCGGTCATTTCGAAGACTTTGACAATCGCCGTGCCTTGCGTCGAAGTATAGGCGCTATCTCGACCAAAAATATGGTCAGCAACAATGCGTCCCTGTCGATTGGCTGGACCGGCCAGTGCAATCAGCGCGGAGTCACCGGTAATGGTATCCGTGACTTCAACCGCATCTCCAGCGGCGTAGATGTTGGAATCAGAGGTCTGCATCTGTGCATTGACTTGAATGCCCGCGCGAGGGCCGAGGGCAAGGCCCGCCCCTTGCGCCAAGCTGGTATCCGGGCGTACGCCCACAGCGAGCAGGACAAGGTCAGCTAGCAATTTCGTGCCGTCTTGCAAGGTAACAGCAACGTTGCCTTCCGCATCGGCAAAGGCAGCAGCAGCGGTTCCGAGCCTTAAATGTACTCCGTGATATTCCAGATGGTATTGCAGGTCGCGCGCCATCTCTTGGTCAAGGGGCGGCATGATTTGCTCGGCGAACTCAACCAAGGTAACACCCAAGCCACGGTGACGTAAATTCTCAGCCATCTCAACGCCAATATAGCCACCGCCTATGACGACGGCTTGCTTGATGCCTTGATCGACGACCGTTTTGATGACATCCATATCTTCGATATTGCGTAGAGTGAAGATGCGCGGATGCTCGATGCCTGGCAGATTTGGCCGGACCGGGTTGGCACCAGGGCAAAGTACTAACTTGTCATAAGGCTCAATGTATTCCCTGCCAGTAGTTAACTCCCTGACTGTGATGGATTGATCACCGCGATCAACTGCAATAACTTCGTGTCCCGTGCGAACGTCCAGGTTCAGGGTTTCTGCCAAGGTTTGTGGGGTTTGTAGCAACAATTGGTCGCGTTCTTTAATGTCGCCACCGATGTGGTAAGGCAGCCCGCAATTGGCAAAGGAAACGTATTGGCTGCGCTCCAGTACCACGATCTCGGCTTTTTCGCTTAGTCTGCGAGCTCGCGCTGCTGTGGACATCCCGGCGGCTACTCCGCCAATAATTACTATTTTCATGATGGGTTCAAAATTTATGGGGCTGAAGTAGCTTAGCCCCAAACTTATTATGAGGTCTTAGGATGTTATCACACATCAGAATGTGCTTAACTGCCCAAGGCCGCATTTTCAGGCGGGCCAATGCAATATGCAAAGCATATAAACATGGCACGCTGGGACTGTTATATCAACGCGTCGGATGCAAAAGCAAAACTCAGGGTGCCAGCAAACGTTGCGTTCTTTATCATGTTGCGTTCTTTATCATAAGGTGAACTAATGTGATACAAATTTACTATTGGGATAAATTCAAAAGGATCAGCCTTATGATATTGGCCGAAATGAAAAACGCTCCCAGAACAGCCTTGCAGCTTTACTCGACGGGCGGGAAGCGCTTCTTGCTTGACCGCGAAGCTGCCGCATGAGCGGGGCTAAGCAATCAACATCGCATCAATTTTTTTGCGCAGCGACAGCTCATTTGGCAGCATCTGATCCGGACTGGGATGCGCTGATTGCGCGTATCGGTCCTTGCACGCTGGCCCTTAAACCCCAGCGCCAGCCTTATGAGGCCCTGGTTCGCGCTATTGCCTATCAGCAACTACATGGCCGGGCGGCAGAAGCCATCCTTGGACGTTTTCTTGCGCTCTATCCGGGCAAGCCGTTCCCGCTGCCGATAGATATTCTGGCGACAGAAGAAGCCGCAATGCGGGCTTGCGGCTTCTCAGCCTCCAAGGTCATCACTATCCAGGGTATCGCAGTTGGGGCGCAGAATGGCGTGGTGCCAACATTGCAGGATGCCGGCATGTTGTCGTATGAGGAGCTGATTGTTCGTCTTATAACTTTGCGTGGCGTAGGGCGCTGGACGGTAGAGATGTTGCTCATGTTCACGCTGGGACGGCCGGATATCCTGCCTGTGGATGATTTTGGCGTACGTGAAGGCTGGCGTGTGTTCAAATCCCTCGATGCCCAGCCCACACCCAAGGCGCTAGCGGAAATTGGCAAAGCCTGGAGTCCATATCGCTCGACAGCTGCGTGGTATCTGTGGCGCGCTGCTGAACAGGACAAACTCCCCAAGCCGACACAGTCCAAAAGTTAGCGCATTATCCGCTGGTCTGCTTAGTCGGCTACATGGACATGCAGTCTTTTATGAATGCCGTGCGTTCGTCATCTTGCAATGTCTTGGTGTCAGCATTTGTATTGCACATTTTCATTTTGTTTTCCAGGGAGGGGACATCCCTGGTATGCGAGACGCACTCCCGCACATAATCCCGGTGCTCTGGGTCTTTCAATGATTTGCTCGCAGCTTCGGCGTTACAGGCTTGTGACTTTTCTTCAGGGGATTCGGCATAGGCTATGCCCATGCAAGGGATTGCGATTGCCAAGGCAAGAATCAATTGTTTCATAATGCGCTCCTAGCGGTAATTTCAATATCTTCGCCATCGTCAAGAAATACCATAGCCCGGGAAATAAACGAGGGCAGTGTCTACCTGCTGTTTCGCCGGTTTTCTATTACCCCTGTTGAGAGATGGATTTCGCGGAGAAAGCACAGCAATCCCATAATCAGCGTCAGCATTGCCGTGATGAACAGCAGCGACACTATACGCGATGGGTCCAGGCCAATTTCAGAGCCGATGAACAGGGCCGCAATCACAATACACACGAACAAGGCTGAAACCGTGCTCAGGCTAATTGCCCAGTGAACCCAGCGCGCTCTGCGCGACAGTAATGCCATTTCTTTATTCGTTTCAGATACATTTAATTCGCCGAGCGCCCTGTAGCGATCCACTACCCGGGCCAGGCGCGTCGCCATGACGGCGAGGACAGCACCAATGCCGGTGAGCAGAAAAACTGGAGCTACAGCCAGTTGAATGGCATTTGCAACGGTGGAAATACTTACGGCCATAGATACCTCCTGGATTTCCCTTAATTCAATACTAACGCCAGTTTGGTTTCGATTGCCCGGACCATATCCATGATCTGGTTATCCAGTTTGGCTGGCGCGCTATTCCATATGGCATCCTCTTCAAGTGATGAAGAAACCATGGGTAATAGGTCAAAGTCTATGAATTTTCCTTCTTTAATATCCAGTACCTTAATTCCATCTTCATGGTCTACAAGGTCCCAGTTGTCGGGTATTTCCAGTTCAGCGTTTATTGTTACCTGTAGCTTTTTCATGATCTAGCTTCTCATTTGATTAGTGGGCACATGATTGCATATGGCGGCGGGGTTGGGGTATTTTAGACGAAGGAGAAGCAGTGTGGTATCTGAAACCTGATGAAACTAATTATTATGGAATAATGCCCAATTAAAATAATTGCAGTGGAACCGGGAGTCATCATGAAAAAAGTCATCAAGTCAGATGCAGAGTGGCGATCACAGCTATCCCCCATTCAGTATGAGGTAACCCGCCATGCTGCCACCGAGCGCCCCGGTACTGGCGAGTATGTAAGCCACGATCAGCATGGCATATATACCTGTGTATGTTGCGGCACGCCTTTGTTTGAATCAGATGCCAAGTTCAATGCAGGCTGCGGCTGGCCAAGCTATTTCAAGCCGTTAAATCCGGATAATGTGCGTGAGGAGAGGGATGTTTCCTTGGGGATGAGGCGCATCGAAGTGCTATGTAATGTCTGCGACGCACACCTGGGCCACGTATTTCCCGATGGGCCGCCGCCAACAGGACTACGTTACTGTATTAACTCGGCATCGCTGAGTTTCGAGCCCAAGTAATGTATCAAGCAATATCAGGGAAGTAAGTTATTCCCGGGCTGTTTTCTGTTATTGGCATTTACTTGAGATAGCTAATTACTAAGCCTAGACTGAACGTGTATGGTTTTTCATACGCACCTAACTTGGGAGCAGACCATGACACTACCTGTGAGAGCAGCCAACGGGCCTTTTCCGGTGGAAGTGGAAAAAGGCAAAAGTTACTACTGGTGTGCTTGTGGGCGCAGCAAGTCCCAGCCTTTTTGTGATGGTTCGCATGCTGACACTGATATTACCCCGATAAAGTATGTGGCTGAAGATGATGAAACTGTGTATTTCTGCGGGTGTAAGCAGAGTGGCAGTCGGCCTGTGTGCGACGGCACCCATGCCAAGGGCTAGTTGGCATCAGGGCAAGTTGCAGACAAAAAACAACAGGCTTGCATGCATTGAAAATGTAAGTCTTTGAATTATTGCTGGCGATGGGGCTTAAGTTTTACCTATGGGCCCATCACCTTGGCTGGCATCGGTTATCGCGGACGCACCCGCATCATGAGTATTTGGATGAGCACATTATTATGCAATCTCATACTCTAGCCTAAGGTTTCCACAGCGGTTTATCAGCTTAATTACAGATGTTGCCAAAGTTTCA
>JBDTOX010000040.1:0-2054 GCA_039933015.1 Methylophilaceae bacterium
ATGTCGGGTGCCTCTTTTTTCACAACAGCAGCCAATACGCGAGCGATGGCAATAGCATCCGAGCCTTCAATGGCGTCGTCCCAGACTCTTATTGCGCGGTCAGCGCCTTTGGCCAGGCATTTGCGCAGGCTTTCATCTACGCGATCCGGACCCACGGAAACCACAACGACTTCCACTTCAACATCGCTAGATTCCTTGATTTTCATAGCCTCTTCGAGCGAAAAATCATCCCACTCATTAAGGTCATACAGCAGAAAATCCTCATCTACATCTTTTTCATCAGAGCGGATTTCAAAATCCTCGTCCAATGCTGCTACCTGCTTTACTGCTACCAATATCTTCATGCTTTCTTTCTCCTAATGACTTCGTACTATGGTTACTTCGTACTTTGGTTACTGTGTAACCTCTTTGCCCAGCTTGCCAGCAAACCACCTGAATGCCGCAAATCGCACCATGGAATCTGGATCTTCACATAACTGCCATTTATCCGCCTCTTTCAGTTTCGTACTGCCAGCCAGCAGCAATCGGTGCAGGTAGTACGGGTCCTCCAGTAGCGGCAGCAAAGTCGCGCGACTTGCCTTGCGATTCAGTATGACACCGCGTCGCACATCTGCTTCTGGCGACGCCGCCAGCTTTTGCATAATTGCCTGCGGCGTATGCAGATTGGCGGCGACTCCACTCAACACATCAATATCTATATCTTCCGCGAGCGCTAACATCAAACGCGTAGGCGCATTGCTCTGATAGGCCACAGCAGAGCGCACCCAGGCATTCCCATCCTGCCCTAGCGCTTCCAGCAGCCTGGCCGGGCAGCGGGGGTTTCTTGCCACCGCACGCCTGACATCTATTTCCGGGTCTGTTGCAAGCGTTTCCATCACCTTGCGCGACACCACCGGATTACGTCCCAGCCATTGGCGTACCCAACGGTCTGTATCGTTCATCAAGTGCTTGATACTGGCGACTGTCAAATCGGCTCTTGCCGCCACTGCACGCCTGACCGAGCAGGCCTTATCATTCAGCAACTGCCTGATCAGCGCCTTGGGCGAAGCCGGATTGGAAGCCACTCCGCACCTCACGGCCGCATCAGGATTGTTAGCCAATCTCATAAGCATATCTTTATCCAGACGCTTATCGCGTGCCAACTGCCGTAGCACCAACACGTCATCATCGCTGACTGCGAGTTCTATCAAGGATTGCGGGCAGTTAGCGTGAGCAATAGCCGCAGCGCGCACATAGGCATCACTTCCCGCATAAATCTGCTCGAGCAATGCTGCTGGCGTGGATGGATTAGCTACCACATTCCTATCAAAAACCCCGGGCATACGATCAACCAGCATCTTCAACACATGTCCATTTGCAGCAGGGTTTTTACTGACCGCCTTGAGACATTCCATATCGCTATCAAACTGCACAATTCTTTCCAGCACACCTAACGGCGTGTGCTGATGCTGCGCAATCAGTACTGTCAATACAGCATTCCGCCCGCCAATATTATGCCCCCCAGCATAGAGCTGGGACAAAGCCTGAGATGGCGTGCCAGGATTTTTGTCCAATCGCACCTCCACGCCTGCATCACTACCACTGGAGAGCGCCTGCAACACCGCGGCCGGGGTATGCTCCCAGCGTGCTAGCATCAATGCATCGCGCCGCTTGCCGAACATCACGGCTTCCAGAACCTTGCATTGTTCGCTACTCGCCATGCTGTATACGGCGGCGGCACAGTAGGGATCACCGGTCTGCACGACCCTCCCCACCAAATCTGCCGCCGTTTTAGGTGCCATCAAATCAGGCCGCTACAGGAGCTTCCTCTACGGCCGCGTATTCCATGCACTCATCAATCAGCTCGATCAGTTCGCGCACCACGAACTTGCCTTCGTAACCCGAAGTTTTCAACGCATCTTCAAACATGGTCAGATCTTTAGGACAGGAAACAACAAACACTTCCAGCCCTTCGATGACTGCGGCCTCTTTCATACGGTTTTGCGAAGGCTTCTCGGTACCGACAGGATCGGGAATCCAAATACGCCCACCACCTGCGCCGCAACAGAAGGAGT
>JBDTOX010000041.1:0-3435 GCA_039933015.1 Methylophilaceae bacterium
GGGCGAGACCATACACACTGAAAACTGTTACAAATATTCCCGTACGGATTTCGAGTTATTTGCGCATGAGTGTGGCTGGCGATTCGAACATGTATGGACAGATCAGCAGGAATCTAATTTTGGTATATTTTTATTTAAATCAATATAATAACTAATACTTTATAAGTATTAGTTTAAGTAATGGTCATTTGATAATCTCTACACCTTTCCAAAAGGCCACATGGTCTTTGATATTAGCCGCTGCTTCTTTGGGATCAGGGTAATACCAGGCGGCATTCGGATTAATTTTTCCATCCACATGGATATCAAAATAAGAGGCTACACCCTTCCATGGGCACGTGCTGGTGTGGCTGCTTTCACTAAAAAACTCCGGATTTAAAGCAGACTGCGGGAAATAGACATTCCCCTCTACCAGCTCGAATCTATCGCTCTCGGCAATCGTTTTACCATTCCATTTTGCTGCAGGCATGATGTACTCCTTTATCCTACCTTTACTGTTGATAAAGCCTGGTTCAGGTCATTGATCAAGTCTTGCGGCTCCTCTAACCCCACATAAAAACGTACCAATTTTCCCGGATAAGGGTAATCAGGGCGCCGGCTCATATCAAATGGCACGGCCAGGCTGACACTGCCACCCCAGCTATAGCCGAGCCGGAACAATTGCAGAGTATCCAGGCACACATCTATTTGTGCCTGCGATATTTCCGGCTGGAAAATGACTGAGAAGAGACTCGCTGCTCCGGAAAAATCCCTGCGCCAGATTTCATGGCCTGGCGAGCCTGGGAATGCAGGATGAAGCACTTGCGCGATTGCAGGATGTTCACTTAGCCATAATGCAATCTTGCGCGCAGCTATATCTTGCGCTTCATAACGCAGCTTGTAATGCGGCAGGCTACGCAGGATAAGATTGCAATCCTCAGGGCTTACGCCCATGCCCAGGCGTACATGCGCTTCGTGCAAGCGCTGGCCAAGCGTGATGTTACGGGTAACGATGCTGCCCATCATGACGTCGCTGGCGCCCGACTGGTATTTGGTCAAAGCCTGAATGGAGATATCCGCGCCCAACTCAAACACTGGCAGGGCGATGCCTGCAGCCCATGTAGCGTCCACCGCAACTAAAGCCCCATGCTCGTGTGCAATTGCTGCCAAAGCCGACAAATCAGCGACCTCCATAGACACGGAACCCGGTGTTTCCACCCACAGCAAGCGGGTATTGCTGGATATCTCCAACATCTGCGGTTGGAGCGGGTCGTAAAAAGCCAAATCGATACCGTAACTCCTAGCCAGGAACTGCGCCATCTCTATTGCAGGCTCATAGATATTGGTCGGCAGAAGAACGCGGTCCCCGCTGCGTAGCAGAGCAAGCAGGGTTAAGCTGATAGCTGCCAAACCAGAGGGCAGCAAAACACAACTTTCTCCACCTTCAATAAGTGCTAATTTACGCTCCAGTCGCCTGATTGTCGGCGTGCCAAGCAAGCCGTAGGTATATTGGCTTTTATCGCGCCAGTTACGGTTGCGTAGGCTTTTTACATCAGGGAATATAACCGTGGAAGCGCGCTCGACACTGCTGGCAAGGCTTTGGAAATTCTCGCCGGAAGTTTTTTCAGGTTGAACCAGTTGGGACCAGATACTTTTTTTGCTCATGATTTTATGGATGGGGCAGGGGATGGTCCTAAAAGTAACGCTGTCAGGAATACACGTCAATAATTACCGGCTAAAGTAGTCTGTCAGGACTGGAAGATGGGATTAAAACGTTTTACCATAAACACCCCTTTTGCAGAGATTCTTTAATGAAAGGATTACATCATGAGTCAGATCATAGTAGAACATACCCCCAGTGAGGCACGCCTGAAAGAGCTGGGCGTGACCGACTGGTCAACCTGGACGAAGGAGGTCTCGGTGTTTCCCTGGTCATATAGCGACCGCGAAATTGCTTACGTGCTTGAAGGTGAAGTAGTGGTTACGCCTAAGGGAGGCGCTCCGGTCAGCTTTGGTGCAGGTGACTTGGTGACTTTTCCTGCCGGCATGTCTTGCACTTGGGACGTGCGTAAGCCATTACGAAAGCATTACCGGTTTGGCTGAAAAATCTGGTTGAAGAAACTTTAGTGGGCGGCGCTCCGGAATGACGAACTTATTCAGAGCTTGCTAAAGGACTTACTTCATTTTTTCAGGGTTCTGGCTACTCAACGGGAAGCTTGACTTGTTCCAGGATGGTAGTGGAAAGCTCTTCAATAGAGCGACTGGTGGAATCAATCCAAGGTATACCGGCCTCGCGCATTAACATCTCGGCTTTGCGTATCTCGTCACTACAATTATCCAGTGAAGCGTAGAAGCTATCAGGGCGACGCTCGCTGCGCACGGAGTGTAATCTTTCCGGGCTGATGGTCAGGCCAAAAACCTTTTCTGGATAACTCCCCAATACTTCCGGTAACGACCCACGTTCAAAATCCTCTGGAATCAGCGGATAGTTGGCAGCTTTGATGCCGAACTGCATCGCAAGATAGAGGCTGGTGGGTGTTTTGCCGCAGCGGGAAACACCAATCAGGATCACATGCGCTGCATCCAGGCCAAAATTAGTCATGCCATCATCGTGGGCAAGCGCAAAACCAATAGCCTCTATACGCTCATGGTAGCTATGCCCCATCACACTGTGAGCAATGCTAGCCCTTGTCAGTGGCTCTTGCTGCAACTCAATCCCGAGGGGATCAATAAAAGAAGCGAACAGATCAATAGAAAATGCAGCGGTTTCCTTCATCAGCACTCGCAGGTCCCTGTTACCCAGTGACATGACCACTACTGGCCGCGCACCATCTTCACCATAGGCTTTGTCAATCTGCTGAACGGCAGCTTTTACCTTATCTACCGAATCGGTAAATGGCAGCCGCACCTGGCGGAAAGTTGTTTCCGGAAAGTGCGCGAGCAGTTGTCCGAGCGACTGGGCAGTAATCCCGGTGCCATCCGAGATAAAGAAGGCTGTACGCTGATGCATGGATGCTTTCTAAAAATTACTTAAGTGCTTTGTTCTTCGTCAGGTTTTTCCAGGTATTGATGACGGTATCCGGATTGAGCGAAACTGATTGAATACCTTCCTTTACCAGCCATTCGGCAAAGTCTGGATGGTCTGAAGGCCCTTGGCCGCAGATGCCGATATATTTATTGAGTCGGTTAGCAGTGGTAATAGCCATGCGTAGCAACACTTTGACTGCAGGGTCACGCTCATCAAAGCCATGAGCCAGAAGGCCAGAGTCGCGGTCCATCCCTAGGGTTAATTGGGTCAAATCGTTAGAGCCAATCGAGAAGCCGTCAAAATATTGCAGGAACTCCTCGGCTAGCAAAGCGTTGGATGGGACCTCGCACATCATGATCAGCCGTAAGCCATGTTCACCACGTTTGAGGCCGAAGCTCGCCAAAATATCGACTACAGCACGCGCCTCG
>JBDTOX010000042.1:0-18799 GCA_039933015.1 Methylophilaceae bacterium
CCTCAGACGCCGAGAACCTAAGAAAGTTCATATTTCATCGGGCCTTATCTATAATAGCTAGTTGCAGGCTATTGAAGCTGCAGGTTTTGGCTTTGCTGTTTGCAGTTTGCTTTAGTAAGAGTTTTCCGTATAATATGCGGTTCATTTGAAATGCGTGGCGAACGAGGCTTAATCATGTATGCAGTTATCAAGACCGGCGGCAAGCAGTACCGAGTAATCCCCGGCGAAAGATTAAAAGTAGAAAAATTGCTTGGCGAAGTCGGCAGCGACGTCACCATTGATCAAGTATTAATGCTGGCAGATGGGGACAATGTCACTATCGGTGCTCCATTAATTGCAGGTGCTAGTGTGCAAGCCAAGGTGCTTTCACATGGCCGTGGCGATAAAGTGATGATCTTTAAATTCCGTCGTCGTAAACACTATCGTAAGACGCAAGGCCATCGCCAGGACTATACTGAAATCCAAATTGGCGATTTTGCCGCCAGTGCAACCAAGCCAGCAAAAGCTGCTAAAGCTCAAGCTGCAGAGTAAGGGATAAAAAATGGCACACAAAAAAGCAGGCGGGAGTTCCCGCAACGGTCGTGATTCACACTCGCAACGATTAGGTGTTAAAGCCTTCGGCGAGCAATTGATTTCAGCTGGTAGCATTATCGTGCGTCAGCGCGGTACCCGTATGCATGCAGGCGAAAATGTCGGCATGGGTAAGGATCACACGCTATTCGCTAAGGTCGATGGCAAAGTTACATTCACGGTAAAAGGCGCTTTGCGTCGCAAGCTGGTCAACATTATTCCAGCTTAAGTCGTGACATGCAGTTTTTAAAAGCCCTATCAGACTGGTAGGGCTTTTTTGTTTCAGGCGCTATCATTTTGCAATACTTACAGGCTCAGCTATTCTCATTATGAAATTTATCGACGAAGCGACCATTAAAGTTTACGCCGGAGACGGTGGCAACGGCATTGCCACGTTCCGTCGAGAGAAGTATGAGCCGCTGGGTGGTCCTAGCGGCGGGGATGGCGGTCGAGGTGGATCGGTCTTTGCGATTGCGGACCGCAATATCAATACCTTGGTGGATTATCGCTATACTCGCGTGTTTCGCGGCCAGCGTGGCGAGAATGGGCGCAGCGCTGGTTGCTATGGCGCGCAAGGTGAAGATATGATATTGCGCGTGCCAGTCGGTACCGTGATCAGCGATAAGGCGAGTGAGCAAGTCATAGCCGACCTGGCTGAGCACGGCCAAAAGGCTTTGCTGGCTAAAGCTGGTAAAGGCGGCTTGGGCAACATTCATTTCAAATCCAGTGTTAATCGTGCGCCGCGCCAATGTACCAAAGGCGAACAAGGCGAGGAATTTGAGCTTTATCTTGAATTGAAGGTATTAGCTGACGTTGGCTTGCTCGGCATGCCTAACGCCGGAAAATCCACTTTTATCCGCTCGGTATCGGCAGCAAAGCCCAAAGTGGCGGATTACCCTTTTACGACGCTGCATCCCAATTTGGGTGTAGTGCGAGTGGATACCAACCGCAGCTTTGTCATTGCTGACGTGCCAGGTTTGATTGAGGGTGCCGCAGAAGGCGCGGGCTTGGGGCACCAGTTTCTACGGCATCTGTCGCGTACTAGCTTGTTGCTGCATCTGGTCGATATCGCTCCTTTTGACGATGGTGTAGACCCGGTAAAAGAAGCGCGCGCTATTGTTGAGGAGTTGAGGAAATACGATGAAGAACTCTATAACAAGCCACGTTGGCTGGTGCTGAACAAGGTAGATATGCTGTCTGATCCGCAGGCGCATGTGGATCGCTTTGTGCAAGAGTTCGGCTGGAAAGGCAGATGTTTTGCGATTTCGGCAATCAGCGGTGCCGGTTGCTGCGAGCTGACCTACGCCATCATGGAACATTTGGAAACAGTAAAAGAACAAGAGACTCAAAAGCCTGAACACGACCATGAACTCCCTGCTGCTTAATGCCAAATGCCTAGTTGTTAAGGTCGGTTCCAGCCTGGTTACCAATAGCGGCCAAGGTTTGGATCGGGCGGCCATTGCAGCTTGGGCTGACCAGATTGCCCGCTTGGTTAAACAGGGCAAACAAGTGGTGCTGGTGTCGAGTGGCGCCGTGGCTGAAGGCATGCAACGCCTGGGCTGGAAAAAACGTCCGACGGTGGTCAATGAGTTGCAAGCGGCTGCGGCAGTGGGTCAGATGGGTCTGGTACAGATGTATGAATCCTGTTTTAGCCGGCACGGCTTGCATACGGCACAAGTACTGCTTACGCATGATGATCTGGCCGACCGTAAACGCTATCTGAATGCGCGTAGTACTTTGCGCACTTTGCTGGATTTGAATGTTATTCCTATCATCAACGAAAACGATACGGTCGTTACCGATGAAATTCGTTTTGGTGATAACGATACATTGGGCTCGCTAGTAGCGAATTTGATCGAAGCGGATGTGCTGGTTATCCTGACGGATCAGCCTGGCTTGTATTCTGCTGACCCGCGTAAAAATCCGGAGGCCCAGTTTATCCAGCATGCGGTCGCAGGCAATGCCGAGCTGGAAAAAATGGCGGGCGGAGCTGGCAGCGCGATTGGTAGCGGCGGCATGTTGACCAAAATTCTAGCCGCCAAGCGTGCCGCACGCAGTGGCGCGCATACCGTGATAGCCTCGGGGCACGAAAAAGATGTGCTGGTACGGCTCGCTGCAGGCGAGGTTGTGGGAACGCATTTGCGTGCCGAGCAAATTAAAACGGTCGCCAAAAAACAATGGCTGGCAGATCATCTGCGCTTGGGTGGCCGCGTCATATTGGATGATGGCGCAGTGCAAGCCTTGCGTAACGATGGCAAAAGCTTGCTGCCTATCGGTGTGGTTGCGGTCGAGGGGAGCTTTGATCGCGGCGAGGTCGTGGCCTGCATGGACTCAATGGGTAAAGAAATTGCGCGCGGCTTGGTTAATTATACTGCAGCAGAAACGGCCCGTATTTTGCGTAAACCCAGTAGTGAAATCGTGCATATTCTTGGCTATGTCGATGAAGCAGAGCTTATCCATCGGGATAATCTCATTCTCCTTTAGAAAGCGGAGGAATAATGTCTAAAAATAACCCTTTGGTAGCCATTATCATGGGCTCAGACAGTGATTGGCCTGTAATGCGTGCCGCTGCACAAATGCTGGCGGATTTCGGTGTTGAATACGAGGCGCGCGTGGTTTCCGCGCATCGCACACCGGATTTGATGTTCGAGTTTTCTGAGCAGGCAACTGCTCGTGGTTTCAAGATTATTATCGCCGGCGCCGGCGGTGCTGCACATCTGCCCGGCATGGTTGCCGCCAAAACCACCTTGCCTGTACTGGGTGTGCCTGTACCTTCCAAACATTTGCAAGGCCAGGATTCTTTACTGTCTATTGTGCAAATGCCCAAAGGTATTCCTGTCGCCACTTTTGCTATTGGCGAAGCGGGTGCTGCCAATGCCGGTCTTTTCGCGGTATCTCTCCTGGCAACAAGTGATGCTGCGCTGGCATCACAGCTTGCCAAGTTTCGTGCAGCGCAGACTGAAAAAGTCCTGGCTATGCAGCTTTCAGATCAGCCTTGATTTTCCAGCTTTAATTTAACCAGCTTTGTTCAAATGGAGCAGCCTTGAGTAATCATCAGACAAACTCTTCTTCTGTAATCCTGCCCCCAGCAATGCTGGGCATGTTGGGTGGTGGTCAATTGGGCCGTTTATTTGTGATTGCCGCCCATGAAATGGGTTATCGCGTCACAGTGCTAGATCCAGATAAGAAAAGTCCGGCAGGGAAAATTGCGGATGTGCATTTATGTGCAGCATATGACGACCAAGCTGCGTTAGAAACGCTGGCGCAAAGTTGCCAGGCCGTCACAACAGAATTTGAAAATGTTCCTGCAGCGACGCTGGAGTTTCTGGCACAAACGCTTGTCGTCCGGCCCAGTGCGCAGGCCGTATCGGTGGCACAAAACCGCGTGTATGAAAAAACCTTTTTCCGTGATGCCGGCTTGCCGGTTGCTCCGTATGAGGTAATAAAAACAGAACAGGATCTTCCGCAGGATGACAGCGAGCTTTACCCGGCCATACTTAAAGTATCGCGCTTCGGTTATGACGGAAAAGGTCAGTCACGTGTTGCCAATCATGCAGAAGCGCTAGCGGCATTTTCACGGTTTGGCGGAGAAGTTTGTGTATTGGAGCAGATGTTAACTCTCGATTACGAGGTTTCCGTGATTTTGGCGCGAGATGCGGGAGGCAATATTGCCTCTTTCCCCACGGCCGAGAATAGTCACCTGCACGGCATCCTGGATATCAGCATCATTCCTGCCCGAGCACCAGCTGCGGTACACGATGAGGTGCATGGGCTGGCAATGGACATAGCGGAAAAACTTGATTATGTAGGTGTGTTAGCCGTCGAATTCTTTGTCAGTAACGGTAAGTTGCTGGTAAATGAGATGGCGCCTCGCCCGCATAACTCAGGACACTATACGATTGATGCCTGTGCTACCAACCAGTTCGAACAGCAAGTGCGTGCGCTTGCTGGTCTGCCTCTGGGCGATCCGCGCATGCATAGCTATGCAGTCATGGTGAATATACTGGGAGACATCTGGAAGGGTGGCGAGCCACCCTGGGATAAAGTCCTGGCTCATCCAGAGCTAAAGCTGCACATGTATGGTAAGCATGAAGCGCGCGCAGGCCGCAAAATGGGTCATTTCACCTTGCTGGGGCGGGATGTTGAAACAGTGGCTGCACTCGCACTACAAGCGCGTAGCGAGCTAGGTATAGGCGGAAACTAAGGCTATTACATAGCTATATAGACAATAAAAAAGCCGAACATCAGTTCGGCTTTTTTATAATTGCTGAGGCTTAAAACTTAGGCCATTGCCTTAATTGAAGCACTCAGGCGGCTCTTATGACGTGCAGCCTTGTTCTTGTGTATGATTTCTTTATCTGCAATGCGATCAATCACACTTACGTTTTCGATGTAGGTGGTTTGTGCAGCAGCTTTGTCGCCAGCTTCGACCGCTTTGATGATCTTCTTGATCGCGGTGCGCAGAGCCGAGCGCAAGCTCGCGTTATGTCCGCGCTGCTTAACTGCCTGACGGGCACGTTTTCTCGCCTGTGCGCTATTAGCCATGGATTTCCCTAATTAGTTATCAAAATACGAAGCCAAGTATAGTAGCCATTTTTTTTGATAATTGCAAGGCATATCCAAGGGTTATATCTCGGGATGACCCGCCTACACATGGTAAAATCCCGCTCTAACTTTAATTCTAATAACGCCACTTTCAATGATGCGCCTGCAATGAATCTCCTGAAAGCCTTAGCTGCTGTCGGAGGCATGACTTTTCTTTCACGCATTCTGGGCTTTGTCCGGGATACGTTAATTGCACGCGTATTTGGTGCAGGTATCTACACCGATGCATTTTTTGTCGCCTTTAAAATCCCCAACCTGTTGCGCCGGATTTCTGCTGAAGGTGCCTTCTCGCAAGCTTTTGTACCCATCCTGGCAGAGTATAAAAAACAGCGCAGCTATGACGAGACGCACGCGCTGATTAACCATGTGGCGACATTGCTGGGCTTGTTCCTGGTGGTCTTGACCATTATTGGCATGTTGGCTGCGCCTTGGGTGGTGCAGGTCAGTGCGCCCGGTTTTGCGGTAGACCAGGCGAAATTTGATTTAACGATCGATTTGTTACGTATCACCTTCCCTTATATCTTTTTTATTTCCTTGGTATCGCTGGCGGGTGGCGTTCTCAATACCTACGGCAATTTCTCGGTACCGGCGTTTACGCCTGTCTGGCTCAATGTATCGTTTATCACGGCTGTGTTGTTTGTCGCTCCCTATTTTGACAATTCCGTTAAGGTGTTGGCCTGGGCGGTGTTTGCGGGCGGTATTTTGCAATTGCTTTACCAGGTCCCCTTTTTGCTCAAGATAGGCTTGATCCCGCGCTATAGCCTCAATCTTAAGGATGAAGGTGTCTGGCGCATTTTAAAATTGATGGGACCTGCGGTATTTGGCGTCTCCATCGCGCAAATATCATTGCTAATCAATACCATTTTCGCCTCATTCCTGGCCTCAGGCAGCGTTTCCTGGCTTTACTTTGCCGACAGACTCATGGAGTTTCCTACCGGTGTATTGGGTGTGGCGCTGGGTACTATTCTGTTACCCAGCCTCTCGAAAAGTTTTGCCGACCAGGCCGATGGCGAGTACTCGAAATTGCTGGATTGGGGCTTGCGACTGACCTTTATCCTGGCGCTGCCGGCAGCGGTAGCATTGGCTGTGTTGTCTGTACCTTTGGTAACGGGCTTGTTTCATTATGGTGCGTTTGATGCACGCGATGTCGAGATGACGCGTCAGGCCCTCATAGCCTATAGTTTAGGCTTGCTGGGCCTGATACTGGTGAAAGTACTGGCACCTGCATTTTATTCACGCCAGAACATCAAAACCCCTGTCAAAATCGCTTTGTTCACATTGTTCTCCACACAACTGATGAATCTGGTGTTTATCAAACCGTTCCAGCATGCGGGACTGGCCCTCGCTATCGGCCTCGGGGCATGTATCAATGCCGGGTTGCTCTATTACTATTTGCGTAAAGCCAATATATATCAGCCGCAAGCTGGCTGGATTTTATTCATGACCAAGCTGGCGGTGGCTGTCATTACGATGGCGGTGGCTTTACATTTTGCAGCAGGTAGCGATGCTATCTGGATGGCTTATAGCGTGATGCCCAAGTTGATACATTTATCCGGCCTGCTGCTGCTCGGGTCGGCGATATACTTTGCTGCCTTATGGCTAATGGGTATCCGCATTAACGATTTCATGCACCGTACGACTGTTTAATCCTATGCAAGTATTCCGACATTTTCATCACCCTGCCGCGTCCCCAGTTGCGCTGGCGATTGGCAATTTTGATGGCATGCATTTAGGCCATCAGGCTCTATTAAAGCTCCTGGTCGAGACGGCAAAATCGCGCGGCCTGATAGCGACAGTCATGACGTTCGAGCCGCATCCGCGCGAATTTTTTGCGCGTGGGCATGCTCCAGCCCGACTCGCCAGTTTGCGTGAAAAGCTGGAGTTATTTGCCGAAGCCGGTATTGAGCAAGTCTATGTGTGTCACTTTAATCAGATATTTGCGCGGGTCAGTGCAGAAGCGTTCATGCAGGAAATTCTGCGCGACTCCTTGGCAGCACAGGTGATATTGGTCGGCGAAGATTTTCGCTTCGGCGCCGGGCGCAAAGGGTCGGTGGCTGATTTTTGTGCCCATGGCTTTGAATGTATCGGCCTGCCGCAGGTGGAATTTGAGGGCGTGCGTGTTTCCAGCACCGCTGTGCGAGGTGCCATGGCCGCAGGTAATCTGGATAAGGCAGCCAAGCTTCTGGGGCGGCCTTATAGCATCAGCGGCAAAGTGGTGCATGGTGATAAGTTGGGGAGGCAGCTGGGTTATCCAACGGCGAACGTGCATATGCGCCATGATAGGTCGCCGCTTTTTGGTGTCTATGCGGTAAAATTAGAAGGTTTGGCACATGAGGGTCTGCCGGGTGTGGCCAGCCTCGGGGTGAGGCCCACGATGAAGCATAATGGCAAGCCTACGCTGGAAGTGCATTTGTTCGATTTTGACCAGGACATTTACGGCAAGCATGTGCGGGTACAGTTTTTACACAAAATCCGTGACGAGATGAAGTTCGCCGATCTGGATACGCTCACGCAATGGATAGCCGCTGATGAAGCAGCGGCGCGGGATTATTTCAAGAATACACAATGACCGACGATAACAACGCAAAATACAAGCTCAACCTGCCTGAAACTTCGTTTCCCATGCGCGGCGATCTCGCCAAGCGCGAGCCAGTGTGGCTTAAGCAATGGCAGGAAAAAAAGCTTTACCAGAAAATTCGCGCAGCGCGGCAAGGCGCGAAGAAATTCATCCTGCACGATGGCCCGCCGTATGCCAATGGCGATATTCATATCGGCCATGCGGTCAATAAAATCCTGAAAGATATCATTGTCAAATCCAAAACCTTGTCGGGTTTTGATGCGCCCTATGTGCCGGGCTGGGATTGCCACGGCTTGCCAATAGAACTCATGGTAGAAAAAAACCATGGCAAGAATATTGCCCCGGCAAAGTTCCGTGAGCTTTGCCGTGCCTATGCCGCGGAGCAGATCGAGCGCCAGAAAAAGGACTTTATCCGTCTTGGCGTATTAGGCGATTGGGATAATCCCTACCGCACCATGGATTACCAGACCGAGGCCGACATCATGCGTGCCTTGGGCGACATCTATAACAACGGCTACATCTACCAGGGCAGCAAGCCCGTGCATTGGTGCGTGGATTGCGGTTCAGCACTGGCTGAGGCTGAAGTTGAATACGAAGACAAGAATTCCCCGGAGATTGATGTTGGCTTCAAGGTGGTGGATAACGCGGCCTTGAGCAAGGCGTTTGGCGTGGAAGTCAAAGAAGACGCTTATGCCGTCATTTGGACCACAACTCCATGGACGTTGCCTGCTAATCAGGCAGTAGCGGTAAATCCTGAACTGACTTACGACTTAATCCAAACATCAAGAGGCCTGTTGATTCTGGCAAAAGAGCTTGCGTCGGGTGCAGTGCTTCGCTACAAGCTGGAAGACGTTTTAGCCATTGCCAGTTGCAAAGGTTCTGACCTCGAATATCTCAATCTGTATCACCCCTTTGAAGCTCGCCAAGTGCCTGTCATCCTGGGCGACCACGTCACAACCGAGGCCGGCACTGGTTTGGTCCACACAGCACCTGCCCATGGTCTCGATGACTATGCGGTGGGCATGCGTTACAACCTGCCCGTCGATAACCCTGTCGGCGATGACGGCAAGTTTTATTCGCGTGTAGCACTATTTGCCGGCATGAGCATCTGGGATGCCAATAAAGTGGTGATTGAGACACTGGCAGCCCGCGGCAATCTCATGGCTTCGGCGCGCCTGAACCACAGCTATCCACATTGCTGGCGCCACAAAACGCCGGTGATTTTCCGCGCGACACATCAGTGGTTTATCGGCATGAATCAGGCGGGTACAAACGGCCACACGTTGCGGGAGTCTGCCAATAAAGCGGTTGATGACACCCGGTTTTTCCCGTCTTGGGGCCGTGCACGCTTGGAAGCCATGATCAAGAACCGCCCGGACTGGTGCGTGTCGCGCCAGCGCAACTGGGGCGTGCCTATGCCGCTGTTCGTGCATAAGGAAACCGGAGAACCGCATCCCGAGACGCTGGCTTTGCTGGAAAAGGTGGCGCTTCTGGTAGAGCAGCAAGGGATCGAGGCCTGGTTTTCACTGGATGGAGAGGCATTCCTGCAAGCCAATACCGGCGCGGATGCTGGGCAATACAAAAAAATAACGGATACCCTGGATGTCTGGTTTGATTCCGGCGCCACCCATGCTGCGGTATTGAAGCGACGTGCAGATTTGCAGTTCCCGGCAGACTTGTATCTGGAAGGGTCGGACCAGCATAGAGGCTGGTTCCAATCCAGCCTGCTGACTGGCTGTGCCATAGATGGCCGCGCGCCTTACGATGCCCTGCTGACGCACGGTTTCGTGGTGGATGGCTCCGGCCACAAAATGAGCAAATCCAAGGGCAATGTAGTCGCGCCGCAAAAGGTCATGGACACTTATGGCGCTGATATCCTGCGCCTGTGGGTTGCTAGTACTGATTACTCGGGAGAGTTGACGATCTCAGACGAAATCCTGAAGCGTGTGGCAGAGGGCTACCGCCGCATCCGCAACACGCTACGCTTCTTGCTGGCGAACCTGGCTGATTTTGACGTCGCTAAGGACACGCTGCCGGTCGAAGAATGGCTGGAGATAGACCGCTATGCTTTAGTGCTGACGCAAAAACTACAAACAGAAATTCTGGGCGATTATGATCGCTACGAATTCCACCTGGCGATGCAGAAGTTAGTGGGCTTCTGTTCTGAAGACCTGGGTGGGTTCTACCTGGATATCCTGAAAGACCGCCTGTATACCGCAGGTGAGGACTCGCATGCACGCCGTGCCGCGCAAAATGCATTGCACCACATTACTCATGCCTTGATGCGCTTGATGGCACCAATTTTGAGCTTCACTGCGGATGAGGTCTGGCAGACCTTGGGCTTGAGCAATGAGTCCACGGTTTTTGAAGATGTTTGGTATCAGCTACCTGAGCATGGTATGACGGTGGAAGCTATTGCTTCATGGCAAGACGTTATCAATATAAGAAAACTTGTAAACAAGGATATTGAGCTTGCTCGATCCATTGGATTTGTAAGTGATAACGTTGACATGTCAGGTAGGAAAATAGGAGCATCTTTAGAAGCTGAAGTTGATATTTATGTGGATGGACATATCTATGAGTCACTTTCCAGACTCCAAGATGATTTACGCTTTGTATTCATTACATCTCGCGCCACGGTTCATATAGAAACTAGAGAAGATCCGGTGATGGTCACACCAAGCATTCATAAAAAATGTGACCGCTGCTGGCATTACCGCGCGGATGTTGGTTCACATGCGGATCACCCGACCATCTGTGGCCGTTGCGTAAGCAATTTGTTTGGTGCCGGCGAGCCGCGTCAATTCGCATGATGCTCCTGCGTAAATGGCTGACGCTAAGCACGGTGGTGATTGCACTGGATTTGCTTACCAAGCAATGGGTGCAATCTAAGCTCACCTATGGGGAGCGCATTCCGCTGACCTCGTTTTTTGATCTGGTGCTGTTCTATAACGAAGGTGCAGCATTTAGCTTTCTTGCAGGTGCTGGCGGCTGGCAGCGCCTGTTCTTTAGTGCGATTGCGCTGATTGCATCGGTAGTTATTATCCATTTGCTGCACAAACACCAAAATCAAGCCGGGCAGAAGCTTTTTTGCCTGGGCCTGAGCCTGATACTGGGCGGGGCATTGGGTAATCTGGTGGATCGTCTTACATTGGGTCATGTCGTGGATTTTCTTTTTTTCCACTATGAGCAGTATTACTGGCCGGCCTTTAATGTGGCCGATTCAGCGATTACCTGCGGCGTTATGCTTTTACTCTGGGATAGCTTCAAAAAGCCGCAGAAGCATCATTAAATGCGCCGTTGCGCAGCAATGACGTTAGGGACTTGATGGATCAATGCAAGTAAGCGGTCCAGCTGCTCCAGATCCGATATTTCAATCGAAAATTGCATTTTTGCCTGATGGTGCTTGCTCTGGGTATTCGCCTTGATGACATTGATCTTTTCCCTGGCGAACAGGTCGCTAATGTCACGCAGCAGGCCCTGACGGTCATAGGCCTCGATATCGATATCAACAGCAACGGCGGCGCCTTTTGTGTTTCCCCACTTGGCGCTGAGCAGACGGTTGCCACGGCTTTCCGGCAATCGCAGGATGAATGCACATGCGCGGCGATGAATCGTTACCCCCCGGTCGCGTGTAACATATCCGACAATCGGGTCAGGCGGTGCGGGCTTGCAGCATTTGGCCATGTTGGTTAGCAGGTTGCCTACGCCTTCAATCAGGATGCCGGTCTGGGATTGCTGTGTGGCAGCAGGTTGGGGCACAAATGGCTTGGCTGTTGCTTCAGCCTTGGGTAGCGATTCTTCCTGGATGGCGAGGTCGATCTGATGCTCGCTGACATCGCCGCGCCCGACCGCAGCCAGTAAGTCTTCCAGCTTGTGGAAGTGCAATTTCTGCGCAATTTTTTCCTGATTGATAGCGCCGACGCCGAGCCTATGCATTGCGCGATCCAGTTTTGCGCGCCCCTGGGAAATGTTTTCCTCGAAATTCAGGTATTTGAACCAGTGCCGTACCTTGGCGCGTGCGCGCGGGCTTTGCAAGTAACCGAGCGCGGGATTGATCCAGTCACGGCTTGGTGAACCCTGTTTGGCAGCCAGAATTTCCACGCGTTGCCCGTTCTGCAACTTGTAATTGAGCGGTACGATGCTGCCATCCACCTTGGCGCCGCGTGTGCGGTGTCCCAGATCGGTATGCAAGGTGTAGGCGAAATCCACCGGAGTGGCATCTTTAGGCAAATCGATCACTCTGCCCTGCGGCGTGAGCACGTAAATCTTGTCCTGGAATAACTCACTCTTGAATTGCTCTATCACGTCGCTGCTGGCGGTTACATCGTCCTTCCATTCCAGTATCTGGCGCAGCCAGGCTATTTTCTCGTTGAATCTGGCATCGGATTTCCCACCCTCTTTGTAGCGCCAATGGGCCGCGACCCCTAATTCCGAATGCTGGTGCATGTCAAAAGTACGGATCTGCACTTCCAGCGCCAAGTTGCGTGGGCCTATCACAGCGGTATGCAGCGAGCGGTAGTTGTTGCTCTTAGGGCGCGCAATATAGTCGTCGAATTCCCCCGGAATGGGCTGCCATAGGTTGTGCACCAGTCCCAGCGCCGTATAACACCCCTTGATGTCATCTACCAGAATGCGCACTGCACGCACGTCATAGAGTTCGCTGAACTCCACCCGCTTACGCCGCATTTTGTTAATGATGCTGTAAATGTGTTTGGGTCGCCCCGTCACCTCGGCGCTGATACCTGCCTGATGCAGTTCATCTTTCAACTGGACCACTACATCGCTGATATATTGTTCGCGGTCCACACGGCGTTCATCCAGCAGCCTGGCAACATCTTTATAAAGCTGAGGCTCCAGATGGCGCAATGAAAGATCTTCCAGCTCCCATTTGAGCTGCCATACGCCGAGGCGGTTTGCCAGCGGCGCGAAAATCCCCCGGGTTTCCTGCGCAATCAGCTTCTGCTGCTCTTCATCAGCACCTGCCAGGCAGCGCAAAGTCTGCGTGCGCTCAGCCAGCTTGATCAATACCACACGGATATCCTCGACCATGGCCAGCAGCATTTTTCTCAGGCTTTCAATCTGCTGGGCATGGTCGTCTTTTTTCTTGTCCTGCTCGTGCAGGCTCTCTATCTCGCTGAATTCCCGGATCTGCTCCACGCGCGAAATGCCTTCAACCAGGCCGGTGATGTTGGTGCCGAAGCGAGCCTCTAGTGTTTTTTCCCAGTCATCCATATACTCCGGCACGGCATGCAGGATGGTGGCCGTGATCGTTTCAAAATCCATGTTCATGCCTATCAGGATAGTCGCCGCGCCCAGTGCGTGCTGCATGAGCGGCGTGCCCGTTAGCTCAACTTGTCCGGTGTAGAGTTGGTCGGCAAGCGCATAAGCCTGATGGATGACTTCAACTTCATCCGCAGAGTATTTTTTCGATAAGGCATCAAGCCAGGGTTGAATGTCAGCTTGGTCCTGGACGGATGAAGAAGATAATGTTTTATGAACGGAAACCATGGAATATTATCGCACCAATGCGCGTGGGCATGAACAGCCTGACTGTATAGCCCGGTTTCATTGGACACTTTGAGCCCAAGAAAAAGCCCGTGAAAGCGGGCTTTTTTACTACTTCACCAAATGCTTACTTGATTGCGGCAATCGCTTGTCTGACACGCACGGCATAAGCCGCATCCGCCAGAGCTAACTGTGCCAGCATGCGCTCCTGAATCAACTTGTTGGCTTGCGCTAAACCGCCGGCAATATTGTTAACAAGTTGCTGCTGCTGGCCTGCACTCATCACACGGAACAATGCACCGGCCTGGCTGTAGTAATCCTCAGCACTTTGGTCATGCGCCTTGATCCATGCATCTGCCAGTACTGGCATCGGCCGTGCCGCAAATTCCGGCGCAGGCACTGGAGCACCGCTGTCAGCTCTATCATTGGGGTAGAAATTAGCGCTGCTCAATAGGTTGCTCTCATGACCATGTGCCGGGCAACCCATGCCAGCCATCGCACCATCGCGCTGGTAATGGTGTACCGGGCATTTTGCAGCATTCACCGGCAGTTGATTGACGTTTGCGCCAATGCGATAGCGGTGGGCATCCTGATAGGCGAGCAGGCGAGCCTGCAACATTTTGTCCGGCGATGCGCCTATGCCGGGCACCAGGTTGCTTGGCGCAAAGGCTGCTTGTTCGGTCTCGGCAAAGTAGTTGTCCACATTGCGATTCAGCTCAAGCTGGCCGATTTCAATCAGCGGATAATCCTTGTGTGGCCAGATCTTGGTCAGGTCGAACGGGTTGGTGTGGTAATGGCGTGCCTCAGCCTCAGGCATGATCTGCAACTTCACCGTCCAGCTTGGGAAATCGCCGCGATCAATCGCATCTACCAAGTCCTTCTGCGCACCATTGGCGGGCATTTTGGCGGCTTCTTCATTGGTCAGGTTTTTAATGCCCTGATTGGTTTTGAAGTGCCATTTCACCCAAAAGCGCTCACCCTTGCCGTTCCACAAGCTCAGCGTGTGCGAGCTAAAGCCGTGCACATGGCGGTATGACAAGGGAATCCCACGGTCAGACATCAAGATCGTCATCTGATGCAGAGATTGCGGGTGATTTGCCCAGAATTCAAACGCATTGGCAGGGTTGGGCAGATTGGTCCTCGGGTCTTTCTTTTGCGAATGGATGAAGTCCGGAAACTTGATCGGGTCATTCAGGAAAAACACAGGTGTATTGTTGCCTACCATGTCCCAATTACCCTGGCTGGTGTAAAACTTGACAGCAAATCCTCGCGGGTCGCGAGCGTAATCGCTGGAATCCTGCCCACCGCCCACCGTTGAAAAACGCAGAAAAACCTCCGTCTTCTGTCCTGCGGTCTGCAGAAAACTGGCAATGGTGTAGTCCTTCAAGCTCCTGGTCAGCGTAAAAGTGCCGTAAGCCCCCGTGCCGCGGGCATGCACGACGCGTTCAGGGATGCGCTCGCGGTTAAAGTGAGCGAGCTTCTCGAACAGGTAATGGTTGTCATAAGTGAGTGGGCCGCGCGCGCCCACACTAATACTGTTGTTGTCATCCGGCACAGGTGCGCCAGCTGATGTCGTCAAGATTTTCTTGCTCATGATCTTCTCCTATAAATTTGATTAAAACCAAATCAACCCAAGAGGTTTTTTGAGGTGCAATTAAAGACACTAGTGCAGGTGAATAAATTATAAAAATTAATTGTTTTTATAATTACGATTGAAAAATACTATTTAATGTCTGAAAGGTGTCTGAAAATATAGGGTAACAAGGAGTATGGACGGCTTACAACTGCATGGAGGCGTGCGACTAAGCATCAGTTTGACCTTTGCTTCCACTCAGGGTGCATATGGAGTGGCGCGCAGGACTGGATGACATGACGAATGGGAACATGGAAAACCAGCGGTGAGGATGAAGCACTGCAATTACAGTGCTGCTGCAGAAGCGTGCCAGCCATTCAATTTCAATTTTGCAGCCAGCAAAGCCAGCCAATGGCGCCAGCCTCATCCACGGATAGGTGTGGAAATGAATTGTAGGCGCTGGTACCTAAATTCCTATGATCAATTGTTGAAACAGCAACTCGGCCCGCGGAGTGATAAAATCGCACCTTTAGATGGCTGGAATCGGCATAGCCTGAATGTGAAATAGAGAAAATAATGAGCGAGAAAATGATGAGTGAAGAAAAAACCAAGCGGGTTATCGATATCAAATCGGTAACCCCTCCATCCGCTGAGAAAGAGCGGTTTCGGGATCTGGAAAAAGAAGTGACGCAGCAGCTTGAGCGATTGCCAGCGTTGCGCGACGAGGACTGGGGCAAGATCCAGTTCATGCTTAACGAGGAGGGAAGCCTGTATCACAGGGCGCAAGTGGCCAAGATCAAGGCCGTGCTGTGCCTGATGTGGCCCGCTCAAAACACGCCTGAATGGACACGTATCGATGATACCTTGGCCTACGACCTGTACATGACGACCTATCGGGATGCCCTGGATTATCTTATGCGCGCTGAAAGCCTGCTGGGACATCTGGAGGAGCAGGAAGAAGCCTTGTTCGATGAATATGACCTCGACCGCGTGGCGAAACTCGAAATATTCCTGTCCTGGCTGAAACGGCGCTTTGGCTTGAACGCACTGGCTTGACGAGGGGCGACTCATGCAGGTTGCTGGAACGGGAGCCCTGTGCGGGATCGGACCAGGAAGGCGCTGTTGTCCGATTAGCTAGCGCATGGCGGGTAGTCTTCCGCCCAGCAGAAAGTGTGTATTTACGCGGCATGTCAACATCACGGCATACCTTGGCGTTAAGGTGCTGATAGTCTATGCTGACTAATAGTCAGGCACATGACATCTACAACTATTCAGGAGAGAACAATGTACAAACAATTTACAGCAAGTACGCTGGTGCTGGCGCTATCACTGGCCGGCTGTGCCAATATGACGGAAACCCAGAAGGGAACCGCCAAAGGGGCTGCTATCGGCGCCGGTGCCGGTGCCGTAGTCGGGGCCATAGCCGGCCGCGGCAAGGGTGCCGCTATCGGTGCTGCTGTGGGTGCGGGTGCCGGTGCTATTGCCGGTAACGTGTGGTCCAAACGCATGGAACAACAGAAGCAGCAAATGGAAGAAGCGACTGCTGGTACCGGCGTTGCGGTAAGCCAGACTGAGGATAACCGTCTCAAGCTCGATATCCCCAGCGATGTCTCGTTTGACAAGGGCCGTGCCGATATCAAGCCTAATTTCCGCCCCGTGCTGGACAAGTTCGCTACCAGCCTGGCCACCAACCCCAATACCAAGGTTACCATCATAGGCCATACCGACAGCTCCGGTAGCGATGCAGTCAATGATCCGCTGTCAGTCAACCGTGCGGCACGTACACGCGATTATCTGATGACGCGCGGCGTGGCCTCCAGCCGTTTTACTATCGATGGTCGTGGTTCGCATGAGCCAATTGCCGCTAACGATACCGCAGCCAATATGGCCAAGAACCGTCGAGTGGAAATCTTCGTAGCCGAGCCTGAAATGCCCAGGCAATAAGGTTTAGCCTGTTTAAGCCATTCGCTATGTAAAAATCCCCCAGGCGACGCAAGCCGCCTGGGGGATTTTTTTGCAGTGGCTGCGCACAGCAAACCTGCATTTAGCCATCAGTGACTACCCGTCAGCCAAGTCCTTTCTGGAGGAAGCTGACAGGGCTGTTGAGCGTAGACTAGTCTGCATTTTTCCAAAGCACGTCGGCGCAACCGGCATCTTTATTAATGACACGGCACATCACAAACAGTAAATCCGACAAGCGGTTGAGATATTGCAGGGAAACCTCGGTAACGTCTTCCTCGTGGCCAAGCCCGATTAACTGCCGCTCTGCACGGCGGCAGACGGTGCGCGCCAAATGACAATAAGCTGCAGCACGCGTACCGCCAGGCAGTATGAATTCCTTGAGGGGCGACAGGTCGTCATTCAACTGATCCAGCGTTTCTTCCAGCACTGCTATGCGTTCGGCTTGCACCATGACATGGCCGGGAATGCAGATTTCCCCACCCAAATCGAACAAGTCATGCTGCACGCGGGTCAAGGTTTTGCTGATGGCTTCCGATAGCGGTTCGGTTAGCAGTACACCTATCACGGCATTCAGTTCATCTACGGTGCCCATGGCCTCAACCCGCGTACTATCCTTGGCGACACGTGTGCCATCTCCCAGGCCGGTAGTACCGTCGTCGCCAGTGCGCGTGTAGATCCTGCTTAATCGGTTGCCCATGCTGCCTCCATTGGTTTTTGCTATTGTAACTTAGGCAGGGAATGACCATGACAGCAAACGTGCAGTTCGGCTAAACTCGCTGCTAACTATCCCTTGTAACATGCACAGGATTCGCAGCTTCGTGACAAGTTTACAAAATAAAACAAAAAATAACGCATTTTTAAACAACCGTCCTATTGGTGTCTTTGATTCCGGCGTGGGCGGTATTTCTGTTCTCAAGCATGTCCGCACTGCGCTGCCGGCTGAGGATTTGCTCTATTGCGCTGATTCGCGGTTTGCTCCTTATGGCAACAAATCACCGGAACTCATCCGGGAGCGCTCTATGTTCCTGGCAGATTTCTTGATTGCACAAGGTGCCAAGGCTCTGGTCGTCGCCTGTAATACCGCTACTGCCGCTGCAGTGGCTGCGTTGCGTGAGCGCTACGACATACCGATTATCGGCATGGAGCCTGCCGTAAAGCCGGCTGCTGCTGCCACCAAATCAGGTGTGATAGGGGTGCTGGCGACGAGCGGTACCTTGAAGAGCGCCCAATTTGCTGCACTGCTGGAAAGTTATGGCCAGAACGTCAAAGTGGTCACCGAGGCTTGTCACGGCCTGGTAGAGCGCATCGAACAGGGGGAGGTGGCTACAGCGGCAACCAAAGCATTGCTATCGCACTATCTGCAACCATTGCAGGCTGCCCATGCAGATACCATCGTGCTGGGCTGCACCCATTACCCGTTTGTCCGGCACCTGATTGAGGAGCTGGTCGGCCAGGAAGTTGTGCTGGTGGATACAGGCGCGGCGGTTGCAAAGCAGTTGAAGCACCGCTTGCAAGCAGCCGGCTTGCTGGCTGATGCAGGTCAATCAGGCCGTGTTAGCCAATCAGGCCAAGTGAAGTTTTGGACAAATAGCCAGGTAGAAGATGCAAAGCAAGTGATTTTGCAACTGTGGGGCACAAGTGCGGATGTGGCTGTTTTAGAATTGCCTGGTTAGCAAATTGTGGGGCATTACTTAACCTCTGAAATATTCGCTTCTATCAAGCCGGTGGCGTCCAGGAGACAACGGATATTATGTTTCAATTCCAGATTGAAGCTGTTCTTGGCCGTGAAAGAGGAAGTAACCGTTGTTCTTCCGTTGGGATGTTCATTGATGGTCAAGTCCATTACCCGCGAGAAGCTGAATGTGCTTGGGTGATTTGTTTTTGATTTGGAATACGACTCGCACAGATCAACAGCACGGCCACGATCTATATACTTTGCCGCTGCCAGCCTAGTACCTTTTTCAACTTCTGATTTTGAGAAGAATGTATTGAAGACACCTATG
>JBDTOX010000043.1:0-1804 GCA_039933015.1 Methylophilaceae bacterium
TTACGCTGCATCGCTCGGTCATGAAACTGGAGCTGTCCATGCTGCACGAAGGTGATTTGCTGACGCTATTAGACGCATTGGAAGCACAACGCAACACGCCATTCATCGTGCGCCAGTGTGAAATTACAAGGCTGACTGCCATCTCAAGCAATACACTCAAGCCGAACCTGCTCGCTAACTGTGAGCTGGATTGGCTCACGCTGCGCGAACCACAGGCTGCAGGAGTCGCGCCACTATGAGATACCTCCTGATGATGCTCATACTGCTACCCGGCATTACCGTAGCTGCGGATTCGCTAGACCGCTTGTTTACCACCCCTGCAGAACGGGCCAGCCTGGATTATCTGCGCCAAACCAGAAAGATAGAGGTGCTTGAGGCTGACAAGTCAGCCGAAGCTGCCCCTGCCGTACCATCGTCTATTTCGGTGCAAGGCTATGTAAAGCGCAGCGATGGCACAAAAGGCACGGTATGGATTAATCAGGCACCGGTGCAAGAGGGTACGAGCAGTGCAGATATGGAAGTAGGCAAGCTCAGGCGCGATAGCAATCAGGTACAGCTTAAATTACCGGCGACCGGCAAAATGCTTAATCTCAAAGCAGGTCAGGTGTATGTGCCAGAAACGGACAGTGTTTCTGAGGTTAACGCGCATACAAAAGTGCTGCTACTGGATAATGGTGAGGATGTGGGAAGTATTGGTGAAAGCCCAAAAAACGCCGATGTGGCGTCTAAAAATTCATGGTCAATAAAAACTGCGCCCCCAACCAAGAGACAATAGCTGGTATGTGCAAGCCAAGGATTTCCCGTCAGCAAGGCATAACGCTAATCATGCTAATTTTTATTGTAGGACTTGCAGCGACGGCTTATATGATGAATGCGCTGAATGCTAATACGATAAAAATCGAGCGGGATAAAAAAACGACAGACGCTCTAGCAGAAGCAAAAGAAGCATTAATAGGCTGGGCAGTGAAGCGCAATACCCCAGGACAAATGCCCTGCCCAGAAGATACCACTAAGATTGGGTTACCTACTGAAGGTCAAGCTCAAAGCTCGTGCACTTTGCCAGCAATAGGACGATTACCTTGGCATACTTTAGGCATTGGCGACATTCGCGATGGAAATGGAGACAAATTATGGTATGCACTATCAGCGGGCTTTCGCACCGGCATCATCAATAGTGACACTCCCGCCCAATTGACTGTTGACGGAACAGCTGGAAAAGCAGTTGCCATTATTTTTTCTCCAGGTCCAGTACTAATCGGACAATCTCGCTCAGTACCAACGGCAATCAGCCCCCCCGATGTAACCCAGTATCTCGATTTATCCAATAATGATGGTGACAATACCTTTGTTTCCACAGGTGCCGCGGCAAGTTTCAATGACCATCTATTGTTGATTGATCACGATAAGCTGTTTCGGGTAGTTGAAAAAAGAGTTGCACGAGAAGCCTTGAATTGTCTTGAAATCTTTGCTGCTGGATCTGGTGGAAAATACCCTTGGCCAGCCAAGTTGGACCCTTCTGCCGTAGTTGACTACACTTATGACGTGGGCACACTGTTTGGCCGATTACCCGATTCCCCAATGGGGGGCGCTTGGTCCGGTGCATGTAACATTCCGGTCGGTGGGACTGGGTGGTGGTTAAGCTGGAAGGAACAAGTATTTTTCACTGTGGCCGACGAGTACAAACCAACTGGCGCAGCGACCGTCTGCGGGGCATGCCTGGCAGTCAATCCGCCTTCAGCAAGCGGAGATAAAAAAATCGTAGTTATTGTTGCTGGCAAGGCTTTGACAGGACAGAGCCGCACGA
>JBDTOX010000044.1:0-5342 GCA_039933015.1 Methylophilaceae bacterium
GAGAGAGTTGAGGACCGAAACCTGAACGACCGGGGCTCGTCGCGATCGGTACCGACATGGAACCGGTGCCCGTGACGGGGTTGGCGGCGAACTTCTCGCCCATGCCGCGAATGGCACCTCCACCCTTGGGGAGCGAGATGGATGGCGCTGCCGGCTTCTGCTCACCGTCAGGTCGACTCGCTGCCTTCTCTGGTGAAACCATATCTGATCACCTCACCGCTGTTACCATTCTGCCCATGCGCGTATGTCGCGGGCAACTATCCGCCGAACGTTTAAGTTCAGCGACTGCCCGCTGCAACGCATTGTTAGCGTTGCCTTGCCGCCACCCGCATCACAAATACCCCCTGTCGCTATGCACCAATCGCATTTTTTGAATTAACTGTAATTTACAATGTAGAAAGACACAAGCGCCATTTTCTCGACGTTTGTCTTAGCGCAAGAATAGAGCGGTAAAGCCAAAAGCCAGCCGAGTGTTGGACTTAACGGATGTGTATTGGATTCATGGCAATCACGACGTTGATAAACACGAAAGCTACGACAATCTTTTCAAATCAGAGCTTGCGAATCGCAATTTGGACGGAAAGATTGTTGAAATTGATCGAGTGAAAGTTGCTGGATTGGGTGGGGGTTTTAGAGAAAAGATTTGGTATCCCATGGCTTCAATGATTGATCCGATATATCAAAATTATGAAGAAGCTATTGATGTTATGCAGCGTACTGAGCAATACAAAAAAATGTACAACCCGGGCATCAGCGATGATGTATTGCTTGGAAAAGCACTGCTACACAAATCATCTATTTTTTATGACACATACGAAGCATTTTATTAAACGCTATATTACTTCTATTAATTATTGTTACAATAATTATCATGAATGATTCAGTAAAACAATACCGTAAAAATCGCCCTGGCGCTGGCCGCAAGGTGGGCACTGGTAACTACGGCAGTCCGACAGAGGTGATCCGTATTCCATCCAGTCATAAAGCTGTCATTATCGATTACCTGGAAACGGTAAAGCTCAAGAAGAATCAGCTGAAGCTGGATGAGCTGCCTCACATTCTCATCCCGTCTGACCAGCCATCCAAGCTCAAGCTTAATGTATATACCAGCAAGATCGCCGCAGGCCTGCCACAACCAGCAGATGACCATAGCGACGATTTCATGGACATTAATTCATTCCTGGTACAGGAGAAAGGTGACACATTCATCGCGCCGGTCGCCAGCGACTCCCTTAAAGACCTCGGTATCGTCCGGAACCATTATGTCGTCATCAACAAAGCACTGCGGCCCAAGCAAGGCGATATCGTCGCCGCTATCGTTGATAACGGCTTCACCATCAAGGTCCTGTCCAGCACGCCTGATGGCAGGCCACTCCTCAAGAAAGCCAATCCGGATCCGGAATACCAGGATATCGAGATTAAGGAAGGCATGGACTTCGATATCTGGGGCGTGGTCACAGGAACGTTCGCACGACTTTGATATGGCTCTCACCACCTTCGGAATCTTTACAGCTGCAAGCCTTGATCCTCCAGAACGGAAGCGCCCGCTATGGGATGCCAAGGTGTCTGCCGGCATGTCCAGGTTCCCTTCAGCCGCTCGTGATTATGAGCTTGAGGAACTGGACCTCAACAAGCGCTTTGTGACAAACCCGCCGGCCACCTTCTTTTTCACTGTGGAAGGCGATTCCATGATCGGGGCAGGCATCTTCCATGGCGACATGCTCATCGTGGATCGCTCGCTCAAGCCGAGGTCGTCCAATATCGTGCTGGCTGTCGCGGATGGGGGATTGGTAGTAAAGCGCCTGTATAAGCGCGGCAATGTGGTGAAACTGCTTTCAGAGAATCCCATATACCCGCCTATCACCTTCAGCGAAGGCCAGGAATTGATTGTTCAGGGCGTAGTGACCTATGTCATCCATCAGCCCAAATAAAAGCGTCTACGCGCTCTGTGACGCGAATAGCTTCTATGCTTCATGTGAACAGGTATTCCGCCCTGACCTTGATGGCAAGCCCATTGTCGTGCTCAGTAATAATGACGGTTGTGTCATTGCGCAGAGTAAGGAAGCCAAAGCCCAGCTTGATATCTATATGGCGCGGCCATGGTTCGAGATTGAAGAGGATGCCAGGAAGCTTGGCGCCGTCGTGTTCTCTTCCAACTATGAGCTATATGCCAATATGAGTAACCGCTTCATGGCGACGCTCAGACAGTTCTCCCCCCGGCAGGAAGTGTATTCCATCGATGAATCCTTTCTGGATATGACGGGCATCAACAAGAACCTGGCTGAGTACGGCCAGGAGATCAAAGACACGGTGAAGCAATGGACTGGGCTGCCGATTTGCGTCGGTTTCGGCCACAGCAAGACTCTGGCCAAACTGGCGAACCACTGCGCCAAGAAGCAGCCGGTATTCAAGGGCGTCTGCGACTTTACCAGCATAGGCGATGCAGACCGGGACGCCATATTTGAGCAGCTGCCGGTGTCGAAAGTATGGGGCATAGGCAGTCGGCTCGAAGCTAGTCTCAATCGCCTTGGAGTGCATGACGTATTACGACTTAAACATGCCAACCCAAAACGCATCCGTGATGAGTTCGGCGTAGTGCTGGAGCGCACCGTCAATGAGTTGAATGGGGAATCCTGGCTTGAGCTGGATGAAGTAACCGCCGAATCCAAGCAGGTCATGAGTTCACGCTCGTTCGGTGCCAGGGTCTCTGCTTTGCCGAACTTGCAGGAAGCCATCTCCTTCCACTGCAGCAATGCTGCAGAGCGGCTGCGCAAGCAGGGCTTATTCGCTAATGCCGTGTACGTCTTCATCCAGAACAGCCCGTTTGACCAGGCGACCTATTATGGAGCAAGCCGGAGCGTGGCCCTTCCCTCGCCCACCGATTGCACACTGCAGATCAACCAAGCTGCGCTTTGGCTTTTGAAACAGATCTACAGACCCGACGTGTACTACCAGAAGGCAGGCGTCATGCTGATGGAGCTGGTGCCGGAACAAGGACAGCAGACCGATATGTTCGGGTATTCGGATGGTGGTGTTAAGGCTAGTCGCTTGATGGGTGTATTGGATGGCCTCAACCAGAAATATGGGCGAGGCACGCTCAGGCTAGCCTCGGAAGGCATGGACAAAGCTTGGGTAATGCGCAGGAGCTTCAAGTCACCGAACTACACCGGCGACTGGAAGGAATTGCCAAGGGTTCGCTGATGTTACCAAACCGCTTCGTCTATCTCGATACAGAAGCCACCGGAACCTCGCCATCACATAGCCGCATCACCGATGTTGCGGTGATCTTGGCGGAAGGAGGCGAAGAAATCGATCGCTGGCAGACCTTGATCAATCCGGGGGTAGCGATCCCGCCCACGATCGTCAGGCTGACTGGGATCACCCCGCTCCAGCCACCAGCAAAAATTGTCAGGCTGTGAATCCTTATCAGGACAATATTGATTTAGCGTAAGTCCTTTTGGGTTCTCAACGGGATATTTCGCTTTAAAGACCTGATATTTCGCATCATTATTTGTGAGCTATTTATAGACGCTGTCTGAGTTTAAAAGCTTACCAAGTTTTTGAAAGAGATCAGACTCAAAGTTAAATGACATATATCTCCCAGAATTAAAATTACCCATAGACCTTTACTCTTATTGCCTCAGGCGCAGTCTTATGAATATATGCATCCGCCACAGACGAAAACTCTTCTTCATAGCCTATCAACTTTTTGAGAGCCTCAACTACCAAAGCCTGGCGAACAGCTTTTATACATTGGGGATCTGCTGCTGATGAATAGTTGGCGATGTTTTCGCAAAACTTTTTCCAGGCGGGTATCTTCACTTTACGCATTGCTATTTTCCTGTCCCGAGCTTCAGCATTTTTGCCAAGTCAACAAGTTCGTCGGTTCGTTCTTTGGTCACCAGCTCCTGAACAATACGGGCCGCAAGCTCTTCCTGTTGCTTCAATTGTTCTGGCGTGAGCAACTGGCTATTTGCAGGTCCATTATCAAAACTAGGATTCTGCCCCCGTCAATTTCCCAGCATCCCACTCCAGTTCGAATTTTCTTCTAGCCCTCGCATAATCATTTCCACAAGTAACCAGGTTTCCTGAAGCGCGACACTCATCACTCTGCTTGTAATATCTATTCCAGGCCTGTTCCTTTAGTACGGCTTTATGCTTTTCTTCTTGTTGTTTCAGCAGGGCCTGCTCTTTTACAGCTAACTCACCCTGTTTCTGGCTGTCTTCCAGAGCTTTTTTCTGGGCAATCGTTTCAGCTATCTCTTTTTGTTGAACGGCTTGTTGCTGCTGGAAATTTTGAATTAATCCTTGTGAAGGCAGGTTGACAATACTTTGCATGCCTCTCCCCAAACCCTTGAAAGCTGTATTGATAACAAGCAACATCCCTAACAAGAAAATTAGTCCTAAGAACACTTTTATCAATGGGCTTGGCGTATTTCTGCTCTTACTATCAAAGTAGGTTAACCGCGAATCCGCTATCCAAGGTGCGGGTGATTGAGTCTTGTTATCGCTGGAGTCTCTAACTAGTTGCCTGCGTATTTGCTCTGTTGAAGGCATTAGCGTGGCATGCCACCGAATCAAGGTAATGTCTGCTGCCTTGAGATTCTTGGTCTTTTTTTCATCGCGCTGTTCTGCATCAAGGCCGATATGGGATTTATCATCTAACTCGATGGCTGCAACTATGCTGAAGTCTTGACGACATATTAGATAATCAACGCTTTGCTGTGCAATCGGATTAAACCAGGAAAGATAGTCTTTCCGGCGTCGCGGAATATCGACACCGATGAATCTAGATAATTGGACTTGTGCTAGTACGATATATTCAGGGACTGCCTGAGCAAGTATTTGGTAAAAACCTGCCTCGGTATCGGTTAATGGCTTCTTGCTGAAATAGGGATTAATTAGCGTATCAAGAGAGTTTGATGGTTGATGGTTATTGAGATAGAAGGCAGCAAATGCCAGCCCTACTATCAATAGAATTACTACGAGAAGAGCCGTCATACTGCCCCCAATTTTTTTTGTTTATTTTTACTCGCTTATTAAATAGATTCGCTGATTATGTGTCCAGCTTGCTGTGCATAATAATCAAGTATATTTTGAGGAAGTCTGGGCTTTAGACCCAGACTTCCAAAGCTCAGTTTATTTTCCTGACAGACTGCTCTTCATGAAAGCCTTGCGATCTTCACCCTTCAGAGCCTTGGTAGTTTCATCCGCAACAAGTCTTTATCTCTTTTTGTTGGGGACCTGTAATGGTCTAATAAGAAGGGACACCTGTTAAGGGTTAGCTTCCAATTAACGAGGTGTTAAATGAGTAAAACAAGAAACGTATTTACGACGGAATT
>JBDTOX010000045.1:0-20273 GCA_039933015.1 Methylophilaceae bacterium
TAATGAAAGATTCCAGCGCCAGCGCGCGTTTGCGATTGGCATCGTCTTCCCGCAGCAGATCCTCGCGCAAGGTATCGTCTGGGCGCAGGCTAGCTTCCGGCATCAAATCATCCAGACTCATGCGGAGGCCTCAGTTTGTTCAAAATATTGCTCGAATTGCAGTTTGCGCTCGGACAATCTCAATAGCGGCTTGACGTCGCAATAATCGAGGTCCTTCTCATCGGCATAGCATACCGCGGCCTCGCCACGCCTGATCTCACCCGCGATTGCCTCCAGACTGATTTTCCAGTGCTGTAACAGGCTGGACCAGTCAGGGAAACGCGCTTCTGGAAACCGCTTACGCGCATTTTCCAGCGCTTCAATACCAGGCAGGATATCGGGCTGTGCTGCTATGCCGATGAATTTGCACTCATCCACGCGCACCTTGGCGAAGCAGACAGCGGCAACCTCGCCGCCTGACAAGGCCAGCGCGGCATAGATAGGTAGCTGCGGCTCGCTAATGCGGTCTTCCGCCCAGCTATAGTGGCTGATGCTGGCACCAGTCTTGTAATCAATTACGACCAGGCGGCCGTCGTCGAGCGCATCAATACGATCCAGTACCAGGTCGGCCACTATGCCGCCCACTTCCAGCCGCACGCGCCGTTCGCATTCCTGCACGCTAAAGGCTGCACGCCCCTGTTCAACCTCCAGCCAGATCGCCAGCAAGGCCTGCAAGCGCAGCTTCTCCAGTGCCAGGAACTGCGCCGGCAAGGGCTCTTCCAGCGTCTTGCTGAATAGGCTTACGCCCGCCTCAATAGCCACGGCTATGGCATTCTGGCGCATGGTTTCATCCATGGCCTGCAGTTCTGCCGAGCCCAGTTGCTTGCCCTCGGCCCCGCTCCAGAAACACTGCAAGACCGCATGCAACAGGCTGCCACGCGCCATGTCATCCAGCCCGTCTGCGGGCTCGTCCAGCGCACGCGCCCCCAGCCGGAACTGGTAATAAGCCCAGGCTGGGCAGATCGCCTGCGCACGCAGTAACCCGGCTCCGCCCAAAACCTGCTCGCCTTCGGCAACAGCCGGGGCAAGCGCATCATGCAGCTTTTGCATGGCAGCAGGCTGGGCTAATTGTTCAGCCAATGTCGCGACAGCGGGCAGCGTCACCGCTGAGTGCGGGATGCCGCTCAATAGCGGGCTCGGGCGCAATTCCCGTTCACCTTGCTTGCGCGCCCATGAAAACATGACTAGCGGCGCCGTGTGCAACAGGCGACGGTGTATGGTCTGGGCAAATTCTGCCTGTACCGCGCTGCAGGCATTCGGCGCATGCGCCTGCCGCTGCGCACTGGCAGGCAACAATGCATTAGGCCGCGCGGGGGGCGGCCAGATATGGTCGTTCATGCCCATGACCCAGATGGCATCGAGCGGCGCACTGGCTGTTTCCAGCATGCCCATCACCTGTAAGCGCGGCTCGCCTGCTGACTCCGGCTGAAAAATACGTTGCTGACAGAGGTGTGCCAGCCGTCGCAAGGCTTCGCTGGATGACAATTTGCCTAGCAGATGATCAAGTACGGCAAATTCCTGCAATGCCTCAAGCCACGCTTGCCTGGCCTGGAATTCGTGACTGGAAAGCCCGCGCTCCCCGGGCCAGCCTGCACCTTTCAACATCTGGGCAAAAGCCTGGGCCCAAGCTGAAGGCGATTGCTTGCGGGACCAGGCTGCGGCCTCCGCATTCAGTGCTTCAAGATGCTGCACCAGGCGCATCACACCTGATCCATCTGCGCCCGCTTTACGCGCCAGCCGCAGCATCTGCTCCAGCCGGATGGTGCCACCAAGCTTGCGCCGCATGCGTGCTTCGAGGCGAGCCCGCGCATCCGCTTCCGTTATAGCCGCGGACCAGTGCGGGCTACGCAACAGCCAGCCGCATTCCTGTTGCGCAAGCCGATAACGGCTCACGGCCAGCCGCAGCAAGGCCAGGGCTGTTCCAATCAACGGTTGCAACGGCAGCGGTTCACCCAAAGAGAAGTCATAGCAGCGCGGTGACTCGGCTAACGCAGGGTGTACCGTCTCAGGATGCAAGGTATCGTCCAGTATCGCCATCAAGCGCGCGCGCAACGCGCCCAGTTCAGGTACGACAATCGCGATGCGCGCCTCACTATTGGCTGTCAGATGCTGCTGTGCCCATGCAACAGCTGCCCGGCATTCGCCTTCGGCATTATCAAAGCTTGCCTGCATTGCAGTCGCGGCCTGTGCCAGGCCCATAGCCCAAGTTTCAGCATCATGGCCGCACGCGTTAATGGCGCGCGCAGTGTCTGTAGCCGGCCCGCTACGACCGCCGAGATGGGGGCTGAAGCAATTCAGCTCAACGTGCACGCCACGCGCAGCCAGGGCATTGAACAGGCGTTGCTCCAGCGGACTGATACGGTCATAACCCGCCAGGTAAATAGTTTTCGGCAAGCGTCCTGCACCCTTTTCCAGGCAAACGATTTGCGCTTCAAGCAGGCGCGCGGATTCCAGCACCTGGTATTCATGACAAAGCTGGCGGAAGGCTTCGCGCCAGCGCATGAACTGCCGCGTTTCTTCTGCCTGATAGGCTGCAGCTGGCCAGCTCTGAGGCAAGTCAATATTCCATTCCAGCAGCAAGGCATTGGCATCGGCTGCGGATTGCGCCAAGCCTGCACGGTCAAACAGCACCGCTTGTGCGTTATCGGGCATGCATAGATCAATAGCCCGCTCCCATAACAGACGTTCGGACAAGGCACTTAAAGCCTGCGACGGCAAGGTGCCGGCAGCAATCTCCCCCGCAAGCTGGGCTTGGGTCATGAGGCCTTGCAGCCACTGCGTCAGGGTCATGGTCGGCAGAGGCTGCCATTGCGTGCGCCCCTGATCGCGTTGCATACGGTTCTGCGCCATTTTCAGGCTGCGCGCCAGGCGTGCAGTAGAGCAAATAATCGGGGCAAGAGTGTTTTCAGCCATGGCGGCTATTGTAGCTGCTATAGCCATGTTCGATGTACTCCAAAAGCTGACTTTCAAAGCTGCGCCAGGCTGCTGGTCTTCTTCCTAAAACCCGCCACTGCATTCTTGAATCCGCCTGGCAATTAGTGTGCTGGTTAATCGGCATGCTGACAGTTTCGCTCATGCGCAATAGCTAAAGCATGGGATGTGCGTGCATGTCATCTATCGCACATTCGAGCATTGGTTCATCATAGCTGCTTGGGCTTTTGTAATGGCTTAATATGCGCAAGGCTTAAAATGGTTTTACCAGATTTGCAACCTGCCATGACCACCATCACCAAAACACAGCGCCTGCGGTTTGTTATCGTGGGGTCTGCCAAGGAATGGATACACAAGCGTGCCTCCACCAAGGGTGCTGCACTGGCTTTTTACACCCTGTTTTCGCTGGTACCCATACTAGTGCTGATCATTACCGTTGCAGGCCAAATATTTGGTCCAAAAGCTGCCCAGGGTGAGATTTTCTATCAGCTAAAAAGCCTGGTTGGCGCGAGCGGCGCAGAAACTATCCAGGCGCTGCTGGCTTCAACCCACAACTCGGCACACAGCGGGTTTGCTGCCTTCATAGCAGCTATTGTGCTGGTAATTGCGGCAACCACGGTATTTTCAGAGCTGAAAGATAGCCTGGATGAGCTATGGTACGTGCCGCAGACGAACCAATCGGGCCTGATGTTGCTAATCAAGAGCCGCCTGCTTGCATTTGGCATGATTCTGGTGCTCGCGGTTTTGCTTGTGGTTTCTTTGTGCATCAATGCCGCCACGGCCATGCTTGAGAAATATTCCAGCGGCTTCTGGGCAGATATCGCTTTTATCGTGTCGCCGGTTTCGCTGATATTTTCATTTTTGGTACTGACCAGCCTGTTTGCCTGTATTTATAAAGTGTTACCCGCCATCAGGATTGCCTGGCGTGATGTGTGGGTTGGTGCAATAAGTACTGCTTTATTATTTAATCTGGGCGAGTTCCTGATAGGCATCTATTTAAGCAACAGCAACATATCGAGCAGCTATGGTGCGGCTAATTCCGTGATTGCGCTGCTGCTATGGGTATATTACTCGGCACAGGTCTTCCTCCTGGGTGCCGCTTTCACGCGTCAATATGCGTTATGGTATGGCAGCCTTTGCGGTTCTAACGTGGCCCTGAAGCAATTACAGGCGGAGAAGAAGCCTGGCTAGATAACCTTGGGCTAGTTTTTATCTAGCGCGCTCCTTTTAGCCAATCTTGATACAGCAAGCCAAGCACCTTGAGGCGTGATAAACAACTTCACGCAAGTTATGACTTTGCTGCGCCTGAGAGTTAACATAGTGGGTAATACAGTCAGCGAAATACCAGTCGATTCCACTATGGCAGACCAGAAAAATTACATTACCCCCGAAGGCCACGCGGCCTTGGAGGCAGAGTTCCAGCACTTGCTGAAAGTAGAAAGGCCAGAGGTGGTCAGGGTGGTTTCGTGGGCCGCCGGCAATGGCGACCGCTCCGAGAATGGTGATTATATCTACGGCAAAAAACGCCTGCGCCAGATTGATTCACGCTTACGTTTTTTGATGCAGCGTATGGATCTTGCCGTCATCGTTGACCCCAACCTGCAAATGGGCTTGGAAAAAGTATTCTTCGGCGCCTGGGTCACCTTGTATTCGCTAGAGCGCGAAACCGACCATACTTACCGCATAGTCGGCCAGGATGAGCTTGAGCCCAGCAAAGGCTACATCAGCTGGATTTCACCTTTGGCACGCGCCCTGCTCGGCAAACAGCCCGGCGATGTTGTGAAGGTGCAAGCGCCAGGCGGTGAGGAAAGTTATGAAGTGGTCGAAGTAAGCTACCTGGCGCCAGATCCGGCCGAATAAACGCAAGCAACATCCAGCGCCCTTGGGCTAAAGCAGATTGATGCCTAAGCGTTTAAGCGCGAGCGCATAAATTACAAACAGCGCCACAGTAAACACGATACTGGCGGTCAGGGCGAGCCAGAAGCTGGTCTTTTCCATAAGATAGGGAAACAGCAAAAACATGGGCAGCGTCGGCAGTACATACCAAAAGGTGTAGTAAGCGTGGTTGCTAATCTTGCTGGCAGGCTGCTGTTCTATATATAGCCATATCAACGTCAGCACCGTGACCATCGGCAGCGCTGCTACAAATCCACCCAGTTTGTCGCTTCTTTTAGCAAATTCGGATACCAGGACCACCACCCCGGCTGTGATCAGGTATTTGAGTATGAGGTATGGCATGACATGCCTTCCGGCTAAGGCGTTTTCTTGTGGATAGAGGTGACAACCAGTGCGCCCTTCACCTGCTCAGCAGTGAATGCAACCATATCCCCTGCATTAATTCCGTCCAGCATGGCCGCGTCCTTGACCTTGAATTGCATGGTCATACCAGGCATATCAAGGTTCTTGATTGCACCGTGTTTCAGGGTAATTTTGCCAGTATCTTTGTAAACCTTCCGGACTTCGGCGTCTGTAAATGCTGGCTGGGTGGCACTGGATTTTTCATTTTTTGGCTTGTCCATGCTCGCAGCCATAACATTCGAAAATACCGGCGCTGCCAGCAGGCAAGCGGCGCTTAACGCTATTACGGTGGCTAATTTCATTTTTGTTTCCTTTCGGTTTAAATTTTTAATGGTTCTGATTTCAGTAATCGCCGGCTTACGCAATTTTCTTGCTCAGCAGTGAATAAACCACAGGCAACACCAACAGCAGCGGCTGTCTGCATGCCTCCGCGGCGATACAGCTTATGGCTGCAGGCCTTGGTCGCAAGACTGCCCCGTTTATCAATGCGGTAGTCTTTTATGTCAGACAGTGCCAAGCCTGGCCCGGCGATGAACCAAGGCATACAGCAATGGCAGCACCAGTAGCGTCAGCAGCGTTGATGAAAGGATACCGCCAATCACCACGGTAGCCAAAGGCCGCTGCACTTCGGCACCTGTGCCTGTTGCAATGGCCATGGGGATAAAGCCCAATGATGCAACCAATGCCGTCATCAGGATCGGGCGCAGGCGCGTCAATGCACCTTCTTCAATGGCTGCAGGCAGCGGCTTGCCCTCCTCCCTGAGCGAGCGGATAAAGCTGATCATGACCAGGCCATTAAGCACTGCCACCCCGGATAATGCAATGAATCCAACGCCTGCCGAGATGGAAAGCGGTATGCCACGTAACCAGAGCGCCAGCACGCCGCCGGTAAGGGCAAAAGGGATGCCGGTAAACACGATCAGCCCATCCCTGAAGTTGCCGAACATGGCGTAAAGCAGCATGAACACGAGCAACAAAGCCAGCGGAATCACTAATTCCAGTCGTTTGGTGGCTGATTGCAGTTGTTCAAATGTGCCGCCCCAAGTCAGCCAGTAACCTGCCGGGATCTTTACTTCCTGCTGCATACGTTGCTGCGCCTCCGCGACATAAGAACCAATATCGCGGTCTCGTACATTGGCCGTGACTACTACCCTGCGTTTTCCATTCTCACGACTGAACTGGTTAGCCCCTGGTGCAATATCCAGGGTTGCAACTTCGCCAAGCTGCAGATACACCGCCTGCGCGCGCTCACTTGTAGCTGGCAAACGTAATGGCAGTTGCCTGAAAGCCGTCAGGTCGGCTCTGATGTTTTCCGGCAGGCGCACAATGATGTTAAAGCGGCGGTCTCCCTGAAACACTGCGCCTGCTTCCCGCCCGTTAATGGCGATAGACACCGCTTGTTGTACGTCGTCTACATTGACCCCGAGGCGCGCAATCTTTTCACGGTCGATTTTGACGGTCAGAACAGGCAAGCCCGTGGTTGGTTCGACCTTCACATCTTCGCCTCCCTGAGTGCTGGAGAGTATTTTTGAGATTTCTTCTGCGGTTGCGTTCATTACCTCCATATCGTCACCGAAAACCTTGACCGCAATATCGCTGCGCACACCGGAAATAAGCTCATTAAAGCGCATCTGGATCGGTTGGGTAAATTCATAGTTATTGCCTGGCACAGTGCTCACTGCCCGCTGCATTTTGGCAATCAGCTCATTCTTGGTCATGCCCGGGTCCGGCCAGTCTGATCTGGGTTTGAGTATGATGAAGTTATCCGCCACGCTGGGCGGCATGGGGTCTGTGGCAATCTCAGCGGTACCCAGCTTGGCGAAAATCTTGTCCACTTGCGGGAACTGCTGGATGGTATGTTCCAGTTCTTTTTGCATCTGGATAGCCTGACTGAGGCTGGTACCGGGGATACGCAATGCGTGCAGCGCAATGTCGCCTTCATTCAAGCTAGGTATAAACTCACTGCCCATGCGGCTTGCCAACAGCCCGCTGAGCGCTATGGACACCACTGCAATGGTCAGCACCAGCGCTTTGTTTAACATGGACCAATACAACACGGGTTTATATAGCTGCTTTGCCCAAGAGATGAGCATGTTGTCTTTTTCGCTGACGGTGCCAGTTACAAACAAGGCCACAGCAGCCGGGACAAAGGTAATGGACAACAGCATGGCACCCACCAATGCCGTCACCACAGTGAATGCCATCGGATGGAACATCTTGCCCTCTATGCCGCTCAGCGCAAATATTGGCAGGTATACGACCATGATGATGAGCTGGCCGAAAATCAACGGCCTTCTGGCTTCACCTGCCGCCGCGAACACTTCATCCAGGCGCTCCTCTCTGCCAAGGGGACGGCCAAGTTTCATTTGTGCATGCGCAAGGCGTCGCATGCAGTTTTCCACTATCACTACGGCCCCATCGATGATGATGCCGAAATCAAGCGCACCCAGGCTCATCAGATTGGCACTTACCTTGTTGCTGACCATGCCGGTAAAGGTGAACAGCATGGAAAGGGGGATGATCAGCATGGTAATGATGGCTGCACGGATGTTGCCAAGAAAGACAAAAAGCACCGCAATCACCAGCAATGCCCCTTCCACCAGATTCTTTTTGACCGTATTGATCGCCTTGTCGATCAATATCGTACGGTCATAAACCGTTGTTGCGATGACACCGGCGGGTAGGGTGCGGTTGATCTCTTGTAGGCGTTTCTCCACTGCGGCTGAGACCGTACGGCTGTTCTCGCCTATTAGCATGAACACGGTACCAAGCACCACCTCCCGGCCATTTTCAGTAGCCGCTCCATTGCGCAGGTCGTTACCGATCTGCACCTGGGCCAGGTCTTTTATCCTGACAGGCACCCCGGACTGGGTGCTGACCACGATGTTGCCTATATCCTCCAGGCCGGCAACCTGTCCAGGAATGCGTATCAGGTATTGTTCACCTGATTTCTCGATATACCCCGCACCGACATTGGCATTATTGCGCTCCAGTGCTTCAACCAGATCGTTCAAGGCCAATCCTCGCGCAACCAGGCGATCAGGATAAGGTGCAACCTGATATTGCTTGACGTAACCGCCCACCGTATTGATCTCATTCACACCGGGTACATTGCGTAATTGCGGCTTGATAATCCAATCCTGAATTTCGCGCAAATCCATGGAACTGTAAGGCGTGCCGTCAGCTTTTAGTGCGCCTTCCCTGGCTTCCACTGTCCACATGACTATCTCGCCAAGGCCGGTTGAAGTAGGGCCCATCGCCGGCAGGATGCCGGGAGGAAGCTGCTCTTTGGCCTGCTGGATACGCTCATTGACAAGCTGGCGGGCAAAATAGATATCCGTACCTTCTTTGAATACGATAGTGACCTGAGACAAGCCATAACGGGAGATTGAGCGGGTCTGTTCCAACCTGGGCAACCCGGCCATGATGGTCTCGAGGGGGTAGGTAATACGCTGCTCGGTCTCAATCGGAGAGTACCCTTGGGCTGTAGTATTGATCTGCACCTGAACATTGGTGATGTCCGGTACGGCATCAATCGGCAACTGTTGGTAACTGAATACCCCCAATACGCCTACAGCAGCAACTAGTATCATGATCAGCCAGCGCTGGCTGATCGAGAACCTGATAATTTTTTCGAACATGGTAGGCTTTCCTGGAAGTCTTAACCTTAGTGGTCGTGGCTTGCGCCGGCTTTGCCAAGATCGGCCTTGACCAGGAAACTGTTCATGGCAGCGTACTTCTCGCCTAAATGCAGACCATGCAGCACTTCGATATGCCTGTCATCGCTGCGGCCGGTTTCAATTGGCCGAGCTTCGAACTTATCGCCATAGCGGCCGAACACCACCTTCCAGTCACGCAGCGTTTGTATGCCTTCCACCGAAACCGCCAGTGGCACTTCGACTTCATCCGCGGTTAATTCTATGTTGACCGGCAACCCCGGCAGCCATAGCCGATTTGCATTTGGCAGCACCACTCGGGCCATGGCGGTACGCGACTGCTCTCCGACCAATGCGCCGACATAGGCCACGCTGCCCACTGACTCCGCATCAAAGGCACTGGCTTTGATCGTGACCTTCTGTCCGATTTTGACCGTATTGATATCCTTGGCGTAAATCGTCATCTCCACCCAAACGCTGGAGAGGTCGGCCACTACAAAAATACTCTCATCGCCTTTCATGACCTGGCCCGCAGCAATCTGCTTGTTGGTAATAACACCGTCTATCGGTGATTTAATCTCAAAACGCGTGAGATTGCTGCCGCTACCCAGGCTGGCACCCATGGATTGCAGTTTTTGCCGTGCGGTTTGCAGATTGATTTCCGCTTCCTGCATATCCTGCCGCGCTTGCAGATAATCTTGCTCTGCGGAGATTTTTTCTTCCCACAGCTTCTTTTCTCGTGCAAAAGTGACGCGCGCCAGTTCGACGCGTTTCTGCGTGGCCATCAGCGCGCTACGTTGATCGGCAATAGCTTGGCTCGAAATCACTGCCAGCAACTGGCCTTTGCGTACCTTTTCGCCCGCGTTGACGGAGACGGATTCGACTATCCCATTCAAACGCGGCACTACTTGTACGCTTTTATCCGCATTGAGCTTGATTTCCCCTATTAAGCGCAACGTGCTCTTGATTCTGGCAGGCGCAGCCGTCAATACTTCAATAGCATTGACCGCCAACTGTTTGTCCGTCATTTCCACCCTGGCTTCCACTTGCTCATACGCAAAGCTATATCGCTTGCCGTCATGCGAGGATTGGATATTCACCTTGAATGAATGCGGCTCCTCAACGACTGCATCGCCTTTGGCATAATCAGCCTCTGGCGTAAAAGTGAACGCCTGCGGTGTGCGCCCCAGCCGTTCCAGTTGCATGGTGATACTGGAATTGGCGGGATCCAGCGGCTTGCTGTCCTGATAGGTATAGAGGCGAAACTGGGGCGGCACACCCTGCTCGAAGATAGTCACTTCAAGCGCGTACCCATCTTGAGTGAACAGTTTGCCGCCATGCGGGCCTTTGGGGATTTCCGCGACCTGAGCACCTTGCTCATGCCCCGCATGCCCCATGGCTTCTTGCTCGCCCTGCCCCATTTCCGGCTTGCCCTGTTGCAAGATCACTAGGGCCAAGACAATACCGATGACAACTACGCCGGCAATCAGGGTGAGCTGCCTGGGTGTGGTTCTGTTCTTGAAAAAGCGTTTCATATGCATTCCTAAGGCTGAATGGTTGGGCTGCCAGTCCCGCTGCCAACAATACGTTTGATGTCAGCAACTGCCTGATGGGCTTCGAGCAATGCGTTGACATATTGTGACCTGGCTTGAAATAAGGTGCGCTGTGCATCCAGCACGTCCAGGTAATTGAATTTTCCGAACTGGAAGCCTTTGTTCGCGGCATCAAAAGCGCTCTGGGCTCCGGGCAGGATTTCGGTCTGTAAAGTCTGCGCGGCTTCCCTTGCTGAATTGAGGCGTTCATAAGCCACTGCCAGCTGGGTTGCGAGCTGCACCCGCAGCGCTGTTAATTCATCGCGTGCCTTATCGGTGCGGCTGATGGCTTCCTGTAAATTACCCTGATTGCGGTCAAACACCGGGATCGGTATGGACAAACCCAACACGGCCTGGTTGAGCCCCAACTCCTCGTTGCGCCTTGCGCCAACGCTCACGGTAAGATCAGGCGTGCGTCGCGTGCTTTCAACATTAGCCAGCGCCTGACGTGTTTCGATTTCGAGCCTGGCACTTTTGACCAGAGGCGCACTGTCGAGCTGTGATGACAGCGTTTCCAATGGTGGCACTTGCTGCATGCGCTCGACATTACCATCGGCTTGTTGGAACCTGGGCAAGGGATTACCCCACAAGGCAGCGAGCCGTTTGCGCGCTGCGGTGAGAGCACTGGCAGCTTGACCGGCTTCAATCTTGACACCCGATTCAGCCACACGCGATTTGGTCTCATCGACTGGCGATATTTTGCCAGCCAAAACCCGCTTGCTAGCTGCTTCCCGGGCCTGCCTGGCGATGTCTAACGTAGCCTGGGCCAGCTGCACCCTTTCCTGCGCCGCAAGCACTGTATAAAAGGCTGCTATGACATTGGCATGAATTTCGGATTTTTTCGCATCAAGCGCCGCTGTGGCTGCTTCGGAACGGGCAGCAGCGGCTTCCATCCGCGCAGCACGTTTGTCGCCCAGCTCAAATGGCTGGGCTAGTTGCAGTGTCGTTTGCCTGGTGGAGCGACGCGTATCCTCCACCATGGTCGAGATGGTCGGATTGGGGCGCGCCGTGGCTTGAACCCTTACACCTTCGATAGCCTCACGCTCTCGCAGCGCAACCGCTATTTCCGGATTGGCTCTTAAAGCGAGACTGAGCGCATCCTGCAGCGTGATTGTTGATACCGGCTCGGTGAGACCTGTATTAAGATTTTCACTCTGATATTCAGCAGCTTGTGCTGATGTTGCCAAGAGCACCAGACTGAAGCATAGGTAAAGCATACGCATTGAATTCTCCTGAAATAATGGAAGAATTCAGCGAGACTTGAGCTACTCAGGCTGCAACGCTGGATGAAACAAGTGGTGCAGAGGTCTCGCTGAATTAAGCAGCGAGCCGCCAGTTGGGGCGTTCTGGTTGTCGCGGAACGATATTCTGGTAGGCATAAGCAATGGTAGTGGGCGGTGGCGGCTCAGTCGCAGCGGGTGTCATCACGACCATGGGCAGCATGGACTGCATTGCCCCCAGATGGCAATACGGGCAATCGCTGTCCGTACCCGCTTTGGATGCGTCACCATCGGCTTTGATGCTGGCCTGATCGACCTGGCTGTTATCACCAGGCTTGTGCTGATGGGTGTGGTGTCCGAAATGATAGGTATTCACGCCAACCTCATGCTGGCAATACTGCGCTGCGGCTGCCCAAGTGGACTGCATGAGAAAAACCACCATCAACATTTTCAGAATGAATCTAAGCATGGTTGAAGTTTATCCGGTATGAGCATAACTCTCAACGTTGGCAATACAGCAAGGCCCGGCAAACAGGGCGCACCCAAGCGCCCTGTGGTTGCAGTTAAATCCTGCGGCCCAGTAGCATATAAGCCGCCGGCAGCACAAACAGCGACAGCAGCGGCGCTGTCAGCATGCCGCCCACCATGGGTGCGGCGATACGGCTCATGGCTTCGGAACCGGTACCGCTGCCAATCAGGATCGGCAGCAGGCCGGCCATGATGACCGCCACAGTCATGGCTTTGGGCCTGACTCTGAGCACTGCGCCTTCCATCAGCGCAGCATGCCAATCCTCAACCGAGTTGAGCCGCCCCGATGACCGGTAGCGCGCAATTGCATCGTCCAGATAGACCAGCATGACAATCCCAAATTCAGCCGCCAGCCCGGCCAGCGCAATCATGCCGACACCGCTGGCGATTGAGAAGTGATGGCCCAGCAGATAGAGGAACCAGACCGCCCCCACCAGCGCGAACGGCAGGCTGCCGAGGATGAGCAAAGCCGGCGCCATGCGCTTGAAGGCCATGAACAGCAGGATGAAAATGATGCCCAGCGTCATCGGCACCACATAACTCAGCCGCTTGACTGCGCGTTCAAAATACTCGAACTGACCAGACCATGCCAGCGAATAACCCGCAGGCAATTGCAGTTCCTTATCCAGCGTGGCTTTGGCGTCATGCACGAAGCTGCCCAGATCACGTTCGTGGATATCAACATAGACCCAGACATTGGGCCGGGCATTTTCGCTTTTGATCATGGGCGGACCATCGGTGATGGCTACCGCGGCAACTGCTCCCAGCGGCACCGTCGCGCCTTGCTCCGTGATAATGGGCAACGCTTTGAGTTTTTCTACCGAGTCGCGCAGCTCGCGCGGGAAGCGCACATTGATGGGGAAGCGCGCCAGGCCCTCCACCTTTTCGGCGATCCTATCGCCGCCAATCGCCGTCGCTACCAGCGCCTGTACATCGGCGATATTGAGGCCGTAGCGCGCGGCTTGCAGGCGGTCGATACGCACGTCAATGTAACGCCCGCCAGTCACGCGCTCGGCAATCACCGAACTGGCACCCGGCACTTTTTTCATGATGCGCTCGACTTCCACACCGAGCTTTTCCAGCGTGGCCAGGTCAGGCCCGGCGATCTTGATGCCGACCGGGCTTTTGATACCAGTGGACAGCATATCGATGCGGTTGCGAATAGGCTGCACCCAGACATTGGCCATGCCGGGGATTTTGACCCGGCTATCCAGCTCCTCAATCAGCTTTTCCGGTGTCATGCCGGGCCGCCATTCGGTGCGTGGCTTCAGCTGGATGGTGGTTTCCAGCATTTCCAGCGGCGCCGGATCAGTGGCCGTTTCCGCGCGCCCTGCCTTGCCGAATACCGATTTCACTTCGGGCACGGTCTTGATCAGCCTGTCGCTCAGCTGCAGGACTTCCGCGGCCTTGGCTACCGAAAGACCGGGCAAGGCGGTAGGCATGTAAAGCAGGTCGCCCTCATCCAGCGGCGGCATGAATTCGCTGCCGAGCCTGCCCAGTGGCCACAAGGTCAGCAGCACGACAAGCAGGGCCACAAACAGCGTAATTTTCGGGTGGCGCAACACGCGCGCAAGCAAGGGCTTGTAAATCGCTATCAGCCAACGGTTGAGCGGGTTTTCTAGCTCGGGGCGAATACGTCCGCGGATGAATAGCGTCATCAGCACCGGTACCAGAGTTACCGAAAGCCCGGCTGCCGCCGCCATGGCGTAGGTCTTGGTGAAGGCCAGCGGCGCAAACAGCTTGCCCTCCTGCGCTTCCAGCGTGAACACCGGGATGAAGGACAGCGTAATAATCAGCAGCGAGAAAAACAGCGCCGGGCCGACCTCGCGTGCCGCATCGACGATCAGTGCGATGTGCATGCCATGCCCTGGTTCGCTGCCGTGTTCATGTTGATAATTTTCCAGCTTGCGGTGTGCATTCTCTATCATCACAATCGCCGCATCCACCATGGCGCCGATGGCAATCGCAATGCCGCCCAGCGACATGATGTTGGCATTGATGCCCTGGTAATACATGATGATGAAACTCACCAGCACGCCCAGCGGCAGCGCGACAATCGCCACCAGTGCAGACCTGAGATGCCAGAGAAACACCAGGCAGACCAGCGCCACCACGATAAACTCTTCGATGAGCTTGTGGCTAAGATTATCCACAGCGCGTTGGATCAGTTGCGAGCGGTCATAGGTGGTGACGACTTCCACGCCGGGCGGCAGGCTCTTCTTTAATATAGCCAGTTTTGCCTTGACCGCATCAATGGCCTGCAAGGCATTCTGGCCAGAACGCAGCACAATGACGCCGCCTGCGACTTCGCCCTCGCCGTTAAGCTCGGCGACACCACGCCGCAATTCCGGCCCCAACTGAATGTGTGCTACATCGGAAAGCAGGATAGGCGTGCCGCTAGCGCTTACGCTCAGCGGAATGTTGCGGAAATCCTGCAGCGATTCCAGATAACCGTGTGCACGCACCATATATTCGGCCTCCCCCATCTCCACCACGGCGCCGCCGGTCTCCTGGTTGGCAGCCTGAATCGCCGATATCACTGCGGATAAAGGCAGCCGATAATTGCGCAGCTTGTCCGGATCGACCTGTACCTGGTATTGCCGCACCATGCCGCCCAGGCTCGCCACTTCAGCCACGCCGGGGATGGTCTTCAACTCGAACTTGAGAAACCAGTCCTGCAGCGCGCGCAGCTCGCTTAAATCATGCTTGCCGCTGCGGTCTACCAGTGCATATTCATATACCCAGCCGACCCCGGTCGCGTCCGGCCCGAGACTGGGGCTGACGCCTTTGGGCAGGCGCGACGAAATCTGGCTCAAGTATTCCAGCACGCGCGAACGTGCCCAATATTGATCGGTGCCATCGTTGAACAACACATACACGAAGGAATCGCCGAAGAACGAGTAGCCGCGCACGGTTTTCACGCCAGGCACGGAGAGCATGGTGGTGGTGAGCGGATAAGTTACCTGGTTCTCGACGATCTGCGGCGCCTGCCCCGGCCACGGCGTGCGGATGATGACCTGGGTGTCCGACAGGTCAGGAATGGCGTCGAGCGGCGTCTTGAGCATGGCAAATACGCCCCAGGCCGCCACCAGCAGCGTGGCCAGCAGCACCAGCAAACGGTTAGCCGCCGACCAGCGGATCAGATGCTCTATCATTGTACTGCTCCCCGCTTCTCGATACGCTCGATCACGTATTCGTCGTCTTGCGCTTTGAGCTCAAACTCCACCTGATCGCCGGGCTTTAGGGCTTTCAGCTGTTGGGCATCCTTGACGCCAAAGCCCATGGTCATCGAAGGCCACCCCAACGCGGGGATAGGCTCATGGGCAAGCGTGACATGGTTGGCCTTGGCGTCGACCTCAACCACCTTGCCAGTGCCTATTGGCATCTTGGCGGGCGTTTTGGCTCCCGCCTGCATGCTGTCAGTAGCCGACTGCAGTTCAAGCCGCGCCAGCACGCCAGACAGCGACGCCTCGGAATCAATGAGAAACTGGCCGGAAGCGACAACGTTTTCGCCTTCAGCCAGGCCCTTGAGGATTTCCGTTTTGCCGCTGCCTTCCTGGCCCGTCACCACCTCGACCGGACGGAAACCGTGCTCTTCTTTGACGATGACCAGCTTGCGCTTGCCTGTGGCAATTATGCTTTCCGTCGGCACGGCCAATACCTGCCGGGCTTCACCAGCGAGGCTCACATTGGCATACATGCCAGGCCGCAGTTCACCCTTGAGGTTTGCCAATTGAATGCGTACTCGCAGCGTTCTGCTGGTCTGATCCAGCACTGGATAGATATAGCTGACCTGCCCGGTGTAAGGTTGGCCGCCCATGCCCTGCAACTGGACTTCCGCTGTGCTGCCAAGCTTGAAGCGGGCGGCATCGCGTTCCGGCACCTCGGCGATCAGCCACACTGAAGACAAATCGCTAATTTGCATGAGGCTGCTACCAGGCATGAGCTGGGCGCCCTCTCTGACGCCAAGTTCAGCGAGCACGCCGGAAGCAGGCGCATAAATGCCGTAACGCGGGCTGGCCTGACCGCTGCTGGTGATGCCGGCGATTTCGCCTTCGGACATGCCCAGCAGCTTCAGGCGCTGGCGCGCGGCCTGCTTGAGGTCGTCGCCAGTGGTGGCCCCCAGGCTCAACAGTGCCAGGTATTCCTGCTGCGCGCCCAGCAGCTCAGGCGCATAGACTTCAGCGACTTTCTGTCCGCGCTTGACTGGATCGCCCACCGCTCTTACCAGCAAGCGCTCCACAAACCCCGGGATCCTTGCCTGCACGGCATAAAACCGGCGTTCATCGGGCTCGATGCGGCCTACAGCAGCTAATGCATCCCCCAGCCTGATCATTTCGGCCTTAGCCAAACGTATGCCCAGGTTCTGCATGGCCTGCGCAGAGATGGCGACAGTGCTGTCACCTTCTGCCATATCATCGCCGGCATATTTGGGCTGCAGCTGCATGTCCATGAAAGGCGATTTTCCCGGGCGGTCGAATTTCTGGGTAGGCACCATGGGGTCGTACCAGTAGCGCACGGTCTTGCCGCTGTTGTCCTGCACCACGCCATTGCCGCTGGCTGGCGGGCTGGACATTGCTGCGTGCCTGGACTGCTGCCAGAAATACCAGCCGGCTGCCAACCCGGTCAGGAGCAGGATGACGATGAGAAAAACATGGATGCGCTTCATGGCTGGCTTCCCTTTAATGACTGACGGCCCGAGAAAAGATTATCGTGATCAAGCAAATAGGCCAGCTGGATAGCTGCGCGCTGCCTGTCCGCCATGATGCTCCAGTGCTCAATCTCGACTTCGAGCACGCCGCGCCGGGCCTCCCACACCTCGGCAAGGTTCTGCTTGCCTGCCGCATAGCCCGCTTGGGCCAGCGTAAGCCTGGCTTCGGCAATAGGGATCAGCCGCTGCTGATGCTCGTTTTCGCGGGCCTCCGCAATGTCCCAGTCGGCTTTTGCCGCTTCGAGCTCGGCAGCCAATACGTGCCTGCGGTCTTCGGTGAGTTTGCGGGCTTTTTCCACAAGCATGAGTTTTTCCGCCGTGCGGCGGTCCTGGCGATTGGCCCTGTCCCACGGCAGGTCAATGGCAATCTGGAACGTCACCATATCGCTCAAGTCTGAACGGCGCTTGCCGTACATGACCTCCCAGCTCCAGTTCTGCAGGCGCTCCGCCTTGGCGCGCTCCGCGTCGGTTTCGGCGACCACCTCAAGCTGGCGGGCATTCTGCATTAAGGGATGGCTTTCGATTTCTTCAGACGCCTTGTCGGAGCCAGGCATAGCGCTCATGGCCGGCAGCTCAGGCGCTAGCGGCCGCACAGCGGCCTGGCCTATCCAGCGTGCCAGCAGGGATCGCGCCTTGCGTTCGTCACGCTGCGCTGTCAAACGCTTGTCGTTCATCATCGACACCTGGCTGTCGAGGCGCAGCACATCACCTGCCTGTGCTGCGCCTGAAGCAACGCGGGCGGTGGCGACTTTGCGCTCGGCCGTCATGTCGTCGGCGAGGCGCTGGTAAAGCTCGCTTTTGCGCTGCGCTTCATACACATCCAGCCAGGCTAGCGCAACATCGCGCTGGATGGAGCGTGCCGTGGCCAGTTGCTCGGCATGGTACTGCCCGGCCTCGGCCTCCATTTTTCTGGAGGCGGCTGCGCGCTTGGCTTGCGGGGTGACTTCCTGCATGAGACCTATGGTCGACATGGTCATGTCATCGCGATTGAAATTCAGCGCGTCGCCATGGTTGATGGGCAGATTCTGCACGCCCAGCTTCAGCTTGGGATCCGGCAACTGCCCCTCGGCCACCGCGGCTTCGCGCGAAGCCGCTGCTGCATCGTCCAAAGACTGCAGCAAGGGTTGGTTTTGCGTCGCCAATAACATGGCCTCGTCTAACGACAAACTTTGCTCCGGCGATAAGCTTGGTCCGGCATGCGCGGTAAGCATGAACAAGAACAAGCCGCATAGCAGCGCTTTACCTAGGGTAAGGTTATTCATCAAACACTCCTGTAAGCTTAAAGAAATGACAGATCAGGGAGCCAGTCCCTGAACGTCACTTCAGGCAGGAGGTTTTACAGGCGGGGAAAGGTCTGCGGACACGGCCAGCGGAACAAGGTGAGGCAGTGTCGTGTTGGAAAAATGCGGAGTAGCGTAGGTAGCCAACAGCCCTAAAGGGGCTACTTGTGACACATGACAACCAGCCATGCTGCAGGTTTTATGCTGATCCTGGTGTTGATCCTGAGCAGGCTTCTGATGATGGCAATGGTCTGCATCCATATCAGCCATTTCAATTTCAGCGGATGTAGCTTGAGTCCCGATATTCGATAGAAGGCATGCAGTTGAGCACGCAGCAGCCATTGCCTGGCTTGAGACCAGTACAAGCATTAGGACCAGGGCGAGGATGCGGCTGAATTTCATGACACTCGGACTTTAGCACCTCAACCGGCTTCCAACAAGTTGCAGCTATTTGCTGCAACCCAATTGAACGGCTGCAGCGCATGCCCATGGCCGTCACCACAACCGTCACTGGAACCGCTATTATTGCCGATTCAGCACCAAGGCTATTTACACTATTTGAGGCTGCGTTGCGCATCATTACATGCATGCGTCTTGCTACCTTTTTTCACACTTGCGGTCAGCTTGTGCCAGCCGGATTTAACTTGGCTACCGGCTTTATGCATGGCACTTGGCTGCTGCTTCGCTGCTCCATGTTTGACCTGGGAAGTATTGCCGCTTTTTGGCGCTACTGCTGCGTATGCAGGGATAGCTGCCATCAGGTAAGCGGTGACAATGCAAACAAGTAATTTTTTCATATTGCCTTCTCATTATTGAGGTGGGGAACCTGAAAACTATGACCATGCCGGCTAGCCACTGCTTGCAATCGGGTCTATAGTTTCGCGCCAGCATGCACAACAATCAAGGACTTAAAACGGAACCCTCCCCTTCGCGCCCGGCTTCACGCTGGGACATTTTTTGCCGCATAGTCGATAACTACGGTGATATCGGTGTTTGCTGGCGTTTGGCGCGGCAACTCACCACCGAATACGCATTAAGCGTGCGCATGTGGGTGGATGATCTCGCTGTGGCAAAACGCTTGATCCCCGGGCTCGATAGCAGCCGCGAGGCACAGTGCATTGATGGCGTTGTAATCCGCCGCTGGCCAGTTAACTTCCCCGAAGCAGAAGTCGCCGATGTGGTGATCGAAGCCTTCGCCTGCGATATTCCGCAACGCTATCTGTCTGCGATGGTAACAACCCGGCCCGTATGGCTGAACCTGGAATACCTCTCGGCAGAGCCATGGGTAGCGGATTTCCATCTGCAGCCGTCTCCGCACCCCACCTTGCCATTGATCAAGCATTTCTACTTTCCCGGGTTTGGTCAGAACAGCGGCGGCCTGCTGCGCGAGCGGGGCCTGATCGAGGCGCGCGACGCATTCCGGCACGCAAAGCATGAGCAGGCCATGTTTTGCAAAAAACTGGGCATTAGCGATGAGAAGCTTAAGGTCTCCCTGTTCTGCTACCCGCATGCAGCAGTCGCCGATTTGCTGGACAGCATGGCAACATGCTCTGTGCCCGTACTTTGCCTGGTATCCGATGGCAAGCTGCTGCCCGTGGTTGGCAGCCATCTCGGCCAGCAGTTGTCTGTTGGCGAAAAAATCACTAAAGACAACCTGACCTTGCAGGTGCTGCCTTTTCTCGGTCAAGCGGATTACGATCGGCTGTTATGGCTGTGCGATTTCAATTTTGTGCGCGGCGAGGATAGCTGGCTGCGTGCCATATGGGCTGGCAAGCCCATGATCTGGCAACCTTACAGGCAGGAAGAAGATACTCACCTGGTTAAGCTCAAGGCTTTTATCGACTGCCACATGCAAGGTCTGGCCGAGCGCGCCTATCAAGCCCTTGGCAAAGCCCATCTCGACTGGGCCAGCGGACGATGGCCTGCAGAAAACTGGCCGACACTGCTGGCACATTTGCCCATGCTCGAACGACATGCCGCTGACCAGGCAGAGCGGCTTGCTACGGAGCCGGACTTGG
>JBDTOX010000046.1:0-12162 GCA_039933015.1 Methylophilaceae bacterium
TGCCAATCCCGGCAAGCGCAGCTTGCTCAAGTATTCGGCAATGCTGTTGATCAGCACCGTAAACTCGACGAACTGCTCAAAATGGCCATTGGCCAAATAACGATCCCAGCTTGCTCGCAGATCGTCAAGGCGACCTTCAATCGAGTTTTGGTGAAGGGTAGTCATGGTTTTTTTTGTTAGAAATGATGGGGCATTGTTACAGAACATCGTCTGTCAAGCAAATCGTGTATTGAATGAGTATGTGCATAGGGCGCAGTCGCCGCGTTCCTAAGGCTGGAAACCAGGAACTGGCGCCGAAAATGCACATGCCCAGGATGTAATTTCAGGTATACCGTAACGTAATTAGACCATGCGCGTATTGACAGCTTTGAAGACTGTTTCGACATGAAAACGGCCCCCATTGCTGGGAGCCGTATCATTATTGGTGGTGATAGGGGGACTTGAACCCTCGACCTATGGATTATGAATCCATCGCTCTAACCAGCTGAGCTATATCACCGGGGAAACCGGTATTTTTTGCGAAGCCCGCTATTCTAATTTTTAAGCGGGTTTAAGTCAAAGGCAAATAACACATTAAAACATTAGCCTGAGGTACACAGGAGTCCATGAAGGGCTGGTCCGCCAAGGGCTTGCTGCAAGACAGCGGCCTTGGCGCCAAATTTTAGACGTTGAAGCGGAAGTGCATGACGTCGCCATCCTGCACAATGTACTCCTTACCTTCCAGCCGCATCTTGCCGGCCTCTTTAGAACCTTGCTCACCTTTGTTTTTCACGAATTCATCGTAGGCAATGACTTCAGCGCGAATAAAGCCGCGTTCAAAGTCGGTGTGGATAACACCTGCAGCCTGTGGGGCGGTGGAGCCCTTTTTAACCGTCCATGCGCGTACTTCCTTAATGCCAGCGGTGAAGTAAGTTTGCAGGCCGAGCAGTGTGTAAGCTGCCCGAATTACGCGATCCAGCCCCGGTTCTTCCAGCCCTAACTCTGAGAGGAACAGGGTTTTGTCTTCATCTTCCAGATCGGCAATTTCGCTTTCTATCTTGGCGCAGATGGCAACTACGGGGGCGTGTTCCTTACGGCCCAGTTCTTCAATCTTGGCGAGTAAGGGGTTGTACTCAAAACCGTTTTCGTCCACATTGGCCAGATACATTACCGGCTTAACGGTGAGCAGGCACAGCGGCTTGATGATATTAAGCTGGTCTGCATCCAGGCCCAGGGTGCGCACTGGCAGGCCCTGGTCCAGGTGCTTCTGGATTTTCTCCAGAACGGCACAAAGGGCAATGGCTTCCTTGTCGCCGGACTTGGCTTTTTTCTGTTCTCTTTGCATGGTTTTGTCGACAGTTTCCATGTCGGCCAGCGCGAGTTCGGTATTGATGGTTTCCACATCGGCCAGAGGATCAACCTTGCCGGCAACGTGCACGACGTTGCCGTCGTCAAAGCAGCGCACCACATGGGCGATGGCGTCGGTTTCGCGAATGTTGGCGAGGAACTTGTTGCCCAGGCCCTCACCTTTGGAAGCGCCGGCGACGATGCCAGCAATATCAACAAACTCGACAATGGCAGGCTGCACCTTTTGCGGATTGACGATAGCAATGAGCGGTTTCAAGCGTGGGTCCGGTACTTCAACAATGCCAACATTAGGCTCGATCGTACAGAAAGGGTAGTTTTCGGCCGCAATCCCCGCACGGGTAACCGCATTGAACAGGGTAGATTTACCTACGTTGGGTAACCCGACAATTCCGCATTTCATCATGTATTCCAATTCGAAAGGTGTGCAAGACAAGTCGCTGGACCAGTAATCTGGCCATCGCTTAGATAGTTTGCATCGTTATATTTGCTTAAAGCCATTACTTTGCTGGCGCTGGTTTTGTATGCAGTTTAAGCATGGCCGCTTCAAAGCTGCCTTTGAGCAGCATGGGCAGCAGCACTGAGCTGTTATCTATAGTTTGTTCTATGAGCTGCATTTCTTCACGCGATGGTTTGTGCAGCACGTAATTTACAACTTCATTTCTGTCGCCAGGGTGGCCTATGCCCAAACGCAAGCGCCAAAAATTCGGGGTGCCAAGGGCTGATGCGATATCTTTCAGCCCATTATGCCCGCCGTGCCCGCCACCTTTTTTGAGCTTGACACTGCCGGGCTCCAGATCGAGCTCGTCATGGACAACCAGCACAGCTTCCGACGGAATCTTATAAAAATTGGCAATGGCTGCAACTGAGCGGCCGCTGGCATTCATGAAGGTGGTTGGCTTCAGTAGCCAGGCTTCATGGTCAGGAGTTTGCCCTCGGCAGTCAGCTTGCATGAGTGCTTGGCAGCTACCTGATCTATCCACCAGAAGCCGGCGTTATGCCGCGTAACTTCATATTGAGCTCCGGGGTTGCCTAGGCCGACGATGAGTTGGATACCTTGCATGCAGGGTCCTGATGGCTACGTCCTGAAATGATTACGCGCGTCCCGGCTACCCGGAACGCGCGCTATTCTACATTGTGCGCTGCGTATTACTCAGCAGCTGGTGCCGCGGGAGTTTCAGCAGCTGGTTCAGCTGCTACTTCTTCCGCTACGGCGCCACGTGGCTTGGTAATGTTAACTACAGCAGCATCTGCACCGTGAGACAGTTGTACGAACTCAACGCCCTTAGGCAACTTGATTTCGGACAAGTGGATGGATTGGCCGATTTCCATATTAGCCAGGTCGATCTCGATGAATTCTGGCAGATCACTAGCCAGGCAGCTTACGTCAGCTTCGGTCAGGATATGGGTAACGACGCCAGCACCGATTTTAACGCCCGGAGCGATTTCAGCGTTGATGAAGTGCAGTGGCACCTTAACGTGAATCTTCTCGGTAGCGCTAACGCGCTGAAAATCGATGTGCTGTATGGTATTGCGTACGGGGTGCATCTGGTAATCACGCAGTAACACTGATTCCTTCTTGCCTTCCAGATCCAGTGTCAGGATGGAAGCGTGGAACGCTTCGTGACGGAACTGCAGGAACAGGGCCTTGTGATCGAACTCGACACTAACCGCATCCTTGTCAGCGCCATATACAACACCAGGAACACTGCCTGCGCGACGGAGACGGCGGCTCGCACCCGTACCTTTGCCTTCGCGCTTGCTGGCTTGAATGATAATTTCCATTTTTACTACTCCTAATTGACTGTTATCCGCGACCAGATAACAGGGTTGTGACCAATCCGTTTTTGGCGTCTCGGTCGAAAACTTAATCCATAAACATGGAGCTGACAGAGTCTTCGCGACTAATGCGGCGTATGGTTTCTGCCAGCAATTCTGCTGTACTCAGCTGGCGTATCTTGCTACAGGCCGCTGCATCCGCACGTAGAGGAATGGTGTTGGTCACAACCAGTTCATCCAGCTTGGAATTAGCGATGCGTTCAACAGCGCTTCCAGATAAAACCGGGTGCGTACAGTAAGCGACCACTTTCTCTGCGCCGTGCTCTTTAAGTGCCGCAGCTGCTTCGCACAGCGTATTCGCCGTATCTACCATGTCGTCCATAATGACGCAGGTGCGGCCATCTACTTCGCCGATGATATTCATCACCTTGGCCACATTAGGCTTAGGGCGGCGTTTATCAATAATGGCCAGATCGGAATTCAGTTGTTTGGCAACTGCACGGGCACGTACCACGCCGCCTACATCCGGTGAAACTACGACTAGATTATCGTAATTACGCTTCCACAGATCACCGAGCAAAATGGGCGTAGCGTAAATATTATCAACTGGAATATCAAAAAAGCCCTGAATCTGGTCTGAGTGCAAATCCATGGTCAGCAAGCGATTAACGCCAACGCTGGTGAGCATGTTGGCCACGACCTTGGCGGTGATGGCTACACGTGCCGAGCGTGGGCGTCTATCTTGGCGCGAGTAACCCAAATAAGGGATTGCAGCGGTAATGCGGCCAGCTGAGGAGCGGCGCAGGGCATCAACCATGACCATGACTTCCATCAGGTTGTCATTGGTTGGCATGCAGGTGGATTGCAGGACGAAAACATCCTTGCCACGTACATTTTCCAGCAGCTCTATCAGCACTTCGCCGTCGCTGAAGCGGCTGACAGTCGCACGTCCCAGTCCAATACCGAGGTGGCTTACTACTTCTTCGGCGAGTGCGGGATTGGCATTACCGGTAAACACCATCATGTCGCCATTGGCCACAGCTGGGATTCCTTATGTCTAAAATACAGCCTTAAAAAATAAAAGCGTGTAAGGCTACACGCTTAGCGACAAAACACTGGCTGGGGAGGAAGGATTCGAACCTTCGCATGCCGGAATCAAAATCCGGTGCCTTAACCAGCTTGGCGACTCCCCAATTGATCTAAACTTTATTTAAGCTTTGCAGAATTTTACCCGGCAAAGCCGCGCAGCGGGTGTTTATCCAACCCGCGGGCCAAAAATGCAGAAACCTGTTGCGTTTCTTTATCCTGCGACACTCTTGCCAGAACCAATTCTGCTTCGGCTTGATTCTCAAATTCTGCGAATACCGATGCACCGGAACCGCTCATGCGCGCCTGTGAGAATTGATTGAGCCATTCTAAACAGGAGGCGACAGCGGGATATTGTCGGCACACCACGGATTCGAGGTCATTTTGAACCACGCCCTCCTGAGATGAGACCCCAGAAAAGGCCGCTATTGTCGTGGGAATCGTGTTCCTTGTCAATTCCTTGCTGGCAAAAACTTGTGCGGTTGATACCTGCACGGGCGGTGTCAGCACCACATAGTAGGCTGGCTTGAGCGCTATGGACTGCAGTTGCTCACCTATGCCTTCTGCCCACGCGTTTTCACCAAATACGAAAACCGGCACGTCAGCTCCAAGCTTTAAGCCTAACTTGAGCAACTCTGCGCGTGTCAGTTGTAGATCCCACAGGCGATTCAGTGCTAACAACACGGTGGCTGCGTCCGAACTGCCGCCGCCGAGGCCGCCCCCCATGGGGATGCGCTTGTCTATGGCAATGTCGGCGCCCAAGCGGCTGCCCGTATGCTGCTGCAATAAATGCGCGGCGCGTACGCAGAGATCTTGCTGTTCGGGTACGCCTGCTACATCCTTAATGCGGCTAATTATGCCGTCGCTGCGCGGTTTCAGGTGGATGGTGTCATGAAAATCCAGCAGGCGAAATACTGTTTGCAGTAAGTGATAGCCATCTGCACGCTGTCCTACAATATGCAGAAAGAGATTGACCTTTGCCGGTGCAGGGAAGGATTGAAAATCCTGTATCAAGGATGGCTTTCTGGTTTGTTTTGTAATGCGTTCCAGCGCTCGATGATCAGCTTGAGATTGAGCTTGGGGCTGCGTAAGGTGATTTTGCTGGGGAGCTGATAGCCGCTACTAACAACATATTGTCCATATTCGATATCCCAGCCATCCTGCTTTAATCTGGTCAGCCTGCCGGCTTCGTCCCACTGTGATTGTTCTATGGCACGGGGGGCAGGGCGGCCTAATACCCAATCAGGCAAGCCTTGCATGGGCAAGCTCCAGCCCAGAGTTTCCTGAGTGAGCGTTTCTGTATCGTTGGCTGTGTAGGTTTTACCTTCGCTAGTTACCAGTACCACGCCTGTGGTAGTGGCGTTAATCGTCGCAATCTGGCTGCCCAACGGAGAGAAAAGGTCGATATCGTCGGTAGTGCTGTCATGGTGCCAGTGAGTAGAGCCTGAAAAGCCGCGCCCTTCAGTTTGTACGCCGATACGGCCCTGAATGTTGAATTGCTTGATGTCAGCCAGGCTAGCCAGATGCTGTTGGTGCACCTCCGGCTGGCTGGCGGGTTGTGGCTGGGTTTGCAGCCCAGCACACCCTGACAAAGCTAATGCCGCGACAAGCGGCAGCCAGCGCAAAAGAGGCCAACATAGGAAAGCTAGCATCGGCTTACGGTTTGAATTTTTTGGTGGTGTTAATCAGCACTTCGTTTTCCGGATGCGCGCGTAATGCTTCATCCCAGGTTTGCAGCGCTTCCTCATGTTTACCTTGCTGCCAGAGTACCTCACCTAAATGTGCGGCAATTTCCGGGTCGGTTTGCGCGGTATAGGCTCGGCGCAAGTAGTCAGCTGCCTTGTCCAGCTTGCCTAAACGATATTCTACCCAGCCCATGCTATCAAGAATGAAATAATCATTGGGGCTCAGAGTCAGCGCTTTTTCGATCAGCTTGCGTGCTTCTTCCAACTTTATATTCCGATCCGCCAGCGTGTAACCGAGAGCGTTGTAGGCCTGGGCAAAATCAGGTTTGAGCTGAATCAGTTTGCGCAGTTCTCTTTCCATTACATCCAGACGCTGTACTCGTTCTGCTGTCATGGCGTAGTCATAAACAATTTCTGGCGTATTCGGCAGATGGGTAACCGCGTTGTCTAATAGATCATAAGCGTCCTGATAACGCTTGGCCTGGCTCAGTAAATTAGCCTGGGTCTGAATCACTAATACGCGTTGTTCATTATCTAACTCATCTAAAGCATTGAGCATTTGAACAGCAGCATCCACATTTTGGCTGCGCGCTATCACAGCGGCGCTATTGAGCTGGGCATCGAGATAGCGCGCGCCGGGCTGCACCTTGTCGTACCAGGTGAGCGCCTGATTGTCCTGTTTCCGCTTTTCGGCGATTTGCCCCAAATACAGATACACCTGATCCGTGTCCTTGAAACCAGCCTCCAAGGCTTGCTGGAAGTATTTTTCAGCCTCAGCGTAGTTGGCTGTCTGCAGGGACAGCAGGCCCACAACTACCAGAACTTCAGGATTTCCTTTTGAAGCCTCAACCAGTTTGACGAATTCGACTTTAGCTTCATCGAAGCGCTTTTGATTGACCAGTAAGCGTGCCGTGGTCAGGCGTACTTCGCTGGCCGCTGGGTACTGGTCCAGAAAATTACGGTAGAAAACCAGTGCCGCGTCAGGTGATTGGCCGAACAGGACCTGGCCTTGCAATATGGCGCCGATTTCCCAGCCCGGGCGCAGCTTGTCGGCGGTATTTAATTCGCTGAGGGCCAAATCATTCTTGCCCGCTGACCATGCAGCGTGGGCAATGGTGAAGTGGGCTTCCGGCAGGTCTGGATAAGGTTTGGTTAATTCCTGTACCAGGCTGAGCACCGCATTTTTATCAGGTTGGCGCGCAAACAGGCTGTTCAGGTAGAGAAAGCCATTAGCACGCGTCTCCTGTTTGGCCAGTAATTTTTGCAGATACGGCTTCGCCTCTGTCAGATTGCCCGTGCTGAGCAGCATTTGCGTGCTCACTTGCTGCGCCTCAACCGAATTGGGGTCCAGTTCTGCCCATAGATTGGCGGCTTGAATCGCAGTTTTGGGCTTGTTGCCATAAGCAGCGGCTTTCGCTGCGCGTTCAGCCAGGCGTGGGTCTCTACTGGATTTTGCCAGGTCTAAAAACAGATTGCTGGCCAGGCCAAGATCGCCGCGTTGTCCAGCTACTTCACCTATCAGGTATTTATAGACAAACTCAGCGGTAAGCTCGGTTTGCAGCGCCTTGGGTTTGGCAGAAGCATTCTCTGCAAAGGCTGTTGGGCTGACGGAAAATGACAGCATTGCACATGCAACAGCGAGCTTGAATGTCTGACGTATGGGCATAATCAAATTGTTCTCATTGCAATATATAGTTAAGATCAGATTGAAGCTATCTGGCTCTGTTGGGTTAGTCCGTGACAGTGAATGCAAGTTCATCCATAATGAAGTTTGACTATAGCTTTTTGAAGAGAACTTTCCAATAGCTACGGTTTCCAATACGTGGAAAACATTAAGCGCTTGACAGTTGTCAGGCGTTTTTTAATTGAGCAGCGCTTAAACCGGATATTCGAAATAACCATATGAATACTGTAACCGTTGAAGCGAGTGGTCTGACCCGCATCTACGGCGGCCGCGAGGCTGTCAGTGATGTGAGTTTTACGCTTAGCAAGGGCGAGGTGCTAGGCTTTCTGGGGCCGAATGGCGCCGGCAAATCCACCACCATGAAGATGCTGACCGGAAACCTGGCTCCCAGCTCCGGCAGCGTGAAAATCTGCGGTATTGATATGGTGGAAAACCCCAAAGAAGCCAAAGCGCTGATTGGGTATCTGCCGGAATCACCGCCACTTTATCGTGAATTAACCGTAGATGAATTTTTGACTGTGGCTGCGCGCTTGCACCGTGTAAGCCGTAGCCACGTGAAAAAGGCCGTGCAAATCGTCAAAGAGCGCTGTGGCTTGACTGAAATGGGCAAGCGGCTGATAGAGAATCTCTCCAAAGGCTACCAGCAGCGCGTGGGCATTGCACAAGCAATCATTCACAACCCTATGGTAGTTATTCTCGATGAGCCCACTGTTGGTCTCGACCCCATCCAGATTCGCGACATCCGTGCCCTGATTAAAGAACTGGGGGGCGAGCATAGCGTGATTCTTTCTACCCATATCCTGCCGGAAGTAGAAATGATCTGTGACCATGTGCAGATCATTCACAAAGGCCAGTTGGTATTTAATGGATCGATTGATGTGCTCAGGCAGCAACGTCACGGTAACAAGCTGCTGGTCGGATTGCATAATCCTCCAGCCAGTGAAGAACTGCTCAAGGTGCCGGGCGTGGTCAGTATTGATACATTACCTAATGGCTTATTGCGTGTGCGCCATGCTGAAGGTCAGGCTCCTGCAGAAGCCTTGGTGCAGGCAGCGGTTAATAATGGCTGGGGCTTACATCAAATCAATCCCGATCAAACCACGCTGGAAGAGGTGTTTGTTCAGCTGACATTCCAAGAACTGGCTGCTTAAGCATGTGCTTATAGTCGTGTCTGTATTCGTGAAGGTAATTCATCCATGATTTTCACTATCGCCAGAAAAGAATTAAAAAGCCTGTTTGCTTCGCCTATGGGTTGGGTGATCTTGGCTTTACTGCAATTTGTGTTCGGTACATTTTTCCTGATTGGTATAGACCAATACTTCCAGACCATGTCAGGCATGATACGACCCGAGCAGCGCATGGGCGTAACGGAGTTCGTCGGACATAACGTCTTCAGCATTGCCTCATTCGTCATGCTGTTTGCCGTGCCGCTGCTTTCCATGCGCCTGATCAGTGAAGAGCGGCGTCAGCAAACGCTTACATTTTTATTTAGTGCGCCGTTATCGCTGACCGAGATTGTGCTGGGCAAATTTGTGGGATTGGTGTCTTTCCTGACCATAGTCATATTTTTAATGGCGGCCATGATGTCTTCGCTAAATCTGTGGTCAGATCTGGATTTTGGTTACATTTTTGCCAACGTACTCGGCTTGTGGTTCCTTGTGGCCAGCTTTTCTGCTTTGGGAATTTACGTATCCAGCCTGACGCATCAGCCTGTAGTGGCGGGCATTATTACCTTTGTGGCCTTGTTTGCCTTGCTGATCCTGGATCATTTCTTTGCTGGTGATCCTAGCAGCACGATGGCTTACCTGTCACTGATGCGCCACTTCGAGCCTTTTTCCCGCGGCTTGCTGGATTCCAGTGATTTCGTCTACTTCCTGCTGTTCATTATTACTTTCTTGACCTTGACGGTGCGTCGCCTTGATGCAGATCGTCTGCGTGGCTAATCAGGCATTACACAATATGAAAATCAACCGTAAACTGCGCTTTCAGCTATTCATGCAAAACAGCTTGTTCGTGCTGCTGTTTGTAGCGCTGATATTTATGCTGGGCTTCCTTTCTCACGATTACCACATCGCGCGCGACATCACGCAAAGCAGCCGCAATACCCTGACCGAGGGCAGTATCAATATCCTCAAGCAGATGAAGGCACCGGTTAATATCACGGTATACGTCTCGCAGGACGATCAATATCGCAAGACCATCAACGATTTCGTATCGCGCTATCAGCGTACCAAACCCGATATCAAGGTTAAATTCATCAACCCGGCCGAACAGCCAAAAGTGGCGCAGGATGAAGGCATCAAAGCAGAAGGCGAACTGGTGGTGGAATACCAGAAGCGCAGCGAACATCTGGCACCGCCGTATGTTGAACAAGACATGACCAACCTGCTCGTGCGCCTGTCACGGACTAACCAGCATGCAGTGATGTATCTCGATGGGCATGGCGAACGTAATCTGATGGGTGTGAAAAATAATGATCTGGGCGAATTCGGCAAGCAATTGGAGAAAAAAGGCTTCAAGTTTGCCAACCCGGACCTGACGATTGCACAAGGGGTCCCGAGTAATGGCGCTATGCTGGTGATTGCCGGCCCGCAAGTGGACGTGAGCGAAGTCGAAGTCAAAAAGATTAAAGCGTATCTGGAATCAGGCGGTAATCTGCTGTGGCTGCTGGATGATGAAAAGATGCATGGCATGCAACCCATCGCTGAATACCTTGGCCTAGAAGTAACGCCCGGCATGGTGGTGGATTTGTCTTCGGCTCAATATGGCGCGGATACAAAAATCGCTTTTGCCAGCGCTTATGGCGAGCACGCGATTACCAAAAACTTCATGCTGCGCACCTTGTTCCCGGAAGCCCGCAAAATCGATGCCCATGGCACTGATGCCAATGGCTGGCAGGTAAGCCACCTGATCGAGGTTGCGCCGAATGGCTGGCTGGATACCGGCACGATGGACGGCAAAATAAGCTTTGACGACAAGAAGGACATCCGTGGCCCTATCAACATCGCCGTCGCGCTCGAACGTAAATATGGGCAAAAGGGCCAGCGCGTAGTGGTGGTGGGCAATGGCAACTTCCTTTCCAACACCTTTATTGCCAATGGCGGCAACCTGGATCTGGGCATAAATATCATTAACTGGCTGGCTGGCGATGACAGCCTGATTACGATTCAGCCGAAACCACTTAAAGACGTGAATGTGATCATTCCATCCGACACGGGTGGCAAGATCCTGGCAGCCTTCATTTTCTTTGGCTTCCGTCTGATTTTGCCGATTGTCCTGCTGATTACAGGTATCGTTATCTGGTGGAAGCGTCGCAAAGCATGAGAGCACGCTGGCTGGTAAATCTGGTATTACTGTTACTGGTTGCAGGTATCGCCACGTTTCTTTACCTGCGCCCAGCCCCGGAAAATAAAGCTCAGAAAAGCTATGAGCTCTCCACACTGAAATTAAGTGACTTTTCCAAACTGAGTGTGGAATTTCCGGCAAAAGCGCCTGAGGTGTTTGAAAAAATTGATGGCTATTGGCACATCGTTCAGCCCTATCAGGCTAGAGCAAATCAGATGTCGATACATCGCATCCTGTCTATTGTGGCCGCCACCACGACAGAAAAATTCCCGGCAACGGATCTTGCGCGTTTTGGGCTGGACCACCCGCTTCTTAAGCTCAAGATGGATAATGAAGAGTTTCTGTTTGGCACCTTCAACCCAGTGAGTGGCGAACAATATGTAGCTTATAAAGATGCGGTTTATCTGCTATCTACTATTTATTCCGAGTCCGCCTCGATACAGGTTGTGGAATTGATTGATAAGACCCCGCTTAAGCCTACCGAGAAAATTGCCGGGTTTGATTTTAGCCGCCTGGAACAGTGGGAAGATGTCCGGCTAAATGTGGACCTGGATGCTGGCAAGTGGAAGGTATCTGCTGCCAATGCCAAGCCACATCAGAATGACATGAACGAATGGCTTGATACTACCTGGAGACACACTAATGCTACGTCGGTGGAGCCTTACACGCCAGACCGCAAGAGCACTTACCCTTCGTTTGAGGTCAAGTTGCAGGATGGCAGCAAGGTGCATTTTGACAAGCTCCAGGAATCGCCGGAACTGCTGCTGGGTCGCCCTGATGAAGGCATGATCTACCACTTCCCGCAGGATGTCGGTTTTACCATGCTTAATCCGCCAGTCAATCTGCCTAAATAAAGTCCTGCCTAAATTGAGCTGGTATGCCTGAACTACCAGAAGTCGAAACGACGCGGCGAGGATTGCTGCCGCTGGTCGGCCAAACCATCCACAAGGTCGTCGTGCGCAACGCCTCATTGCGTTGGCCTATTCCTGGCCACCTTGGCCAGACCCTGCCCAATCAGCAGTTACTGGAATTAACGCGTCGAGCCAAATACATACTGGCTCGTTTTGAGACCGGCACCCTGATATTGCATCTGGGCATGTCGGGGCGTATCTGCCTGCTGGAAAAAGACGAGCCAGCAGAGAAGCACGACCATTTCGACATTCATTTCACTGACGGGCATGTACTGCGGTTACGCGACCCAAGGCGCTTCGGCGCGGTGCTGTGGCTGGAAGGCGACCC